>CAMFLW010000023.1 GCA_945957575.1 uncultured Aeromonas sp. | reverse complement strand
GCCACCATCGCCGGTATCGCGTTCGCCAACGCCTTCCTGGGTGTGTGCCACTCCATGGCTCACAAACTGGGTGCCGAGTTCCACATTCCGCACGGTCTGGCTAACGCCCTGCTGATCAGCAACGTCATCCGCTACAACGCGAACGACAACCCGACCAAGCAGACTGCGTTCTCCCAGTACGACCGTCCGCAGGCTCGTCGTCGTTACGCCGAAGTCGCTGACCACCTGGGTCTGACTGCTGCCGGTGACCGCACCGCTGCCAAGATCGAGAAGCTGCTGACCTGGCTGGACGAGCTGAAGGCTACCCTGGGTATCCCGGCCTCCATCCGCGAAGCTGGCGTTGCCGAGGCTGACTTCCTGGCCAAGGTTGACCAGCTGTCCATCGAAGCCTTCGATGACCAGTGCACCGGCGCCAACCCGCGCTACCCGCTGATCAGCGAGCTGAAGCAGGTTCTGCTGGACTCCTACTACGGCCGTCCCTTCACCGAAGCCGCTCCGGTAGCTGCTGCACCGGTTGAAGCCAAAGCCGAAGGCAAGAAGAAGTCCAAGTAATCTCGCCTGAGTAGAAATAGAAAGCCCGCGCACTGCGCGGGCTTTTTTATTGGCAATTGATCGCGCAGCGCTTACATCAACCAACACGGCGCTGAGTGGCAATCTCGCCCTCATCACGACTCGCTTGCTCGGGTTTGAGCAACAGATAGATGCCGCATGCCAGCGGCAATGTGAAGAGCAGCGAAAAGGAAGAGAGCATACGCCCCGCCACCATGGCTTCAAGCCCCACCGCAATCACCGGAAAGACCAGAAAACAGAGTGATGCCTTGAAGGGAGTGACCAGCGTATTGAGCTTGAAATAGGCCACTATCCCCCCTACCCCGGCAACACTGCCCAGATAGAACACAGCCAGTGACGACGAGAGGGAGACCTCTGATACCAGCGTTTGCTCCATTGCCAGACTCGCAAACAGTAGCAATATGGAAGCGACCCCGCTTGGGATAGCGCTGAAGGTCAAAACGTGGATCTGCTCGAACCGATGCTGTTTCAGTATGTATATGCACCCATGCAGCAAGACAGCTCCGCTGAGCAAGGCAATCCCCACCAGATAGTTGCTGCCGGAAATCCCGGACTCTATGGCGATGATGCCAGCCAAACTCGCCAGAGTGACCAGCAAAGCCATTATCTGGCGTAGTGTGAAGCGTTGCCTTGCCATAAGGTATGACAGCAACATAATCGTGATGGGCATATAGCTGAAGATGATGGATGCCAAACCGGACGAGATATATTTCTCCCCTTCAATCATGAACCAGAATGGGATGGCAAAATAGAAGATGGCGATCACCGGTATGTAATGCCATTTTTCTCTTGGAAACAGCAGCGGTACCTGACTTTTTAGGGCAAGAACAATCAATATGGGTGACATCACCATAAAACGCAGTGCTGTCGCAGCCAGCGAGGGGATCGACTCGCCGGCAATAGCCATGGCAAGCCAGGTTGTGCCCCAAATAAAACAGACTGAGATAAACAGCATAACCCTCATACAATTTCACTCCCGCTACGTGATGATGAATATGTTGAGGATGCTAATCCTTTGACCATACTCCAGGGTCAATGATAACCGTGTGATAATATGTAGCTAATTGTGACTATGTGTGGCAAATAAACATCCATTAACAACAAGCTCGACTTTTGTTCGAACATAAAAGGAATGCCCTTTCATTTTTATTACCAAAATAATTGGTCAACAGAAACTATAACTGCGGCGAGTATTATCAATGCCACATTGCAATCAATTTGAAGTGTTGTAATTTAGAAAGGGAATTTGGGGAGACTAGAACAATAAACTATTTCTAAGTGGCTCCAGATACCCTTAGCTAAAAGTTGTATGAAATTTTAATAAAAAACAGGCAGCCATAGCCGCCTGTTTTAATGGATAAGGTTATTGTTTTATCCGGCATTGACTGAATAGATCCAGTCCTTGCTTATAAACTGCCGTTTTGACATCCCATATACCAAGCATGGAGGGAAATAGGTTGTCCTGCGAGTAGCTGACCTTGTCGGCATTTTCCCGCAAACAGTTCATATCCAGCCCTTTCTCTTTGGCAAAACCAGGTGATACCCAGAACTGCATAGGTATACGTGTCTGCTCATCGGGTGCAATCTGATAAGGAGCCGAATGCAGATAAAGCCCGCTCTCTCCGAGAGATTGACCATGGTCGGAGATATAGAGCAGCGCCGTATTGTATTGCCCCTCATACTGCTTCAGCCTGGCAATCAGCTGGGCAATGACAAAATCGGCATAACGGATGGTGTTGTCATAGGTATTGACCAGCTCTTCATTGGTGCAGTTCTCGATATCGCTGCGCTGACAGTCCGGAACAAACTGCCGCTGTGAGGCCGGGTAACGCTTGTAGTAGGTTGGGCCATGGCTACCGAGCAAGTGGAAAGCCAGCAGCTTGTCCCCCTTCATATTGGCAACCTCCTGCTCCACTCCCTGCAGCAGCACCTCGTCATAACAGGTATCGCCCTTGCACAACTCGGGATAGGTCGCAGGCTGGATCTTGATATTGGGCACCCGGTCACAAACACCTTTGCAGTCGCTGTTATTGTCTTTCCAGTAGATGGATATGCCCGCCTTTTGCAGCACGTCCAGGAGCCCTTCCGAATTACGCGCCTGATTGCCATCAAACTCTTTGCGCCCCATATTCGAGAACATGCAGGGTACCGATACAGCCGTTGCCGTGCCGCAAGAGCGCACATCCTTGAAAGAGATCACCCCGCCTACTTCGCTGGTAAATGGGTTGGTCTCTCTGGCATAGCCATTCATCGAGTAATTCATGCTGCGGGCCGCCTCGCCCAATACCAGAAACATCAGAGTAGGCTTATCCTCTTTTACCACCCTGGTGGCATCATCACCGATAGTGGTAAAGGGAATGGGCTTTGCCAGATAACGGTTGTAGAAATATTTGGTGGTGCTGTTGACGAAGTTGGCCGGCACAATCTCCCGCTTCAGGCTGGTATTGTTTCTACCGACCGAGACATAGTCCTGATAATAAAATACCGCCACCGTGGCAACGACCACTAGTGAGGCCAACATCGACAACGCACGGTAGAGCAGCCCTTTATACCAGCGACTGGCATATTCAATTTTCACGAAGAAGAGCAGGATCGCCGGCAGGAATCCTGTTAATACCACCCAAGTAACGATGGGCAAGCTGATATAGGAGAGAGCTTCGCTCTGATTGGTTTCAAATACATTCTGGATCATCGTCCTGTCAAACTGCACCCCATATTTCAACATGGTATAGCTGGCGATGGAGCTGGTAACGAACAGCAATGCAAAGAAGGGTTTTATCAGATAGCGAACCGAAAATGGCACAAATACAAAATTGAGCGCAGCGATCAGCACGATGGGCAACGATATGACAAAACCTGTTTTATATCGTTCGAGCTGGGATAAAATATCGTATAGATGCAGAAATATCGGCCAGTTAAATAACAGAGCGAAGGCTAATGCCAATATAAAGACAAAGGGCACGACGTTTATCTTGAACACTGACGGCATAAGCAACCTGGCTCCATATAATGAAAATAACTGCTGATGTGCGCTTGATGTCTATATCGATACCAAATGACGTCACCCCAACCGATAGTTAATCCATGGCGATGGTTGTTCGTTCACCAGAACGTTATAGCCGCAGCAAGCTATCCACACTGTATAAAGGGTTTTCGATGTACCAAAGATGAATAAGAGAGGCAACCAGCAGCTGGCGGCAAAAATAAATCGAAAACTGTGAGCCGGGTGGGAACGAAGAAAAGATGAGTTAAATGGAGCGCCGATTGTTGCAAGGAGACAACGTATGACAAGCCAAGCTTTTTGGCTGTGACACGATAAAAAAATGGCAGCCATCTGGCTGCCATTTGCAAGGAGTGTGAGCGCGATTACAGGGTCGCGGCCACTTCGTCGGAGATGGAACCGTTGTGGTACACCTCCTGCACGTCGTCCAGATCTTCCAGCATGTCGATGAGGCGCATCAGCTTGGGCGCGGTCTCGGCATCCAGCTCCGCTTCGGTGGAGGGGATCATGGTCACTTCGGCGCTCTGGGCCTTGAAGCCGGCAGCTTCCAGACCGTCCAGCACGGTACCGAAGTCGTTCGGGGTGGTGTACACCTCGATGGTGCCATCCTCTTCGGTCACCACGTCATCGGCACCCGCTTCCAGCGCGGCGTCCATCAGGGCATCTTCGTCCACGCCAACGAAAGTCAGCAGACCTTTCTTGCTGAACAGATAGGCGACGGAGCCGTCGGTACCTAGGTTGCCACCGCACTTGCTGAAGGCGTGACGCACTTCGGCTACGGTACGGTTGCGGTTGTCAGTCAGACACTCAACCATGACGGCAGAGCCGGCCGGGCCGTAACCTTCGTATACGATGGTCTCGAGCTGCTCGCCATCGCCACCACCGGCGCCACGCTGGATGGCACGGTTGATGGTGTCGCGGGTCATGTTGTTGGTCAGGGCGGCAGTCACCGCAGCACGCAGACGCGGGTTGTTGGCCGGATCGGCATCACCCAGACGCGCGGAGGTAGTGATTTCGCGGATCAGCTTGGTGAAGATCTTGCCACGCTTGGCATCCTGAGCGGCCTTGCGGTGTTTGATGTTGGCCCATTTACTGTGACCTGCCATAGAGACTCTCCGTTATATTTTTGAAATTTCAGTAACACACGTCATTGCTAACGCAAGGGGAACAGGGAGGCCGCTACGCGACCTCCGGTGCCCGGAAGGGCTTACTCATCACCCTTGACGGTGGTTGCAATCGCCAGCTCGCCCAGTTGGGCGGCGTTGGCAAGGCTGGGGGCGTCGGTCATCAGACAGGCGGCCGCAGTGGTTTTCGGGAAGGCAATGACGTCCCGAATGTTTTCTGTGCCGGTCAGCAGCATGCTGAGACGGTCCAGACCGAAGGCCAGACCGGCGTGCGGCGGGGTACCGTACTTCAGGGCATCCAGCAGGAAGCCGAACTTCAGGCGCTGCTCGGCCGGGGTGATCCCCAGGATGTCGAACACGGTGGCCTGCATCTCGCTGTTGTGGATACGGACAGAGCCGCCACCCACTTCGTAGCCGTTGATCACCATGTCGTAGGCGTTGGCGTAAGCACCCACCGGATTGGCTTTCAGCTCGGCCGGGCTCATGTTGCTCGGCGCGGTGAAGGGGTGGTGCATGGCAGCCAGACCGCCTTCGCCATCTTCCTCGAACATCGGGAAGTCGATGACCCACAGCGGCTTCCAGCTGTTCTCCAGCAGACCCAGATCACGGCCCACTTTCAGACGCAGGGCGCCCATGGCATCGCAGACCACTTTCTTGGAGTCGGCACCGAAGAAGATGATGTCGCCGTCGGCCGCGCCGGTACGGGCCAGGATCTCGCGCACGATGGCGTCAGAGAGGAACTTGGCAACCGGAGACTGCACGCCTTCGATACCGTTGGCCGCTTCGTTGACCTTCATCCAGGCCAGGCCCTTGGCACCGTAGATGCCGACAAACTTGGTGTACTCGTCGATCTGCTTGCGAGAGAGCTCGGCGCCGCCCGGTACTTTCAGGGCAGCCACGCGGCCTTTCGGATCGTTGGCAGGGCCGGCGAACACGGCGAACTCGACGGCGGTCAGCAGATCGGCCACATCGACCAGCTCCATCGGCAGACGCAGGTCCGGCTTGTCGGAGCCGTAGCGACGCATGGCTTCGTCGAAGGTCATGATCGGGAAGTCGCCCAGATCCACGTTCAGGATGTGCAGCCACAGTTTGCGGATCATCTCTTCCATCACTTCACGCACCTGCGGCGCGGTCATGAAGGAGGTCTCCACGTCGATCTGGGTGAATTCCGGCTGGCGGTCGGCACGCAGGTCTTCGTCACGGAAGCACTTGACGATCTGGTAGTAGCGATCGAAGCCGGACATCATCAGCAACTGCTTGAACAGCTGGGGTGATTGCGGCAGGGCGTAGAACTTGCCCTTGTGCACGCGGCTCGGCACCAGATAGTCACGGGCACCTTCCGGGGTGGCCTTGGTCAGCATCGGGGTCTCGATATCGAGGAAGCCGTGCTCGTCCATGAAGCGGCGTACGAAGGCGCTGGCCTTGGCACGGGTCTTCAGGTACTTGGCCATCTCGGGACGACGCAGATCCAGGTAACGATACTTGAGGCTGATCTCTTCGCTGTTGACCTGATTGAAGTCCAGCGGCAGCGGCTCGGCACGGTTGATGATGTTGAGTTCGTGGGCGAACACTTCGATGGCGCCAGTGGCCATGTCGCTGTTGCGCTGGGACTCGGGACGGGTGCGCACCACGCCGGTCACCTGGATGCAGAACTCGCCGCGCAGCTCGGAGGCCAGGGCGAACGCGTCCGGCTTGTCCGGATCGAAGAACACCTGAACGATCCCTTCCCGGTCGCGCATATCGATAAAGATCAGACCGCCGAGATCACGACGACGATGAACCCAACCGCACAATGTAATGGTCTGCCCTGCATGGGCCTCATTGACCTGTCCGCAATAGATAGAGCGCATGGACTTCTTCCTTCGAAATTGTAGAGAGACGGTTAACCTTAGGCCGCCGGGCACGACTGGCAAGCACCGTCTGTCTCACAGCTGGCCAGATTCTTTTTCTTACCCGGTTTGAAATCAGTCTCGTACCATCCGGTTCCCTTGAGCCGGAAGCCTGCCGCCGATATCAGCTTGACCAGATTCGGCTTGCTACAGGCCGGACAGTCGGTCAGGGGGGCATCGGAAAGCTTTTGCAGTTTTGCCAATTCATGGCCACAGACGTCGCAACGATATTCGTAGATAGGCATGGGTCACAAGAAATTGAAAAACAAAAGGGCTGGCATTATAGAGGAAAACCCCCTTTTGGGTAAAATGGCCAGCAGCCTCCTTTCGCCAGTTTTTTGCACTCGATGGCAAAAAGCGGGCAAAAAATCGGCACGAATGCACCAAGAGCGAAGAGATTAGCCACCATGAGCCTCTATTTGGGCCTGCCACAGTGGTACCACCCCAGCTGGCCCGGCCAGTTGCTGGGCCTTGGCGCCAAGCCTGCCGAACACCTCGCCCACTACGCCACCGTGTTCAATTCGGTGGAGGGCAACACCACCTTCTACGCCCTGCCGACACCGGACACGGTACAGCGCTGGGCCGATGCGGTGCCCGATCACTTTCGTTTCAACTTCAAATTTCCGCAAACCATCAGCCACCAGAGCGATCTGGTGAGCGCAGACAAACAAGTCGCCGACTTTATTCGCCTGCTCGCCCCGCTGCACGACAAGCTGGGGCTGCTCACCCTGCAGTTGCCCGCCCGTTTTGGGCCAGAGGGGCTGGCCAGACTGGCGGCCTTCATCGATCGGCTGCCGCGGGCGTTTCGCTACGCCCTCGAGGTGCGTCACCCCGACTTTTTCGCCAAGGGGGAGGCCGAGCGGGCCTTGAACCGGCTGCTGATGGAACAGGGTGTGAACCGGGTGATGCTCGACAGCCGGCCACTCTTCTCGGTGCCAGCAACCACGCCAGCCCTTGTCGATGCCCAGGGCAAGAAACCGCGCCTACCGGTGCATCTGCTGGCCACCGCCAACGCCCCCATGGTGCGCTTTATCGGCCTGCCGGATCCGGCGGCCAATCACCCCTTCCTGCCCAGCTGGCTCCCCCACTGGCGCCAGTGGCTCGCGGAGGGCAAGGACCTCTACCTCTATATACATACTGCCGACAACGCCCAGGCCCCCGAGCTGGCCCGTCAGGTCACCCGCTTGCTGGAGCAGGAGATGGCCCCCTGGCCGGGGGAAAACGATCGCGCACGGCAGGGAGTGCTGCGCTTTTAGCCAACCCATTCTGCGGCCATCGTTTCGCTGCAAAAAAAGTGCTTTTTTGTGGCGTGGCAAGCCCTGGCGTCAAGACAAATGGCCATCAATCCTCTACACTACCGCCCCAAGTAAGGGTCCGGAACATGGCCCGTACGAACAGGACAGGTCCAAAGGATTTCACGACCAGCCACCCCGTTCGTAAACAGGTGATAAATCTACTCTGATGGGTGTCACCCAACGACTCAATTGAACAATACAGCCGGGTGATGTCCCGACTGTCAGGTTGCGCCAGCATGCATACCAAAGATCAAATTTTTGCCGCCCCGATCGCCCGATTGGGAGACTTCTGTTTTGACGAACAGGTCGTCGACGTTTTTCCCGATATGATCCAGCGCTCGGTGCCGGGTTACAGTAACATCATCTCTGCCATCGGCATGATGGCCGCCCGCTACGCCCAACCCGAGAGCCGACTCTATGATCTCGGCTGCTCACTGGGCGCCGCGACCCAAGCGATGCGTCGCCATGTCAGCCAGCCCGGCTGCCGCATCACCGCGGTGGATCTCTCCCATCCGATGATCGAGCGCGCCCGCGCCCACCTCTCCGGTTTCAAATCCGAGGTGCCGGTGGAGCTGGTGGAGGCGGATATCTGCGACATCGAGATTGAGAATGCCTCCGTGGTGGTACTCAACTTCACTCTGCAATTTGTCGAGCCAGAGAAACGGGCCGCCCTGATCCAGCGCATTCACGATGGGCTGCGCCCGGGCGGGATCCTGATCCTGAGCGAAAAGTTCCGCTTCGAAGATGAACCGGTCAACGAGCTGCTGATCGATCTGCATCTCGACTTCAAGCGGGCCAATGGCTACAGCGAGCTGGAGATCAGCCAGAAACGCACTGCCCTTGAGAACGTGATGCGCACCGACAGCCTGCCGGTGCATCAGGCCCGTCTGCGGGATGCCGGTTTCGTCCATCAGGATCTCTGGTTCCAGTGCTTCAACTTCGGCTCCATGATTGCCATCAAATCCAGCGACGCCCAGCCATGATCGACTTTGCCAATTTCTATCAACTGATCGCCAAAAACCGGCTGAGCCACTGGCTGCATACCCTGCCCGCCCAGCTGCACGCCTGGCAACATGATAACCAGCACGGCGATCTGCCGCGCTGGAATCGCGCCCTCAACAAGCTGCCGGTCGTCGCCCCCAACCACGTCGAGCTGAAAAACCGGGTCGAAATCGGCTCGGCCGAGAGCCTTGGCGAAGGTGAACGCAAGAAGGTCGAGAGCCTGCTGCGCCACTTCATGCCCTGGCGCAAAGGGCCGTTCATCGTGCACGGCATCCACATCGATACCGAGTGGCGCTCTGACTGGAAGTGGGAGCGGGTGCTGCCCCATATCAGCCCGCTCGAAGGCCGTTACGTGCTGGATGTGGGCTGCGGCAGCGGCTATCACCTCTGGCGCATGGTCGGTGAAGGAGCTCGGCTTGCGGTCGGCATCGACCCAAGCCCGCTGTTCCTCTGCCAGTTCGAGGCCATTCGCCACTTCGCGGGCAATGATCAGCGTGCCCATCTATTGCCGCTCGGTATTCAGGAGTTGCCGGAGCTGCGTGCCTTTGACACCGTCTTCTCCATGGGGGTGCTCTATCACCGCAAATCCCCCATCGAGCACATCGAGCAGCTGCGCAACCAGCTCAAGGACGACGGCGAGCTGGTGCTGGAGACCCTGGTGATTGACGGCGGGGTCAACGACGTGCTGATGCCCACCGATCGTTACGGCAAGATGCGCAACGTCTGGTTTATTCCCTCAAGCCGCGCCCTCAAGCTGTGGGTCGAGCGCTGCGGCTTCACCGACGTGCGGATAGTAGACGAGAATATGACCAGCACCGACGAACAGCGTCGTACCGACTGGATGATTAATGAATCCCTGAGTGATTATCTGGATCCAACCAATCCCGCACTCACGGTAGAAGGACACCCGGCACCGAAACGTGCCGTACTGATTGCCAGAAAGGCCAAAGACTAGCCGATGGCGGCTGTGGAAGTTACACTGACCCAATTCCAGGAAGCACAGTTAAATGAATGACATGAAAAGCAAATTAAAAGGAATGACCCTGCTCTCCCTGCTTAGTCTCGGCGGGTGTGTCAATATGGAAAAAGCGCCTCAGGTCCCTGCTCTGACGCTGGCCGAGTTTCGTAGCGAGCTGAGCCAGAGCGAGCAGCGCCTGCAAACATCCATGGAACAGCAACAGAAGCAGTATGTGCAGCAACAGCACCTGCTGGTTCAGCTCAACACTGATGTCACCAATATGAAAGAGTCCGTCAAGCAAGTAGACCACAAGCTCGCCACCCTCCCCTCCGAGCCGCCCAAGCCGATGGCCATCCCCACCGAAAAGTGCCCGGCCCCCAATCAGGGTCACACCATCGATGGCAAGCTGATGGTCGGTGAAGCCGAGTGGATCTGGGTTGATGCGGCCAACGACGCCTTCCAGGCGCGGGTCGATACCGGTGCGACCACCTCCTCCATCAGTGCGCAGGAGATCACCATTTTCGAGCGCAACGGCAAAAACTGGGTGCGCTTCTTCCTGAGCCATCAGGAAGTGGACGACAAGATTCAGATCGAAGCGCCGCTGGTGCGCCATGTGCGGGTGCGTCAGGCCTCTGCCGACGATCTGGACCGCCGTCCGGTGGTGCGTCTGGCCGTGCGCATTGGCGACATGACCGAGAAAGCCGAATTTACCCTGAAAGACCGTAGCGACATGACCTTCCCTGTGCTGCTGGGTCGCGAATTTTTGAAAGACATCGCCGTGGTTGATGTGGCCCGCGAATATATCCAACCCAAACCCAAGCTCAAGGATGTGAAATAATCCATGGTTTCCCGTAAGCCGTTCTATTTGCTGGTAGCCCTGCTGTACATTGTCGGCCTGGGGATGACGATCTATCACCATATCGCGTTGGATGTCCCGCTGACGCCCGGTGAAAAGCGCCAGATCTGGTCCATCGAAGCCAAGCTGGAGTTCGAGGCGACCGGTGAGCCGGTGATCGCCTCTCTGGCCATTCCGGGCACCCAGCCCGGTTTCACCCTGATGAACGAGAACGCCGCCAGCCCGGGCTACGGACTCTCCTTTGTCGAGAAAGATGGCGATGCCCGCGCCGAGTGGTCCATCCGCACCGCTTCTGGCCGTCAGGAGCTCTACTACCGCGTCGACATGATGGCGGATGCCCACGCCAAACCGGCCGCCAATCCGCAGCCGCCCGCCATCGAGAAGCAGATCGAAAGTGAGCCTTATGCCACCGCGATGAAGCAGATCCTCGAGCGGGCCCAGGAGCGCTCTGCCGACGGCTACACCCTGACTCGCGAGATCATCAAGGAGATCGAGAAGCAGGAGCAGAACGCCGAACTGCTGAAAAAGCACAAGAGCCGCGCCAACCTGATCGCCGAGCTGCTCAACAATGCTGATGTACCGACCCGCGTCGTCCACGCCCTGAGCCTGGAAGATGGTCGCCGTCGTCAGGAGCTGGTGGATTACCTGCAGGTGTTCAACAGCCCGACCGACTACAAGCTGTTCAACCCGCAGACTGGTGAGCAGGGCCGCCCTGCCAACCTGCTGCTGTGGGAATACAACTCCGGCGCCCTGCTGGACGTGACCGGTGGTCACAACTCCCGTGTCAGCTTCTCGATGATCGAGCAAGAGCAGCCGGTGAGCGTTGCACTGGCGCAGAAGTTCGAAAAATCAGAGATGATGAACTTCTCCATCCACAGCCTGCCACTGGAAGAGCAGACCCTGTTCAAGGGCTTGCTGCTGATCCCGATCGGCGTGCTGATGGTGGTGTTCCTGCGGGTTCTGGTGGGGATCAAGACCTCCGGTACCTTTATGCCGGTGCTGATCGCGGTCGCCTTTATCCAGACCTCGCTGGTCACCGGCCTCATCGGCTTCCTGCTGATCGTCGGCACAGGTCTCATCATTCGCTCCTATCTGTCTCGGCTTAACCTGCTGCTGGTCGCCCGAATATCGGCCATCATCATCATGGTTATCTCGATGATCGGTATCTTCTCCGCGTTCGCCTTCAAGCTGGGGCTGACCGACGGGATGAAGATCACCTTCTTCCCGATGATCATCCTCTCCTGGACCATCGAACGGATGTCCATCCTGTGGGAAGAAGAGGGCCCGAAAGAGGTGTTCCGCCAGGGCGGTGGCTCTCTGCTGGTTGCCGTCATCGCCTATCTGGCCATGGATAATGAACTGATCCGTCACCTCACCTTCAACTTCCTCGGCCTGCAGCTGGTGCTGATGGCGACCGTGCTGTTGATGGGTAACTACACCGGCTACAAGCTGAGCGAACTGAAGCGCTTCAAGCCGCTGGTGGACGAGATGAAATCTGGCGTCACCCCGGGTAAGGACAAGTAACCGATGTGGTTCTGGGAAAAATACACTACCCCGTGGAGCCTGTCGCAATCAGGCATCCTCGGCATGAACAAGCGCAACCACTCCTACATCAGCCGCTACAATCCGCGCAGCCTCTATCCGCTGGTGGATGACAAGCTGCAGACCAAGCAAATTGCGCTGGATGCAGGGGTCACCGTGCCTGAGCTGATCGGTACCATCCGTGCCCAGCACGATGTGGGTCGCATCACCGAGCTGGTAAAAGATTGGCCGGGCTTCTGCATCAAGCCGGCCCGTGGCTCGGGCGGCAAGGGGATCCTGGTGATCCTGCGTCAGGAAGATGGCCTCTTCTACAAGCCCAACGGCAGCGCCTCTACCGGTCAGGATCTGGAGCGCCATGTCTCCAACATTCTGGCGGGGCTCTATTCCCTCGGCGGCAAGCCCGACGTGGCGCTGGTTGAAGGCCTCATCAACTTTGATGATGTGTTCGACGGCTACTCCTTTGAAGGGGTACCCGATGCCCGGGTCATCATCTTCAAGGGGTTCCCGGTGATGGCGATGATGCGCCTCTCCACCGCTGCCTCCGATGGCAAGGCGAACCTGCACCAGGGCGCCGTGGGGGTGGGTCTGTGCCTGCGTACCGGTCGTGCCCTGCGGGCGGTGCAGTTTGGCAATCCACTGCGTCACCACCCGGATACCGGCCTCGACCTCTATGAGCTCAAGGTGCCCCACTGGGATACCCTGCTCACCTTGGCCGCCTCCTGCTACGAGATGTCGGGTCTGGGCTATATCGGTACCGACATGGTGCTGGACAAGTTCCGCGGCCCCATGCTGCTGGAGCTCAACGCCCGTCCTGGTCTGGCCATCCAGATCGCCAACGGTCGCGGCCTGGTGCCCAACCTCAAGACCATCGAGAAACTGGGGCAGGTTAAGATGAACGTGGAGCAGCGGGTCAATTTCGCCAAGGATCACTTCGGGATCTTTGAGGAATAACGCCTCCACTTGTGAACTGAGCGCGCCTATGGCGCGCTTTTTTTATGGCTCATGTTTATCTGTCGGCATATCCCCCATCCAGCCATAGGGGCAGCACCTCATTTCGAAACAACGAGTACGCCAGCGAACGGCTGCTTGGAATAGCGAGGAGAGCGATGGAACGATGGAACGATGGAACGATGGAACGATGGAACGAGAAGAGTGTGACCGGCGATATCAGGGGGATAGATGACTCACAGGTATAAAAAAACCGGCGCCAAGACGCCGGTTCTTCAAGGAGAGTACGACTCGATTACAGGGAGTCAGCATTCTCGGACAGGTACTTGGCAACGCCGTCCGGAGAGGCTTGCATACCTTTTTTGCCTTTTTCCCACTGAGCCGGGCACACTTCGCCGTGCTCTTCGTGGAACTGCAGGGCGTCGACCATGCGCAGCATCTCGTCGATGTTGCGGCCCAGCGGCAGATCGTTGACAACCTGGTGACGAACGACACCGTTCTTGTCGATCAGGAAGGAGCCACGGAACGCCACGCCGGCTTCCGGATGCTCAACGTCATAGGCTTTGCAGATTTCGTGTTTCACGTCGGCGATCAGCGGGTACTTGACCTGACCGATACCGCCATCTTCCACTTTGGTGTTACGCCATGCATTGTGGGAGAACTGGGAATCGATGGAAACACCGATCACTTCCACGCCACGCTTCTGAAACTCTTCATAACGGTGATCGAAGGCAATCAGCTCGGACGGGCAGACGAAGGTGAAATCGAGCGGATAAAAGAAGACAACGGCAGCTTTGCCTTTGATGTGGGATGACAGGTTGAATGAATCAACGATCTCGCCATTACCCAGAACAGCTGCGGCGGTAAAATCGGGTGCGGGACGGCCTACCAATACCATATTCAATTCCTCTTTATGTGAAGTGAACAATCCGGTGAGGATTGGGCTACCTAGAGCCAAGTCCATCTAATTCAAGCGACAAACTATAGACCCGGTGGTAGATTAGTTAAATCAAATTAAATAGATAGCATTAATCGGGTTTTTCTATGCAACGTTGGCCCAGCCTCAAACAGCTGCAATATCTGGTCGCTCTCGATGAGCACAAAAACTTCAACCGCGCCGCCAAGGCCTGTCATGTCAGCCAGTCGACCCTGAGTACCGGGATCCAGACGCTGGAGGACATGATGAACCTGCAACTGGTGGAGCGGGACCACAAGAGCTTCATTATGACCCCGGTCGGCATGGAAATCGTCGAGCGCGCTCGCAATTTGCTCTCCGATGCGCGGGATCTCATGGAGCTCGGGCAACATCAGGGTGGTGTGATGCAGGGGACGGTACGTCTTGGCTGCATTCCCACCATAGCCCCCTTCCTGCTCAGCAAGCTGCTGAAAGAGTGCAGCAAAACCTATCCTGACCTCGAATTGTTGCTGCGTGAAGACACCACCAGCAATCTGCTCAAGCAGCTGGAACAGGGTCAGCTCGACTTGCTGATCCTCGCCCTGCCCATCGAGATCGGGGGATTTCACTGCAAGACCGTCGGCCAGGATCCGTTCCACATGGTGATGCCCGCCAGCATGGCGGCCGGTCTGCATACCCCGTTCGACTACAAGGAGCTGCCCAACCAGAGCATCTTCCTGCTGGAGCGGGAGCACTGCCTCACCGAGCACGCGGTGAGCGCCTGCCGGCTGCGGGACAAGAGCAAGATCAACCCGTTCGCCGCTACCAGCCTGCACACCCTGGTGCAGATGGTGGAAGCGGGTCTTGGCACCACCTTCCTGCCCCAGATGGCCATCGATGCCGGCATTCTTGCCAACTCCGATCTGGTAGCCATCCCGCTGCCCGGAGAGACCTCCTATCGAGAGATCGGGCTGGTCTGGCGCCCCAGCACCACCCGGGTGCAGACCTTCTACAAGCTGGCCGAGCTGCTTAAACCGCTGATCAGCCACGGCGAGTGACAACAGACGCCAGCCTTCGGGTTGGCGTTTTTGAATATCCTGTTACATTTTTCCTCTCGAAGACTAGGTCTGGAGCCAGATCCTTGTTTATGATGGAAAAGTTGTCGCGCTCCCCTGCCGTCAGAACGATTTGGTAGGGGCTGGCGCTCGATGAATGTTTCACGTGGTAGACCCGTCCGTGGAGAAAGCCCGATGTATCGCAAGCTGCTACTACCCTTGCTGACTCTGCTGCTGGCCGCCTGTTCCAGCACGCCGCCCCCCCCCCCAGCTCCCCGACAGAGCAGTGCCTTTGATGGCTTCTACCAACAGTGGCGTGGCGTCCCTTACCGGATGGGCGGTGCCAGCCGCACCGGGCTCGACTGCTCCGCCTTTACCCAGCTCGCCTATAGTCAGGTGCTGGGCTTCAATCTGCCAAGAACCACCGAATCCCAGGCCAGCATCGGCAAACCGGTGGATCGCTATCGGCTGCAATACGGGGATCTGGTCTTCTTCAAAACCGGCTGGCAGCAATACCATGTGGGGGTCTACACAGGTGCCGGCGAGTTTATTCACGCCTCAACCAGCAAGGGGGTGATCCGCTCACGCCTCGACAACGTCTACTGGAACAGCCGCTATTGGCAGGCCCGTCGGGTGACCCAGTAACGGGTCACAAACCTGCTCGTGGCACAAGTTGCGTGCCCTCCCCCTCCGTCAATCCCAGTCGATATGTCGGGACACACAGCACGCGTTTATAACTCAATTGGACCCAAAGCCTGCATATCACACCATTTTGTGATAAGGTGATGGCCAAAATTTAACACTTTCGCCGCTTTCTCATACGCTCTCAGTCCTGATTGACGACAAGCGAGTCGATAACAAGCAGCGCGCGGCGAAAGTGGAGTGTGGTGCAACACTGCCGGACGGGTGGCCCACAGCTGCAGTATCAAGGCTTAAATAGATAAGGAGATCGTGCAATGAAACAGTATCAAAGCTGGCTGGGGCAATACCTGATGAGTCGCCGTGACGGTGACCACGCCATGGCATGCGAGATGGCGAGTTCCATCTGCGAATTCTGGCAGCAACAGGGAGATGAAAACGAAATGGACAAGTGGCAGCAGATTTACCAGAACCATCTGGAAAAAACCACTTGATCCCGACTGTTGCTTTACAGCTCTTTTAAAGGTATTCAACCCTTAAGATAGATGAATGTTCATAGGCTTCGCGCGTGTTGATTCTGTTTGGCGATAAAATCAGATCACCAACGAAGCCTTTTTTATATCTATGTTCAATTGGTTGCCGCTGAAAGTCCTGGCCATGCTTAACGAATATAGTCAAATAGCGTCAGACGGCTTATTTTGCTGAAAGAGAGTTGCGAGGCACTCAATGCCGCATCTTCTTTGGACAAAGCCGATATAACCTCATAGAGATCAGCTTCCGACACATTGGCTCTCGCCTCAGCGTTAAGGGTACTCAATCCCTCATTGGAGTCCATGACCGCTTCGAGACTATTCATCCGCCCACCCAACTCACCCAATCCATGATCAATATTCAGTCGGGCATTTTTCATATGGACGGTGGCATCAGCCACCTCCAGCGAAAAGTTGTCAGCGGTAATACTGGGGTCACGCAAAGCAGTAATAAAATCCGACATCCCGTTCAACACGTTGTCATTCTTGGGGGGATTAAGATCAAACTGCTGGGCTGCGCCACCAGCCGGCTGATCCAGGGTCAACTCGAGGCCATTAAACGGGATCTTGGTGCCTGGTGTATAGTTACCCGTTTGCAAAGTATTGCCACCACTATCCTTGATATCATAGGTATCCGGTGGGCCTATGGTGGTTGAGACAGTATAGGAATTGCTGGGCAGTGCCGAGTTGTAATTTGATTTGAAAAAATTATCAAAATTACCCTGATCCCCAATCCCGACCGTGATATTCGCTGTGGTTGCACTGGCAGTCCTTCTGGTCGCCACAATTTCAAACAGATCCTGCCCAGAATCATTGGCAGCAATTTGTACTGTGGGTGACAACTGAATATTTCGCTGACCAGGATCGCCCTGATAAATATATTTTCCATTGGCGTCTTTTATATAAGGCTGAGTCTTGCTCTGATTGCCACCAAATATAAATTCACCCGAGGAGTTCTTGCTATTCATCAGGTCGAACATCTGCTGCTGCAGCCCCTCCAGTTCACTGGCAATAGCCTTGCGATCCTCCATGCTGATAGAGCCATTATTTGACTTCTGGATCAGGGTCTGGGCACTCAGCATCGCATTGTTAATCGATGTTAATACCGTCTCCTCATGCCCCAGACTGTTCTCCAGCAGGCTGCCATTGACACTGTACTGCTTGAAGAGATCAATCTCTTTGGTCAGCGCCATCTTCTGGCTCATTCCCGCGGGGTCTTCTCCGGCAGTCTGAAATTTATTGCCGGTTTGCAACTGTTGATAAGCGGTATTCAACCGCTCGTTGGCGCTATTGAGGGAATAGATATTCCGGTCATAGATCATGTTGGTGGTGATGCGCATGACATTACCTCACGGAAGAGAGCAGTGTATCGAAAATGGTTTTGGCCGTGCTGACGATTTGCGCCGATGCCGCATAGGATTGCTGGAAGCGGATCAGATTGGCCGCCTCCTCCTCCAGATTGACCCCTGACACGCTTTCAAAGATGCCGGTGCTCTGAATAAGCTTGGACTCATTGGCCTTGAGCAAGGTTTTTGCCTGACTGGTATTGTTACCCACTTCCATCACCAACCCGGAATAGGCCTGATTAAAGGTCATCTTGTCGTTGGTAGTCCCACCATTGCTGCTCTTGCGCACCAGATCCTTGTTTTGCAGCTCGGCCAGAGCCAAGCCATTGCTGTTATCGGCAAAACCATTGCTGTTATAACTGAGCTTGAAGCTGTCGTTAGCATCCACCGTTCCGGTGATACTGAACTCATAGCCAGGCACCTGCGTCGGATTGGCATAGACTGCAGCGCCAGCAGGGAACGGGTTGACGATAGCCGACATCAGGTTTTGCCCCTTGCTGCTCGCAGGGGCAGTGCCGATCAAGGTGGTTCCATCGGCTTGAAAAACCTGATAATTACCGTTGGCATCGATTTTGACCACCTGCGGCGCCGCCGGGTCCAGCGTATTGGTACCAAAACCTGACCCCGCCCCGGTATTAAATACACCACCCAGCTTGATATCAGCACCGCCGCCATTATTGGTGGTCTTTTCCGCTTTGAGCGGTGATGCCAATGCCAAATCTTCCGGTCGGGTGATCAGTTGCCCCAAGCCCGCGGCCGCGCTTTTGGTTGGTTGCAGCAATAATTTGTCACCCGCTGCCGGAGTACCGGTGAGATCGATCGAGATCCCGTGCCCGGGTAGCTCAAAGGTCGCAGGCGGCATGGTCCCCGTGCTCACAGAAGTGCGATTGCCCGACTTGTCGAGCGAGAACACCTCATAGCCGGTGGCGCTGCTAAAACGTACTTCGTAATCAAACGGAGTGACTGACGTCCCCTTGCCCGGTACAAAGCTGACATTTGCCCCAACCGTCCCGGTGTTACTGCTATAAGGCAATCCATTGCTGGTTGGCAGGGTGAAGATATCGCCGCCAATCTCGTTATCCAGGTCCATTCCGAGGCGGTTTTGCTGGTTCATGGCATCTGCCATCGCTACGGCCAACTGTCCCAGCTCTCGCTTGGTGGGCTCAAGATCGGTACGCGCCTTGAACAATCCACCCATGGTCCCGCCAAACGTATCGTGATCTATGGTTGCCTGATTATCCCCCAGGGTCAGCTGCAGCTCCTGATCCCGGGAATCAGGATCCCCTGCAATTACCTTGAACTGGGCGACCCCTCCATCGAGGATCAGCGAATGGCCAGTGCTCATATTGACCAGCATGCTGCCGTTAGGTTGGGCAACGGTGCGAATATCCATCTTCTCTGACAACTGGCGGATCGCCTCATCCCGCTGATCAAACAGCATCAGGTTCTCTTCGGGTGAGCCCTGGGTGCGGATGATAGCCCGGTTGAGATCATTGATGCTGGTGAGCAGACTGTTGATCTGCTTGGTTTCATCTTCGATGCGGGTATTGAGGGTATCGCTCTGCTTGTCGAGCTGCGCCGAGAGGGTATGAAAACGGTTGACCATGCCGCTCAACTCCGTCATCGCCACCTTGCGCCCACCAATTTCGGCGGGCGATTCATTGGCAGAGTGAAATGACTTGAAGTAGGAGGTGATGGCCGCCCCCACGCTGTTGCTGGTATCCCCCAGCAAGCTGTCAACGCCAGCCAACTGCTGGTAATGGGTCAGAGAGGCGTGATAGGCGGAGGTATCACGGCGCACCTCTCCCTGCATATAGTCGTTGATCACCCGCTCGGTCTTGATGTCACCGGTCCCCAGACCGATGGTGTTGGTATACACCAGCGTACGCTCACGTACATAGCCCTGGCTATTGACGTTTACGATATTATTACTGGTGGTCTGCAGCAGGCGCTGCTGTGCCAGCACGCCCGATGTACCAATCCCAAGCAAGTCGCTTGCCATACGTTACAGCTCCATCTCGTTGTATTGAGCAATGGCATCACTGCGCAATACCTGTTTCAATTTTCTGGCGTAGTGCGGGTCGGTGGCATAACCCGCCTGTTGCAACGCCTCGAAGTAGCGATCCGGACTATCCACCTTCGCCAGGGCCCCCTTGTAGCGAGAGCCGGAAGTGAGGAAGTCCACGTAGTCGTTGAAGCTCTCTTCAAACGACTCATAGGAGCGAAATGCCGCTTTCTGACGGGAGGCAACGCCTTGCTCATACTCGAGCGTGCTGACCACCGCCTTGGGTCCTTCCCAGCGCGGATCGGCCTTGATACCAAACAGGTTATGGGTCACCTGCCCCTCGCCATCCTTGATCACCCGTTTGCCCCAACCGCTCTCCAGTGCCGCCTGGGCGACCAGTACCGCCGGGCTTAACCCCAGCTTGTCTGCCGCTTTCTTGGCCAGCGGCATCAGGCGATTGACGAACTCTTCCGGCGTATTGAACGCTTTGCTCCCACTACCGGTAGCACCGCCCTCTTCGCTGGCCATACGCCCCATGGGCGGAATGCTGCGGTGTGGTCGATGGGGCATCGTGAGTGCATGGCTCTCCTTGGCCCCCTCGGTCATCTCTTTTTCAGCAAAATCTTTGCCAACTTTTGATGCCGCGATCAAATCATCGGCCGCCGCCGTGGGTGGCTGATAGGGTTTGTAGGTCCGTTCGGTGCGCTGCGGCATCTTGAGCACCCGTCCATCCTGATGGGTAAAGGTCTCGGGAGAGAGCTGCTTGGCCACCATGTCAGCCAATCCCAGCCCTCCCTTGCTGGACATGTCGGCAACCCGCTGCTCATCCAGCATTCCTTCATAGAACTGGGTATAGCTGCTGTTCATCGGGTTGTCCTGAGTCAACACCCCGTTGGCCTGACGCATGCTCTGAAACAGCATCTGGGTAAAGATTGACTCGAACTGGCGTGACGCACTCTTGAGCGCTTCGGCCTGTCCCTCTTTGCTTTGGCTCATCTGGCGCAGACGGTCCAGGTTCTTGATGTCCTGTACCATCCCGAGATTTATGCCGCTGTTGCTGTCAAACTCCGCCATTTTGCTTACCTCATTGCCACCCGTGGCAACCACTTGCCGCTTGTTACAATATGACCAGTTGCCCCTCGATGGCGCCTGCCTGCTGCAGCGCCTCAAGGATGGCCATTAAATCGCCGGGGGCGACCCCGACCTGATTGACTGCCCGGACCAGATCGTCCAGGGTCGCCCCGGTATCAAACTTGAACATCCGCCCTGGCTCCTGCTGGACATTGATGGTCGAGTTGTTGGTCACCGTCGTCTCTCCTCCCGCCAGCGGGTTGGGCTGGGAGACCTGCTGGTTTTCGGCAATGGTCACCGTCAACCCGCCGTGGCTGATGGCCGCCGGTTTGAGCTTGACCTGACTGCCGATAACGATGGTACCGGTACGGGAGTTGACGATGATCTTGGCCGCCTCGTTGGCCGGATCCACTTCCAGATTCTCGATGGTCGCGAGATAGGAGACGCGCTGACCCGGATCCCGCGGGGCATAGACCTTGACCGAAGTGGCATCGAGCGCCTGAGCGGTATTGGGCCCCACCAGATCGTTGACCACATCGGCCAGACGGCGCGCAGTGGTGAAGTCGGGGCGGTTGAGGTTGAAGGTAATGGTATCCCCCTGACTGAAGGAGTTGGGCACCTCCCGCTCCACGGTCGCACCATTGGCAATCCGCCCGACTGTCGGGGTATTGACTACCACCTTGGAGCCATCAGCGCCCTCGGCCCCCAGACCACCAACGACCAGGCTGCCCTGCGCGACCGCATAAACCCGGCCATCCAACCCTTTCAGGAAGCTCTGCAGCAGGGTGCCGCCACGCAGGCTTTTAGCCTCGCCGATGGCAGATACTGTGACATCAATGGTCTGTCCCGGTTTGGAGAAAGGGGGCAAATCGGCATGGATCGCCACCGGCGCCACATCCTTGATCTTGGGCTTGATGTTATCCGGCACCTTGATGCCAAAGTTGTTGAGCATGGTGCGAAAGGTCTGCTCGGTGAAGGCGTTGTTCTTCTCACCAGTGCCGGGCAGCCCCACCACCAGGCCATAACCAATCAGCTGGTTGTTACGCACCCCTTCAACCGAGCTGATGTCCTTGATCCGGGCCGCATTGGCCACGCCCAAGGGCAGCAGACAGCAGAGCAGAGTGACAAGACGGAGTGACTTCATAACATCTCCTAGAGCGGCCACCAGGGGCCATTGAAAAAGCTGGTCAGCCACCCTTGCTCCTGACTATTGGCCAGATCGCCGGTACCACCGTAGTAAATGCGGGCATTGGCCACCTTCTGAGACGAGACGCTGTTATCAGACGTCACATCCTCCGGGCGAATAAGGCCGGTGATCCGGATATATTCATTGCCATTGTTAAGCATGATCCACTTCTCTCCGCGCACCACCAGATTGCCGTTGGGCAGCACTTTGGCCACGCTGACCGAAATATTGCCCTGCAGGCTGTTGCTCTGGTCCGCCTTGGCCTGGCCCTTGAACGCACTGTCCTGAGCAATGGAGGCTGAGAGATCATAGGGACTGGCGGTGACCGGCACGCCCCCCAGCTTGACCGGATCCAGATTGAACTTGTTGTCCTTGCCACTCTGGGTATTGGCTTTTTTCGAGGCGGAGGTCGACTCCGACAGCTCGATGGTAATGATGTCGCCTACCTTGTGCGCCTTGATATCCGAATAGATGCCATTGACCTGATCCGGCTGGAAAATAGCCCCTGTCGGTCGCACCGAAACCGGCTCCGACTCCCCGTAAACGGGGGAAAACTCGGGATCATCAGGCTTGGGCGTATTGGGCGTGCTGCTACACCCTCCCAGCACCAGCAATCCCAGCATCCATACGGCTTTCATCATGCACCTCCTAATTAGGTACGCTGGATCAGGAAGGACATCATGCCGTCCACGGCGGAGAGCACCTTGGAGTTCATTTCGTAGACCCGCTGAGCCTGAATGAGGTTCACCAGCTCTTCGGTCACGTTGACGTTGGAGGTCTCCAGCATCCCCTGCTTGATCACCCCCAGCCCATCAGCACCGGCAGTCCCCTGCACGGCAGCACCGCTGGATTGGGTCTCGACAAACATGTTCTCCCCCATCGGCTGCAAGCCGGTGGCGTTGACGAAGTCGGAGATATTGATCTGACCGACAACCTGAGAAGCGCCATCACCCTTGAGCTGCACCGAGACCTGGCCATCTTCGCCCACAGTGACGCTTTGGGCGTTTTCCGGGATCTGGATTTCCGGTTGCAGCGGGTAGCCATTACCCGGCGTCACTATGGTCCCTTCATCGTTGAGGGTGAACTGACCGTTGCGGGTATAGGCTGCACTGCCATCGGGCAGCTGAATTTCAAAGTAGCCACGACCACTGATCATCAAATCGAGCGAGTTGTCAGTAGTTTGCACGTTACCCTGGCTGTGGTTTTTCTGGGTCGCCACCACCTTGGCACCCGCCCCTAGCATCAGGCCGGAGGGGAGCTCGGTATCGGCAGAGGAGCGGCCACCGGGCTGATTGATGTTTTGATACAGCAGATCTTCAAAGATGGCCCGTGACTTTTTGAAGCCCACGGTGCTGGCGTTCGCCAGGTTGTTCGAGGTGACCGAAATATTGGTCTGCTGTGCATCCAACCCGGTCTTGCTGATCCAGAGTGCGGGATTCATAGGTAACTCCTTGATTAGCTGATTCGCAGCAGTTGGGTTTGAGCTTCATCATTCTCTTCGGCCGTCTTCATGATTTTGACCTGGGTTTCGAACTGGCGTTGCAGCCGGATCAGGTTGGTCATCTCATCCACCACATTGACGTTGCTCCCCTCAAGGGAGCCGGCAATCAGGCCGACATTGGCAGAGGCGGGTTCATTCTGGCCATCCTTGCGGCGAAACAGACCATCTTGCCCCTTCTCCACCGCATCGGCGGCCGGATTGACCAACTTGATCCGCTGAAAATCTTCCGGCAAGTTGGCGGCAGCTCCTTCCGGCCGACCGCTGATGGTGCCATCCCGATTGATCTCGAGTTTCTCCATCGGCATCGGCAGCACGATTGGCTGACCACCGTCATCCACCACATTCAGGCCGGTCGAGGTCTGCAAGTTGCCGGTCGCATTGACCTGCAAATTGCCCATGCGGGTATAGGCCTCGCCCCCCTTGGGATCCTGTACGGCAATCCAGCCTGGACCATCCACCGCCACGTCCAGATCCCGTCCGGTGGTCATCAGCATGCCATGCTGCAGGTTCTGACCCGGGCGCTCAGCCATGGCAAAGACCCGGCTTGGCAAGCCCTCTCCAAATGCCTGCATGCTTCTGGCCTGCTCGAAATCGGACTTGAAGCCGGTGGTATTGGCATTGGCGAGGTTGTTGCCCCGAACAGCCAAGCTGTTCATGGTCTCTTTGGCCCCGGACATGGCGATATAAAGCAGGTGATCCATGGAATTCTCCGTCAAACAGATGACTCTGACCGGAGAAATGCAATTAGAGTGCCAACAGCAGAAATATGAGAGGTAAGTAAGGCGGGAACGCGACAGAAACAGAGAGGGGGCCAAGCCCCCCTCTCACTATCATTTATTGCGCTATTAACGGATCTGCAGGATGGTCTGCTGCAGCGAACTGTTAACCTCCAGAGAACGGGAGTTGGCCTGGAAGTTACGCTGGGCGGTGATCAGGTCTACCAGCTCATTAGTCAAGTCGACGTTCGATTGCTCCAACGCTGACGATTTGATGGTCCCGAATGTGCCCGAATTGGGCGTCCCCGGCAAGGCATCACCAGATAGCAGGGATTGTCGCCAGGAGGTATCACCAACCTGGGTCAGCCCTTGCGAGTTGGCAAACTTGGCCATCGCCACCATGGCCACCTTGATGGTGGTGGCATTGCTATAGGTTGCAGAGACAATACCATCAGGCGTAATCTCCACCTTGGTCAAACGACCGACTGTGGAACCATCCTGTGACAATTTGTTGACTTCAAACGGCGAGGCATATTGGGTCACTGTCCCAAGACTGATCTCTACCTGCTGTGTACCATCAGCACCATTGCTGATAATACCGGCCCCACCAGCCCCCAATTGTTCCGTTTTTATGGTCGCTGGCACCGTGGGAGTAATCATCTTGCCATCAGCACCAAACGTAATCTGAGCCCCCAGAGGAGCCTGCGCTGCTGGAGGTGGTGCCGCCATAGTTGGGGCTGCGCCACCCACGATGTCGATCGGCGAATCTCCCTGATAGAGATACATCCGCCAGGATGTTGGCGTAGCGGGACTACCTGGATTGGCAGGGTCTGCTTCTTTCACGAAGTACTGGGTGATGGTGTGGGGTTCCCCCAGCGAATCATATACCACGACTGAAGTGGATGATGAGTAAGTTTTGGAATCCTTGGGATCAAACGTTGAAGCCGGACCACCACCAAAACCGGATGGTAATGGATCAGCGTTAGATGGCAGGTTGAAGCTAGCGTCAATGTTGCTGGTTTGAATAGGTTCACCAGCTTTGTCCGGTATCTGGATGGGCTTGGTCGCATTGATACTAACCGCTTTGGGCGTGCCATCAGCGTTGATTTCATACCCTTGCAGATAATGGCCCTGATTGTTGACCATATAGCTGTTTTCATTGAGCTTGAAGGCACCGGCACGGGTATAGGTGCGATCCAGATTGGTCAGGCCATCGGAGGTCACAAAGAAGCCATTACCCTGAATCGCCAAGTCCAGCGCATTATTGGTAAATTGCAGCGCCCCCTGATGGAACTGCTGGGCCACTGCACCGGTCGCCACACCGTTACCGACCTGGGTCTTTGCATTGACAAAGATGGAGTTGGCGTAAACATCCGCAAACTCGGCACGAGACTCTTTAAAGCCAATCGTGTTGACGTTGGCAATGTTGTTGGCGGTGACATTCAGATCTTTTTGTGCCGCATTGACACCGCTCAAGGCATTGTTAAATGACATATCCAGCTCCTTAGATCGATGCTGTCGACGTGGTTTTTGACGGTGTTACCACCGGATTTGAATTGCTTCCTGAAATTTGCAGGATGCTGCTCAATAATGTGCTGCCAAGGCCTTTCACATTGAGCATTGTCGGGTTTGTTGCATTGCCCAGGGCAACACTATCAACCTTGCCATAGGCAAATGTTGCGATGCTTTCCGATTTGCCATCTATGGTACCGCTTGCTTTGAGGACATATTTTCCTGGCGCAGCCCGGTTTCCATCTTTGTCTTTGCCATCCCAGGCAATCTCGACGTTGCCCTGCTTGTCTCCTTCGAGGGGAAATTCCTTGATAACCTGACCTTTCTCATCCTCTACGGTTATCTTAATGCTCGAATATTTATCCGACGTTCCCACAGCAACAACACCGGAGAGAGTACCTTCCTGATCCAAATAGCCCATATTGCTCTGCAACAACACATTTTGTCCTACCAGAGAAGACGCTTGCAGAGCCTGGCTGGAGATCATCTGATCATTGAGTTTCCCCATCTGGGCAGACAGGCTGCTGATTCCCTGCGATGTCGACATGGACGCCATCTGGGAGAGCATCTGGGCGTTATCTACAGGCTTGAAGGGATCCTGATATGACAGTTGCATGGTCAGCAGCTTTAGAAAGGAAGCCTGATCAAGCTCTTTCTTTGGCGCTGTTGGCGTGCTTGCCGTCTGGGTCGCGGTACGGCTGATGCCGTTCACATTGTTGGTTGTATCGACCATGCTGCATCCCTCCTATCAGGACTTGCCAAGCTGGAGCGTCTGCTGCAGCATCTTCTTGGCCGAGTCTGCAACCTGTACGTTGGTCTGGTAGCTGCGCGAGGCGTTGATCATGTCGGCCATCTCTTCGACCATATTGACGTTTGGCTTGAAGATAAAACCGTCTTTGTCCGCCATCGGATGGTTGGGGTTGTACTCCTTCAGCAGTGGCGCCTTGCTCTCGACAATTCCCTTCACCTCAACCCCGACCGAGCCCTGCTTGTCAGACATCGCCTGATCGAGCTGGGCGGCAAAGACTGGCCGCCTGGCATGGTAAGTATTTTCCACACTGGAGCTGACGCTATCCGCATTGGCCATATTGCTGGCAACCGTGTTGAGCCGCACCGACTGTGCACTCATAGCCGAGCCTGCTATGTCGAAGACCTTGAACAAACTCATCACTGCTCTCCTTTCAGAGCCTTGAGCAGGCCACTGATCTTGCTATTCATAAATTCAAGGGAGGTTTGATACTCGAGGCTATTGCGCAGAAACTCGCTGCGCTCCTGCTGCACATCGACCGTATTGCCGTCACCGGTATCCGGTTGCAGCGGGTTGCGATATTGCACGGTACCCGGGGCGTCCATATTCAAGGCAAAATGCTTTTCGCTGGTCGTTGCCAGACCAAAACCCTGATGCGACTGGGCCTCCTGCAACGCCTGAGCAAAATTGATATCCCTGGCTTTGAAGCCCGGGGTATCCGCGTTGGCAATGTTGCTGGAAAGCACTTCCGCACGCTTGGCGCGAACGCTTATGGTGTGTTGATGCACACCGAATGCCTTGTCAAATGAAAGAGCCATAGCACACCTCCTGCTTGGTATATTTCTTTAGCAAGAGGTGTGCCATA
Source organism: uncultured Aeromonas sp. (assembly GCA_945957575.1). Taxonomy (GTDB): domain Bacteria; phylum Pseudomonadota; class Gammaproteobacteria; order Enterobacterales; family Aeromonadaceae; genus Aeromonas. Next base: position 7,362 of record CAMFLW010000023.1, on the reverse strand, counting down.
AGCAGAACGCTTAAATCGATGATTTGAATATGAGCTCTTTTCAGACCGAAAACGTCAGGAGCCTCTCGTGCCTACGGCCAGAGAGCGGCATCTGGCCAACACAGCGTTTCAACCACTTTTGCAATGGCAGGAGATGTCAGGTGAATAGAGAGATTGAGGTATAGATAAAGAAAGAGGGAAGCTGACCGCTTCCCTCTTTATATAAACTGGTGATAACGGGCAAAACCCCGCATATCAAGGCCGTCAGACCTATTTGACCTTGTAGACAATCCCCGGATTACAGCGGATCATCTCGAATCGGTCGGTCAACCCGGCCAATGACTCCGACGCACCCAACATCAGATATCCACCAGGATTAAGGCTGGCAGCAAACTGGTTGAGGATCTTCGACTTCACGTCGGGCGCAAAATAGATAAGCACGTTACGGCAAAAAATAATGTCAAACTTGCCGAGCAGGCTATAGCTCTCCAACAAGTTGAGTGGCCGGAAGGTGGTCAATTTTCTGACTCGCTCAACGACCCGCATTTTGTTGTCACCATAAGGCTCAAAAAACATCTTTTTGCGCTCGGGTGACAAACCGCGCGCAAGGGCAAGGCTATCGTAAACACCCTCCTTACACTGATTGAGCATGGTCGTTGAAATATCTGTCCCCACAATCTGAACGCCACCAGGCAAGGTACCCGGCTTTTTCATCTGCTGCTCCAATGCCGTCATGGCAATGGAATAGGGCTCCTGACCTGACGAGGAGGCTGCCGACCAAATCTTGATGGGGCGCCCACTTTTCCCCAATTCAGGAAAAATCTTGTCGGTAAGAAGTTGAAACGGATAGGTATCGCGAAACCAGAGAGTCTCGTTGGTCGTCATGGCATCCACCACGGCCATTTTCAGGTCACGCTCTCGCACACTCATTGCACGGGTAACCAGATCAGACAGACTCTCGATGCCAAACTGAGCCATCAAAGGTGAAAGACGGCTCTTCACCAGATACTGTTTGTTATCCCCCAGCACAATTCCGCTCTGTACCGCCAGAAAGTTGCTGAACTGTTTGTATAAGTCGTCCGAAAGTGTCTTCATGCAGCTGTTCTTCTTAAATTAGAGTGCGTTTTGTACGGCTTTGGCCAATTCATCAGGCTGAAACTTGGCAATAAAATTATTCGCACCAACTTTCTGCACCATTGCCTGGTTGAATACGCCACTGAGCGAGGTGTGCAGAATAACATGCAAATCCTTGAGATTGGGATTATTCCGGATCTCGGCAGTGAAGGTATAGCCATCCATTTCCGGCATTTCGATATCCGAAATAACCAGCGCAATCTGATCCTTGATAGGACCATTTTTGGTCATCTCCAGCAGCATGTTCAATGCTTCCCGGCCATCTTTTGCCAACACGCACTCGACGCCGATGGCCTCAAGTGCACGTTGCACCTGTTTGCGTGCCACAGAGGAGTCATCAGCCACAAGAACAGGACGCCCCAGAGTGGGATGCTCGACACTCGCCTCCACCAACTCCTGGCTGACCTCGGTGGAGACCGGAGAGATCTCGTTCAAAATGCGTTCAACGTCGAGAATTTCGACCAGCTCGCCATCAACCTCGGTGACCGCTGTCATGTAGTTGATGCGACCCGCACCTTTGGGCGGAGGCAGGATAGATTCCCAGTTCATATTGATGATGCGCTCGACCGAGTGCACCAGAAAACCCTGAATGGAGCGGTTGTACTCGGAGATGATAATGAAGCACTTGCTCAAATCTTCAATCGGGCGTTTACCCATCGCCATGCTGAGGTCGATGACCGAGATAGTCTGGCCACGAATATGTGCGACCCCACGAATGCAGGAGTTCAGTTTAGGCATCACGGTCAAGGGGGGGCACTGCAACACTTCACGCACTTTGAATACGTTGATGCCAAATCTTTGACGTCCATTGAGACGAAACAACAACAACTCCAGCCGGTTTTGTCCCACTAGCTGGGTACGTTGGTTGACCGAGTCCAGGATACTGGCCATAAACACTCCCTAAAAACGCTTGGCATTAATCATGCATGCGTGATGGATTGCGTCAGACTATCGATGTAGCAACGAACAGATTCTGAAGCAATCATAGTTAAATATGGTGATATGCGTGAACAACTTATCGACCAACGAGCGAAAATGATTAACCGACTTTTACTCCTCAGCCTCTTTTTTGGCAGCATATCTTCCAGCTACGCCTCGGACGTCACGACTTATCTGCAAAAAAAGGCACAAGAGTTCGTATACAGCCAGCTGGATATCCCGTTGGATGCCAGAGCTGAGGTCACCTCTGCCACACTGGATGAACGGCTTCCATTGACCCCCTGCGAAGATCTGCTCACTATCAGCTTACCAGCAAAAATGGAAATTCGCCGCAATACAACAGTTTACCTAAAATGTGAGGAAGACAAACCTTGGGACGTCTATCTCCCGGTGCGAGTCAGCATTCAAAAGCCGTATGTCACGGTGGCCAATCCCATCGCCAAGGGGGACCTGCTGAGCGAAAGCCAGCTGGTCCTGGCCTATCAGGATCAAACCCTGATCCGCGGCGACTACCTGACCGACACAGCCCCTCTTATCGGGGTGCGCAGCAAGCGGGAGCTAAAACCGGGACAGCCCATCCGTTTGAGCCAGGTTTGTGTCGTGTGTAAAGGGGATCAGGTCACTCTGACAGCAGAAAACAGCAACTTCCAGATCAAAACCATGGCCCGAGCCTTGCAAGATGGCAGCTTCGGAGAGATCATCAAACTCATCAATATTCGCTCCGGCAAAACCGTTGAGGGTAAAGTCAGTGCTGTGGGTGCCGTATCGGTCACGTTTTAAATCCGGCTCCTTGACAATTTTTTCTAAAGTTTTGACCTGCCGCACCGATAAACAGGTAAGCAAACCTTAAAGCAGACGAAGGTAACTAAAATGGCCATCAACAATATCAACAACTTGGCGAATAATCGGTTGCAAAATACCGCTAATAGCCAGGGGACAGGCAGCAAGTCAGTCACCTCATCGCCCGAAAACAAAGCAGCTACTGTCAAGCTGGACTCCGTCTCCTTGACCAGTGAGGCGCAACAATTGCAAAAAATGCAACAAAACCTCAATACCGCCTCAACCGGCAATGAGAGCAAGGTCGAACGGCTGAAAAAAGCCGTTGCCAGTGGCGAATATCAGGTTAACAGCGAAGCTGTTGCCAAGAAGATGTTCAGTTTCGAGGCTAATCTGGACAAAGTTCTGGGATGATGGACTTACCTTCGTTACTGCACACCCAAGATGAGTACCTCAGCCAGATGCAAGGCATTCTGGAAGAGGAGTTCAGCTTGCTCGAGCAGCATCAGGCACTGGCCCTGCCTGCACTGACCGAGCGCAAACAGCAGTTGCTTGCTGCGATAGAAACCTTGGACAAGACGCTGGCAGAGATGCCTGAACTGGCACTGCAGCTGGCAGCCTATCCCGATGAGATGGCGCAGCTTCGGGCAAAACTGGATGCTTGCCAGGCACAAAATGATCTCAACGGTCGCTTGCTTGAATTGAGCATCGTCTCCAACCGTCGCCTGGCAACCTTTCTGAGTCAGCTGCGCGATCGCAACAGCCTGACCTATGACGCCAAAGGCAATACTCGCTCTGGTACCCGCTCCTACGGTATCAAGGCCTGACATCTCTTATCAGGCCTTGCATTTTTTATCCCCGTTTTAAAGCACCAGTCGCAGCAACTCCCGCCCGTCCTCACACGCATTGACGCGTAGCACTCCGTCCTCATAGCACCCGTAACTGGCAGGCAACTCACCGCGTGGAAAACAGATCGACCCCGGGTTCATCAAGACTCGCTCCCCCTGCCACTCCAGCACTGGCACATGGGTGTGGCCGCTCAGAAACAGACTGCCTGCAGGCAGTTGAACCTCGTCCGGGCGATAAAGATGGCCATGGCTGACAAACCAGCGCCGCTCATCGATCAGCAACTGGTTGTAGGGGGCGGTGATGGGAAAACGCAACAACATCTGATCAACTTCGGAATCGCAATTGCCCCGCACCGCGATGATCTGTGGTGCCAGCTCGTTGAGCCGGTCAGCCACCGCGGCCGGGTTATACCCCTCCGGCAGAGGATTGCGCGGACCATGGTTGAGCAGATCGCCGAGCAGCAGATAGTGATCCGGCTGCCAGGGCTCAAGTTGGGTCAGCACCCGCTCCAGCGCAATAATGCTACCGTGGATGTCGGAAATGATGGCAAGTTTCATGAAATGCTCCTCACTGCGGGCTGAAATAGAGATCCTTGGTGGCAATCGTCCCTTTCAAATTCTGGCTGGGCAGCCCTCGCAGGGTGGGATCAACCAGTCTCATCTGATTGTAATGATACACGGGAAGGATCGGCGCCTCCTCAAGCAGCAACTGTTCGGCATGCCGGTACAATTCAACCCGGCTCGCACTGTCCAGCGTATTGGCCGCCTGCTCCAGCAGCAGATCAAAATCGGGATTACAGTAGCCACTCTCGTTGCGCAGATCCTGACAACGGAAGCTGCCCAGCATGGCTGACGGCTCCACGTAATCGCCAAACAGGAAACTTCTGGCCACCTGGAAATCACCGCTATCCTTGGCTACCTGATAGGCGCCCCATTCCAGACTGTTGAGGGTGACCTGTACCCCCAGCTTCTGCCACATGGCGGCAATGGCCATTGCCATCTGCTTGTGGGTGTCGGCAGTGTTGTAGGTAATGCTCAGCTTGAGTGGATTTGCACTGTTATACCCGGCTGCTGATAGCAGGGCTGCCGCTTTGGCCTGACGGGTCGGCATATCCTCAAGCGCCACAGGCAATACCACCCGGGGGTAACCCGGCATCTCCGGCAACAGCGACCATGCTGCCTGTTCATCCTGACCGCTCACCGATTCAATGAGCTGCTGTCGGTCAACCGCCATGGAGAGCGCCTGACGCACCCGCACATCCTGCAGTTCGGCGCGTTTCAAATTGAAGGCATAGAGATAGGTACCAAACAGCGGCAAGCCCCAGAGCCGTTCCGGGGATCCGCGCTTCATCTTCTGGTAATAACCGAGAGACACCTTGTTGGTGAGCTGGATTTCACCGGCCTCATAACGCAACCGTTCGGCATGTTGTGAGGTGATCGGCAGGTAGGTAACCCGCCCGATACGGGTGTGAAGGTCATCCCAGTAGTGGATATTGCGCTCGGCTTCGATCCGCTCGTTCTGCATCCAGCTTGCCAGCCGGTAAGCACCATTGCTCACCAGCTTGCCGGGCTTGGTCCACTGCTTGCCAAACTTGGCTATCGCCTTCTGATTGACTGGCACAAAGGGGCGCTGACTGATGAGCTGCAGGAAATGGGGAGCTGGCCGCTCCAGGGTGATTTTCAGGATCTGATCGCTTTGCGCTTCAATACCCAGATTGCCGAGCTCCAGCGCGCCGGCATAGATGGATTGCGCATTGTTGATCCCCGTGGCCAGCAGCAATCCGGCAGAAGGGGAGTTGATGGCCGGATCGAGCAGACGGCGCCAGGCATAGACAAAATCAGCGGCCACCAACGGCTCGCCATTGGACCACTTCAATTGAGGTCGCAGGAAAAATCGCCACTCCAGTCCATCGTCACTCACCTCCCAGCGCTGTGCCTGAGCGGGTACGATATGCCCCCGACCGTCATCGCTGACCAGCCCTTCAAACAGATCGACCAGCACTGCCTCTCCCGGAAAACCGGATCGCATCAGCGCCGGATCCAGCGACTCCGGCTCACCACCGTTCCCCTTGACCAGGGTTTGCCGCTCGGCAAGCAGGGGCTGTTGCTCAACGGTGGTTGCATGGGCCAACGGCCCTGCCAGCACGGCAAGCAATAGCGGGGAGAGCCAGCGCTGCGCCAGCTTGGGGGAGAAACCATACCTCATGACAAAACCTCGAATAAAACCACTGCAGGAGGGGAAGGCCGACGGCGCGCCTGATGAATGCCTGATGCCGCGCTTGTTATCCCCGAAAACGCCCCGTATTGTATCGGGCTTGCCCGGGAGATGGAGTCTTTCGGGTTAATTTTTTCAGGAGTTTTTATGGGTTATGAGTGGCTAGCCCTCGCGTCGGCCAGTTTATGGGCAGTTGCCGCGCTAATTTCGGTCAAACCGGCCCGTCATCTCGGCGCATTTGCCTACAGCCGCTGGCGCATGTTTCTGGTCAGCCTGATGCTCGGCACCATGAGTGTGCTCACCGGTGGCTGGCAAACTCTCACCGCAAACGCCCTGCCCCTGCTCGCCATCTCGGGGCTGGTCGGCATTTTCGTCGGCGATACGGCGCTGTTTGCCTGCATGAACCGGCTGGGACCAAGACGCAGTGCCCTGCTCTTTTCCTGCCATGCGCTGTTTTCCGCCCTGCTTGGGCTCTGGCTCTTTAATGAACAACTGACGGACTGGCGACTGCTGGGGGCCATACTGGTCTTTGCCGGTGTGATGCTGGCGATCCTGTTTGGCAGACGCAGTAGCAGCAACGAGTGGGAGCAGATCCGTGGCAATCTGGCGCTGGGGATTGGCCTTGGCCTGACGGCGGCAATGTGTCAAAGCGTGGGAGCCATCATTGCCAAGCCGGTGATGATGAGTGGTGAGGTGGATGCGGTGAGTGCATCGGGTATCCGGATGGGCAGTGCCTTGCTGGCCCACTGCGCCCTGCGGCTGGGGCGCTTGCCACTGGCGATGCCGTTCAAACCGGTCAATCGCCAGATCCTCGCCATGATTGCCACCAACGGTTTTCTGGCGATGGGGCTGGGGATGACGCTGATCCTGATGGCACTGCGGCAGGGCGAGGTGGGCATGGTGGCGATTCTCTCCTCCACCACCCCGGTACTGCTGCTACCGCTGTTATGGTGGCACTCGGGGGAGCGGCCATCCGTTGCCGCCTGGGCGGGGGCACTGATTGCCGCCCTGGGCACCGCGCTGGTACTGGGTTTCAGCACTCATTGACACCCGGCACCATCCCTGATCAGAACAGGGCAATCTCCTCAGCGGTCAGCTCGCGGTATTCACCAGGTGCCAGCTCTTCATCCAGCGTCAAGCCACCCACCCGCTCGCGATGCAAGCCAACGACCTTGTTGCCGATAGAGGCAAACATACGCTTGACCTGATGGTACTTGCCTTCGTGGATGGTCAGGCGGGCCTCGCACTCGCCGAGAATTTCCAGCTGGGCAGGACGGGTTTTATCGGCCTCGTTGCGCAGGTAGACCCCTTCGGCGAACAACTCGATCGCATCCGTGCTCACCGGATCGGCCAGCCAGACGTGATAGGTCTTGGCACATTCGTGGCGCGGTGAGGTGATACGGTGGGACCACTGGCCGTCGTCGGTCACCAGCACCAGCCCCGTGGTATCGAGGTCGAGGCGACCCACCA
>CAMFLW010000022.1 GCA_945957575.1 uncultured Aeromonas sp. | reverse complement strand
GACCGCTATTTTTTCCGGCAACGCCGATTCAAACGGGATCAATTGCCGTCACGGTTTTTCATTTGGTTAGGCGTGAGCTATGATAGGCCGCTATTTTTTTGGCCTCCCGTCAATTTGAAGTCATAACGAGGTGTACCATTTTTTCCCAGATCGCAAACTTTTGCCGCAAAGTGCTCGGCAAGGATGAGGGCGAGCAGTCGGCGGAGTCCCCCATTCCGGCCCGTGTTGCCGGACAACGTCGAACCCTGAGCCGTGACCAGCACCCGATTTCGCGCAAAGAGATCAGCGAGAATGCACTCAAGGTGCTCTATCGCCTGAACAAGGGCGGCTACGAAGCCTACCTGGTCGGCGGCGGAGTCCGGGATCTGCTGCTCGGGAAGACGCCCAAGGATTTCGACATCGCTACCGATGCGACGCCGGAGCAGATCAAGGCACTGTTCAGCAACTGCCGCCTGATCGGCCGCCGTTTCCGGCTGGCCCACATCGTCTTTGGTCGTGACGTGATCGAAGTGGCCACCTTCCGCGGTCACCACCATCAGGTCAATACCAGCAAACATGTGTCGGCCCAGTCCGATGAAGGCATGCTGCTGCGCGACAACGTCTACGGCACCATCGAAGAGGATGCCGAGCGCCGCGACTTTACCGTCAACGCCCTCTACTACAGCGCCAAAGATTTCACCCTGCACGATTTCGAAGGGGGTCTGGAAGATCTGGCCGAGCGCAAGCTTGAGCTGATCGGCGATCCCGAGACCCGTTATCGTGAAGATCCGGTGCGGATGCTGCGCGCCGTGCGCTTTGCCGCCAAGCTGGATATGACTATCAGTCCGCGTACCGCTGCCCCCATCAAGGAGCTGGCGCCACTGCTGCAAGACATCCCGGCTGCCCGCCTGTTTGAGGAGACCCTCAAGCTGTTCCTGGCTGGCGACGGTCTGGCGACCTACAAACTGCTGCGCGAGTATGGCCTGTTCCAGCAGCTCTTCCCGCAGGTAGCTGCGCTGTTTACCCCGCACGGCAATTCGCCTTACGAGCAGTTTATCGAACAGGCGCTGATCGATACCGATGCCCGCGTTCGTGAAGACAAGCGCGTCACCCCCGCCTTCCTCTACGCCACCCTGCTGTGGGGCTGCGTCGAGGCCCGTGGTCGGGTGCTGGAGAACGAGAGCGGCCTGCCCTGGTATGACGCCTTCATGCTGGCGATCAACGAGGTGCTCGACAATCAGGTGCGGATCATCGCCGTTCCCCGCCGTTTCACCACAGATGTCCGCGACATCTGGGCACTGCAACAGCGGCTGACCCGTCGTCAGGGCAAGCACCCCGAGCGCGCCATGGAGCACCCCAAGTTCCGCGCGGCGTTCGACTTCCTGTTGCTGCGCAACCGGGTCGAGCGCGGTCTCGGCGAGCTGGCCAGCTGGTGGGAGCGCTATGTCGCCTCCAACCCAGATGTGCGCCCGCAGCTGCAACGGGAAGCGACCCGTCGCCCGGCCAGCGGTGAGCGCGGTGAGACCCGTAGCCACGATGGCGAGAAGCGCAGCAGCAACAGCCGCAATCGCCGCCGTCCGCGCCGTCGCAAGCCGAAAGCGGCCGAGTGACCACAGACGTGATGACCGAGGTCTTCATCGCCATTGGCTCCAATCTGGCCGACCCGCTCGGTCAGGCGCGCCGCGCGGTCGCCGCGCTGGCGACCTTGCCGGAATCTGTGCTGGTGCAGGCCTCGTCGTTTTACAGCAGCCGCCCCATGGGGCCTGCTGACCAGCCGGACTACGTCAATGCCGTGGCCCGGCTCAACACCCGGCTGACGCCGCTGGCGCTGCTGGATCAACTACAAAAAATCGAGCTGGAACAGGGACGTGTGCGCAAAGAGGAGCGGTGGGGGCCGAGAACCCTGGATCTCGATCTGCTGCTCTTTGGCGATCAGGTGATCAACCACGAGCGCTTGATCGTTCCCCATTACGGCATGAAGGAGCGGGAGTTCGTGCTGCTGCCCCTGGCCGAAATCGCACCCGCTCTGGTGCTGCCCTGCGGCACCCCGCTCGCACAACTGGTTGCCCGCTGCCCGGGCAATGATCTCGCCATCATTGCGCCGAGTGCAGACGTACAGGAGCCTTTATGAGCAAGATCACCACCGCCAGCCTGCTGAAGATGAAGCAGGTGGGTCAAAAGTTCACCGCCATTACCGCCTATGATGCCACCTTTGCCAAGTTGTTCGACGACGAGGGGGCCCACGTGCTGCTCATCGGCGATTCGCTGGGCATGGTGCTGCAAGGGGGTCAGGACACCCTGGCGGTCAACATGGATGAGATGGTCTATCACACCCGCTGTGTGGCTCGCGGTGCCAGCAATGCGCTGATCATCGCCGACATGCCCTTCATGAGTTACGCCACCCCCGAGCAGACTTACCAGAACGCCGCCCGCCTGATGGCCGCCGGTGCCCGCATGGTCAAGATGGAAGGGGGCGACTGGCTCTGCGACTCCATCCGCCACCTCACCCGCAACGGGGTACCGGTGTGCGGTCACCTCGGCCTCACTCCGCAATCCGTCCACGTCTTTGGCGGCTTCAAGGTGCAGGGGCGCGACGAGTTTCAGGCCCAGGAGATCTACCGTCAGGCTCTCGAGCTGCAAGCGGCCGGTATCCAGTTGCTGGTGCTCGAGTGCGTGCCCAGTTCGCTGGCCGAGCGGATCAGCAAGGCGCTGCGGATCCCGGTGATCGGCATCGGTGCCGGCCCTGCGACCGACGGCCAGATTCTGGTGATGCACGACGCCTTTGGCGTCACCTCCGGCTATGTGCCCAAGTTCACCAAGAACTTTCTGGCCGAGACCGGCGACGTGCGTGCCGCTGTGCGCCTCTATGTGCAGCAGGTGAGCGAGGGGAGCTTCCCCGGCCCGGAACACTGCTTCAACTGATGTGATGCCCTATCGATGAGAGCGGGGGCCAGTGCCCCCGTTTCGTCATCCTGTCAGGCTGATGTAACCCGTATCTTTTTGATTCATCTGAAGGTGAACTGCCGATGTTGGTTGTTAACAATCCTGCCGCTCTGCGTGAGCAGATCTCCCAATGGCGCCGTGAAGGGCGTGCCATCGCATTCGTGCCCACCATGGGCAATCTGCATCAGGGCCACCTGACGCTGGTGAAAGAGGCGCACAGCCACGCCGAGAAGGTGGTGGTCAGCATCTTCGTCAACCCGATGCAGTTCGACAAGGCCGAGGATCTTGCCAACTACCCGCGCACTCTGGAGCAGGATTGCGCTGCGCTGGAAGCGGCCGGGGTCGATATGGTGTTCACCCCGACGCCGGAGATCATGTATCCGCAGGGGCTGGCTAGCCAGACCTTCGTCGAGGTGCCGGGTCTCTCCAATCTGCTGGAGGGGGCGTTGCGTCCGGGTCACTTCCGCGGGGTCAGCACTGTCGTCACCAAGCTGTTCAATCTGGTACAGCCGGATGTGGCCTGCTTTGGCCAGAAGGATTACCAGCAGCTGGCGCTCATTCGCAAGATGGTGGCCGACATGGCGATGCCCATCCAGATCGTCGGCGTGCCGACCGTGCGGGCCGAAGACGGGCTGGCGCTCTCTTCGCGCAACGGCTACCTGACTGCCGCCGAGCGGGCCATCGCCCCCGAGCTGGCGCGCACCATGAACTGGATCGCCGAGCAGATCGAAGCGGGTGATCACCACCTGCCCTCCTTGGTGGCGCAGGCCAGCCAGCGCCTCGACAATGCAGGTTTCCGTACCGATGCCATCGATATCGTTGATGCCACCAATCTCGAAGCGGCTACCGACGAGAGCAAGCAGCTGGTGATCCTGATGGCCGCTTATCTGGGCAAGGCCCGCCTTATCGACAACCGGGTAGTCAGCGTAAGGCAGTAGGATTTCTTCGGCCGTCTATGTGGTGTTTACCGCCCTGTTGATTTTATGGGGGCGTTTAACGTGGCGGAATGAAAACGGACACTGTCCGATTTGTTTGGCCACCCACAGGCAGCTTGTCGTCTCAAGGATGTTCAACAACATCAAATAAAGAAGCCCGCAGTTGCGGGCTTCTTTATGTCAGCTGCGTTGCCTTGTGTGCAGACGCGGTTATTCGGCAGAGACGGGGTAACCGGCGCCTTTCCAGGCGAAGATGCCGCCCGGCACCCGATAGACCTGTTGATAGCCCTGATTGACCGCCCAGGCAGCGGCGTTGTGGCTGCGGCCGCACTTGACGAAGCCGCAGTAGATCACCACGGGGTGGGCTTTGTCTTCACCCAGCAGCGCCTGGAACTGCTCCGGTGTACCGTTCCCCTCGACAATCTCGCTCCAGTTGTCACCGGACTTTGCCTCTTTCACAAAGACAAAGTTCTTGGCGCCCGGGATGTGCTCCTTCTTGTAGGAGTCCTCATAGGGCATGGTGTCGATGATCACCAGCTCCTCACCCTTGTCCATCCGGGTTTTCAGCTCGGCCACGGTCAGCAGCTGATAGCCCCCCTGCTGTGCCTCCTGTGCCAGCTGCACTGCCGACTGCTCCAGCTTCACCTCCTGCTCGAACTGGTTGTCGCCACAGCCCGCGAGGGCAAAGCTGGCGGCGATCAGCGAGGCCTGCAGAGTGCGGGATCGCAATGTCATCATGTCACTACTCCTTTAGAACGGGAAAAACAGGAACGGAAAAAACGGGGCGGGAAGTTCGCAGCAGGGCGCCCGCAAGCGTCAATAGCAGCAGATCCCGCACAATGGCCTCCGGCAACGAGCTGAGATCGGCCCTGCCCAGACAGCCGCAAGAGATGTCGAGCCCGATGGCAACGCCATAGCCCAACACCGGAATAAACAGGGCGAGCAGCCCGATCACCAGCCACAATCCCCAGCGCTGGTTGGCGATGACCGCAAGCCCGGCGCAGAGCTCAAGGGCGATTAGTCCCCAAGCGGCGAGTGGCAGCAGCGGCGGCCAGATCAGACCAAAGGCGCCGATCTGCTCGATGAACATGGCGGGGGATACCAGCTTGAACCCGGCGGAGGCGAGGAAGAATCCCCCCAGCGCCAGATTGGCCAGCATGCGCAGATAAACGGCCACAGACTACCTCTTTATGGAGGGATATATTCTAGCAATCCCCGATTGAGCCGCAATGGCTAAACCCATGTCAGAGACGATAAATCTCGATGTCGCCGGGCAAGGGCCGAGACTAGGCATGAATGCCCATTCCCGGCCCGTATTGCCATCAGGCGAACTGGGGCAGCCACTGGCGTTGGGCGGCGTACATCTCGTCGAACATCTGCTGGATCTGCTCCAGAGTGCAGACGGTGGCGGTGACCGGGTCGAGGGCCAGCGCATAGCGGGCGGCATCGAGATCGCCGGTCAGGGCCGCCTGCACGATCAGCTCCTGCACCGCGGTGTTGCTCTTGCACAGGCTGGCGCATTGGGTCGGCAGCCGTCCCATCGCCTGCGGTTGCAGCCCCTTGTCATCGACCCAGATCGGTACCTCGACGACGCAGTCAGCGGGCAGGTTCTCCACCAGCAGACCCTCGGGCTGGCAGTTGGCCAAGTTGCCGTTGATGCGGGTGCGCTCGCCGCTCACCATGGCGTGGATCAGTTTGGGCCCGTTGAGCATGTTGGGGGCGATGACGAAGGGGTTCTCCCCCGCCAGCTGGGCAGCGATCTCCGCCTTGCCGGCGGCGTGGACCTGCTCCTCCAGTGCCAGCAGATTCCAGCGCTGGGGCAGGAAGTGGTTGATCATCGCCTCGTTCTTGCGGAAGTAGGGGAGGTAATCGCTGCAGTGCCAGTGGTTTTCGGTACACCAGAGGCCGAAGAATTTCAGCACTTCGCAGCGCACGCCGTCCGCCTCGCGGGTTTTCGGATCATCCACCAGCGCCCGGATCCGCGGTTGCATATCCTCGCCATGGATGGCGAAGCGGGTGATCCAGGTCATGTGGTTGATCCCGGCGAACTCGTACTCCACCTCGGCGGGCACATCGTGATACATCAGGCGTTGCCAGCGCTCCGGGGTGGAGGGGTGATCCACCCAGGGGCCGACCCCCAGATAACCGGCGAGCTGGGCGACGGTGTAGCGCACCCCGTAGCAGAGGCCGATGGATTGAATGCCGCTCGCCTCCTTGGCGGCCCAGGTGAGAGGGGCCAGCGGGTTGGCGTAGTTTATGAAGAGGGCGTTCGGGCAGAGCTCCTCCATATCCCGCAGGATCGCCTGCATGGGCGGAATGTGGCGCAGGGCGCGGAAGATGCCGCCCGGTCCCATGGTGTCACCCACTTCCTGGATCACCCCGTATTTGGCCGGGATCGCCATGTCCAGCTTCCAGGGGGCGAGGCCGCCCACCTGAATGGCGCTGATGACGAAGTCCGCATGGCGAATCGCATCGCGCTGGCTGGTGGTCTGGCTCACCTGCATGGGGAGGCCGGATTGCGCCACCATCATGGTGATGAGGCGGTGACTCTGGGCCAGCACCTCGGGATTGAGATCCATCAACACCAGATCGGTGCCCGCCATGGCGGGGTATGAGAGCAGGGCCGAGACGATCTGGCGGGTAAACATGACGCTGCCTGCGCCAATAATGGTGATTTTGCTCATGTCAGAACCTTATTTGAAAAAACGGGAACGCCAGCGTCCCTGTTGAAGTTGCAGCAGGCTGCCGTGGATCATCAGGGCGGCGAGGATCATCACCCCGTAGACCAGCCGGGTCCAGAAGCCATCGAGACCGGCACTGATGATGCCCGCCTCCAGCATGCCGATGATGCAGGCACCAAAAAGGCTGCCCAGCAGGGTTCCTCTTCCCCCCAGCACCGAGGTACCGCCGATGAAGACGGAGGCAAACACCAGCAGCATGTAACCCTGTCCCTGATTGGGCCACCAACTGCTCATCTCGACGCTGATCAGCACCCCGACCAGCGCGGCGAGCAGCCCCATCAGCATGAAGAGGCCGAGTCGCATCCGGTTGACCGGCACTCCCATCAGGCGGGCGGCCTCCGGGTTGTCTCCGATGAAGTTGATGTTGTCCCCCAGCTCGTGATGGGCCAGCAGCAGCCAGAGCAGTAGTGCCAGCAGCAGGCTCCAGAGAGCCTGGGCGGGCAGCCACTCCCACGCTCGCCCTGTCAGCAGGGTATGGAGCAAGGTATCGCGGATCTCGGGCAGACTGAGGGCCAGTCCGTCGGCCAGAACAGTGGTGAGGCCGCCGATAAAGAACTGGGTACCGATAGTGGCGATGATGGAGGGGATCTGGAACTGCACGATCAGCAGGGCATTGAGCAGCCCGCACAGCAGCCCGCCCGCCATCGCCCCCAGCAGCGCCAGCAGCGGCGAGCCGGTGTGCTGGAACAGCCAGGCGAAGATAAATCCCCCCAGCGCGATGATTGCCGGAAAGCTCATATCGATCTCGCGGGCGATGATCAGCAGGGTCATCCCCAGTGCCAGCAGGATGGTCAGCGGAATGGTCGAGAGCAGGGAGGTGTAGATCCGGCCATGGAAAAAGGTGACCGGACTGATGCTGGCAAACAGCCCCCACAGCAGCAGCAGGATCAGCCCGGTCAGTAAAGGCGCGCGATGGGCGAGCAGGAACTGTCTCATTGGCTGCCCCTTCTGACGGCATCCAGCAGCGCCTGCTGCAGGGCAGGGAGGGTCATGTCGGCCTTGTGGTACTGGGCGACGATGGCGCCCCTGTCCATCACCACGAAGCGGTCGGCAACCCGGTAGGCATCGGCCATGTTGTGGGTGATGAGCAGGCAGGCACGCCCCTGTGCCCGTAGCTGTTCGATAAAGCTGAGCACCTTCTCTACCTCACCGAGGGAGAGGGCGGTGGTCGGTTCATCAAGGATCACCAGCCGGGCGTCAAACAGCATGGCGCGGCCGATGGCCAGCCCCTGCCGCTCACCACCGGAGAGCAGGCTGACCGGCGCATCGACATTGGCACCGATGCCGCGAAAATGGAGCACCCGCAGCAGCTCGGCGGCCCGGCGTCGCTCCTCCTGCCGGTCGATGAAGCCCCAGCGATTGCGCAGATGGCGCCCCAGAAAGAGGTTGCGCCAGACGCTCTGTTGCTCGCCGAGAGCGCCACTCTGATAGACGGTCTCGATGCCGAGCCGACGGGCGGTGGGTACATCGTAGCTATCGCCCGCCACCGTCTGCCCGGCGACGGTCAGGGTGCCGCTGCCGAACGGTTCGGCACCGGCAATCACCCGGATCAGGGTCGACTTGCCGGCGCCGTTGTCGCCAAGCAGGGCGACCACTTCACCCGCCCGCTGTTGAAAATGGATATCCCGCAGGGCCTGCACCGGGCCGAACCATTTGTTCAGCCCGTGCAGCTCGAGGGCCAGTGGTGCCATTTAGCGCAGACCTTTGGCCGCCAGCGGGGCGATGAGTGCGATGTTGTCTTTGGTGACAAAACCGGCCCCGGTGTTGATGTCCAGACCGGCGAAACCGTAACGCTCGCTTAGTACCAGCTGAACTACCGAGAGGTAACCCATCAGGTAGGGTTGGCAATCGGCCACCAGCTGCACATAACCGGACTGGATCCCGTCTGCGGTGGCGGGAGAGAGGCTGAAACCGGCGACAAACAGCTCACCGGGTTTGACGGCGGCGTTGCGCAGGAAGTTGCCCATCTGGGCTGTCAGGGCCCCGTGATCCACCAGCACCATCTTCACGTCGGGATGGGTGGCCAGATAGGAGGTGACAACCGGGGCGCCTAGGGTCGGGTCTTTGTCCACTTCCTGCGAGATCTGGATGAAATCGACCTTCATGCCCGCCTCTTCCAGGGTCTTGATCAGGCCACGGGTGGAGTCGCTGCGCTGGGCAATATCCTTGATGCCCCACACCATGGTGCGGTCACCTTTCTTCAGGCCGCTGCGGCGCAGGGCCTCTTTGGCCAGATTGATGCCGCGGGTGGCGTTGTTGTCGCCTACATAACCAAAGCCGTTGCTCAATTCGTTGGCCATGGTGCCGGAGAGTTCGGTATCCACTGAGGTCACCTTGATCCCCTTGTTGATGGCGTCGGCAATCAGCGGCTGATAGGCGCTGTCGCCGGGGTGGCCCATCACCACGATGCCGGTGGGCTTGGCGGCTACCGCTTGCTTGAAGTTCTCGATCATTTTCTGGGGTTGCCAGTCGGAGTAGACCAGTCGCAGATCCACCTCCAGATCCTCTGCCGCCTGTTTGGCGCCATTTTGCACCACGGTGACGTAGGATTCGCCGACTGGGCCGCCGAGATCAAACCAGATGGTCATATCCTTGCCGGAGGGGGTCGCGATCGCCTGGGAGGCGAGCAGGCAGCCGGACATCAGCAGGCCAGTCAGCCAGCGTTTGGCCGTGTGAGTGTTGTACATGGTATTGCTCCTTGTTGTAAATGCGGGCGTGGCGGCTCCCGTGCCGTGTGGCACAGGCCATCTCCAGTGCCCGGTGAATGCGCTTGCTGCCACGATCAGCTGTCGGGCGGTTAAATGGGATTGTTCCAGCCGGCTCAGGCGGCCGGATAGCGGGCCAGCTCCTGATAGTCGCCGTCCGCTTCGCAGCGAAAGACGGCGGCGGTTTCACCACTCTGGCACCACTGTTGCCACTCGTCTGGCGGGCAGTGGAGGCGAATGGCAAGGCCACAGCCGGCGCTAAGCAGGCGCGGCACGTCGCAGACCCGAAATGACTGACCGTGTTGCTCCAGCCGCTTGCGCAGTCTGACTGTGCCGAGGGTGGAGTGGAACAGGTAGAGAAACTCCTGATTCATGATTTGCCTCCCGTGCTGGCGCGGGCGCCGAACAGGGCGGCCCCCAGCGCACCGGCAAACTGGGCATCCGGGTGGGTGGCTACTTCGCAGCCCACCCCTTCGGCCAGATAGTGGCGGAAGGTGGCGCAGTGGCTGACGCCGCCGGTAAAGAGCACGCTCGGTCTGGCGCCGAGGCGGCCGATAAAGTTGGCGCTACGCCGGGCCATGGAGCGGACGATGCCGGCCAGGATCGACTCGGCGGGAATGCCCGCCGAACGCAGGCTGATCGCCTCCGATTCGGCAAACACGGTGCACATGCTGCTGATGTCGTGGGGCTCGGCCCCTTGCAGCAGTTCGTCAAGCTGCTCTACCCGGGCACCCAGAGTGCGGGTGATCACCTCGAGAAAGCGACCGGTACCGGCGGCGCACTTGTCGTTCATCAGAAAGTCGGTGAGGTTGCCGTCGCTATCGAGCTGGATCACCTTGCTATCCTGCCCGCCGATATCGATGACGGTGTGTACCGACGGGCAGAGCAGGCGAGCCCCCAGCCCGTGGCAGGAGATCTCGGTAACCCGGCGATCGGCGAACGACGCCAGATCCCGGCCATAGCCGGTCAGGGTCAGGTGGGGGCGCTCTGGCAAATCGGCCGAGAGCTCCTCCCAGCCTTGCTCGATGGCGGCCAGCGGACGAAAGGGGGTCGGTACCAGAAAACGGCGGACGATACGCCCGCCATCCCTGTGGTCGAACAGGATCCCCTTGGTCGCGGTGGAGCCCGAGTCAATCCCGATGGAGAGTGACACTACGCCTCCTCACAGCATTTCGATAAAGGCGGCCAGCCGGGTCGCCAGTTGTCCCTTGTCGGCGCTGGAGTAGTCGGTCTCGACTGCCATGTAGGGGATGCCATGGCGTTCGCGCACATGGCGCTTGATGGCGAGCGACTCCACCGCATAGGTGTGGCAGGCCTGCAGGATCACATCGATCACCCCGTCTGCCTGATACTCCTCCACCATCTGGCTCAGCAGCTTCATGCGCTGGTGGTTGGGGGAGATGCAGGAGCAGCCGATGGCCAGATACTTGTCGGTCAGCGCATCGAACGGGTCGCCCTGTTCGCTGACGCACTGCTCGGTCGCCTTGGCGCCGGTGCAGTTCTCGTAACCTACCACCCAGCCGCCGTGCTCCTCGATGAGGCGCACCACCTTGTCAGCTGCGCCGCCGATGGGGCAGCCGGTGATGAGGATGCGCGGACGGGCATCGAGCCGCTTGCCCTCGGCATACTCGGCCTTGATGCGGCGGGTCATCTCCTGCAGCTCGCCGATGAGCTGCTCCTTGTCGAAGCGGAAGGTGGCACCATAGACCACCTTGAGCAGGTCGGTACCGCTGAGTGCCGGCGGATTGAGCTGGCCCAGCCGGTAGAAATCGGCCAGCGCGCGGCGCTCGCGGTTTTTCAGCACGATGGCGTCTCGCAATGCCTGCTCGCTGATGGGCTTGCCGAACTGCTGCTCCAGCAACTCCTTGAAGCGGACGATTTCGCTGCGCCACAGGGTGCGGGAGGCTTCGTCATCGGCGCGGTTGGGCAACTGCATCACATGCACCGGTTTGAACTCGGCCATGTACTCGTACATCTTCTTCTTGCCGTCGCAGGTGGTTTCCCCCACCACCAGATCGGAGAAGTAGAAGTAGGGGCACTTGTCGGTCTTGCCGAAACCGTAGCTGCTCTTGATCAGCGGACAGAGGTTGCGAGGCAGGTCTTTCTCGGCCTCCTCGATGGTCTCGTCGCTGGTGGAGCAGAGCGATACCACCACGGCGCCGGCTGCCATCGCCACCTCCTGCGGCATAAAGGTGCAGTAGGTGCCGACCAGGGGGATCTGTCGCTCCTTGAGTGCCATCACAGCCAGAAAGCCCTGACGACGGGCATCTGAAAAACTATCGAAAATGGCTGGCAACTCGGTGATAAGTGACATAGGCGATCCTGCCCTGATGAAAGAATTGAAGAGACGGATGTGCCATCCGTGACGGCACGTCCAACCGCGAGAATTATACCTTTGGGGGTAATTCGAAAGTTGCGGTGGATCACAAGGCGTCAGGTAAATCCTTAATAAGAGGCAGGTTATTGCGAAGGTCGCTAGTTGGTGGAAGTGGCAACATTTGGAGGGAGATAAAAAACGGGCACCGCGAGGTGCCCGTTTTGGCTATCAGTGGCGCAGACCGGTGCCGCGCGAGATAAGCCACCAGGCCAGACCGTAGAGGGCGACGATGAAGCCGATGATGATGAGGTAGGCGGTGCCGAGCGGTACGTCGGAGATACCGAGGAAGCCGAAACGGAACGCGTTCACCATGTAGATGATGGGGTTTACCTGGGAGACCCCCTGCCAGAAGGAGGGCAGCAGGCTGATGGAGTAGAACACCCCGCCCAGATAGGTGAGCGGCGTCAGCACGAAGGTGGGGATGATGCTGATGTCGTCGAAAGTCTTGGCAAACACCGCGTTGATGAGGCCACCCAGCGAGAAGAGGATGGCGGTCAGCAGCACGGTCACGCAGACGCTGAACAGATGGTGGATCTGCAGCGGCACGAAGAAGAGCGACACCAGGGTGACGATGAGACCGACGCAGAGGCCGCGTGCCACGCCACCACCCACGTAACCGGCGATGATGACGTAGTTGGGCACCGGCGCCACCAGCAGCTCCTCCACGTTGCGCTGGAACTTGGCGCTGAAGAAGGAGGAGGCGACGTTGGAGTAGGAGTTGGTGATCACCGACATCATGATGAGGCCGGGCACGATGAACTCCATGTAGGTGAAGCCGCCCATGTCACCGATGCGCGAACCGATCAGGTTGCCGAAGATGACGAAGTAGAGGCTCATGGTGATGGCGGGTGGCACCAGGGTCTGGATCCAGATCCGGGTAAAGCGACTCACCTCTTTGGCCAGAATGCTCTTGAAGGCGATGTAGTAAGTGGTCAGGTTCATGCTCTTCTCCCCTCTTCGACCAGGGTGACAAACAGCTCTTCCAGCCGGTTGGCTTTGTTGCGCATGCTCAGTACCTGTACCTGCTGGTGTGACAGCTGCTCGAACAGGCTGTTGAGGGACTGGCTCTTGTCGAGATCCACTTCCAGGGTGCGCTCATCCGGCATGCGGCCGTTGAATTCGGGCACGTTTGGTACGGCAGAACCTGGCGCCAGATCGAGCAGAAAGGTCTCGCGGCCCAGCTTGCCCAGCAGGTTTTTCATGCTGGTGTTCTCGATCAGGCGACCCTTGTCGATGATGCCGATGTTGCGGCAGAGCATCTCCGCCTCTTCCAGATAGTGGGTGGTGAGGATGATGGTGACGCCCTGCTCGTTGAGATCCTTGAGGAAACTCCACATGGAGCGGCGGATCTCGATATCTACCCCGGCGGTCGGTTCATCGAGGATCAGCAGCTTGGGCTCGTGCATCAGGGCGCGGGCGATCATCAGGCGGCGCTTCATGCCGCCGGAGAGGGTGCGGGCCGGCATGTCGCGCTTCTCCCACAGATCGAGCTGGCGCAGGTACTTCTCGGCGCGAATTTTCGCTTCTGCCTTGGGCACGCCGTAGAAACCGGCCTGATGGGTGACAATCTGGATCACCTTCTCGAACTGGCTGAAGTTGAACTCCTGCGGCACCAGCCCGAGCTGGGCCTTGGCCTGTTCCAGATGGGTGTCGATGTCATAGCCGAATACCTTCACCTTGCCGCCACTCTTGTTCACCAACGAGCTGATAACGCCGATGGTGGTGGACTTGCCCGCCCCGTTGGGGCCGAGCAGGGCGAAGAAATCCCCCTGCCTGACGGTGAGATCGATGCCTTTAAGGGCTTCGACGCCCCCCTGATAGGTCTTTTTCAGGCCGCTGATTTCCAGTGCGTTCATTGCAACCTCTGTGATGGTTGAATCCGGCTCGATACAGAAAAGGCGACCGAGGCCGCCTGCAGACAGAAAATGGTTGAGAGTCATCCCATTCTGGGGGGGGTTATAACCTTGTTTACTCTTGTGGTACCACTTTACCAATGAAGGGCAGGTTGCGGTACTTCTGGGCGTAGTCGATGCCGCAGCCGACCACGAATTCATCCGGGATGGCAAAGCCAATCCAGTCAACCGGCACCTGCACTTCGCGGCGGGAGGGTTTGTCCAGCAGGGTGCAGATGGCAAGGGATTTCGGCTCACGCAGGGAGAGGATCTCGCGCACCTTGTTGAGGGTGTACCCGGTGTCGATGATGTCTTCGACGATCACCACATCCTTGCCCTTGATGTCGTCATCCAGATCTTTGAGGATGCGCACATCACGGGTGCTGTGCATGCCGGATCCATAGCTGGAGGCGGTCATGAAGTCCAGGGTGATGGGTAGCTGGCACTGACGGCAGAGGTCGGCCAGGAAGATGCAGGAGCCGCGCAGCAGCGCAATCATCACGACTTCGTCAGAACCCTGATAGCGGGCGGTGATCTCTTCACCCAATTTGGCGATCCGGGCGGCGACTTCAGCCTCGGAGATCATCACCTCGACAGTGTGTTTCATCACTTACTCCCATAAGGCCAAAGGGGATTTGGCCATTCATGAACATCAAAACCGATGATTCTACCACCCGTGTCGAGAGGCGCCATATATACGTGGTGCTTTTATCGGCTTATTTTAATTGATAGAGTTAGCAGGCACTCAGGCATGATTAGTTACAATACTATAAACACCATAATCAATAACTATTAGATGATAAAAACTATGGAACCACGCGCAGAAATACGACGTCGTACCCGGCTGTCGCCGGAGGCTCGTCGCAATCAACTGATGGAATGTGCCATCGAAGTGTTCTCCCGCCGCGGTATCGGTCGTGCCGGTCACGCCGAAATCGCCGAGCAGGCCAAGGTCTCTGTGGCCACCGTCTTCAACTATTTCAACACCCGCGAGGAGTTGGTAGATGAGGTATTGGCCGAGATCGAACGCTTCGTGAACCAGACGCTGTCACAGGCATACGGTGACCAGGGCTCCATTTTCGACAAGATCCAGCGTCATGTACGTCTCTCTGTCGATGCTGCCTACGATCAACCGGATTATGCCGGTATCTGGCTGGAGTGGAGTTCCTCGGTTCGGGAAGAGGTATGGCCCCGCTATACCCGGCTGCTCGATCACTGCCTTGAGCTGATTGCCAGTGAGCTGCAAACTGCCATGGATGCAGGGGAGATAACCAGCGTGCTGTCGGCACAGGATCTGGCCCGCTCTCTGACCGGTTTTGGTTATGTGATGATGCAGATGATCAATCAACCTCAGCGCCCGGCGCGCGAAGAGGTGACAGATTTCCTGTTCAAGTACGTGACGGCGCCAATTCAGGCTCGCTAACACGACTTAACGAAAAAACGGCGCCACTCATTGAGTGGCGCCGTTTTTTTATCCTGTTGGTCTGGTCAGCTCAACCGTGGCCATAGCCCCAGCGGCGGGTCAGCGCATGCTCGACACCCAGATGATCGAGGATCCGCGCCACCATAAAGTCCACCAGATCCGCGATGCTTTTCGGCTCATGATAGAAACCCGGCGCAGCGGGCATGATGGTCACCCCGAGCCGTGCCAGTTTCAGCATGTTCTCCAGATGGATCGCCGAGAAGGGGCTCTCGCGGGGCACCAGAATGAGCTGGCCGCGCTCCTTGATCACCACGTCCGCCGCCCGCTCCAGCAGGTTGTCGGAGGTGCCGTTGGCAATGGCCGAGACGGTGCCCATGGAGCAGGGGCAGACCACCATCTGCTTGGGCGCCGCCGAGCCGGAGGCCACCGGCGAGAACCACTCCTCCTTGCCGCAGGCGACTATCTGCCCCTCCTTGGCGCCATATTGGCGACAGAGATAGGCAGAGAGCTCTTTCGGCGAGCCGGGCCACTCCTGCTGCTGCTCGGTCTTGAGTACCACTCGTGCCGCCGAGGAGGCGAGCAGGTAGACCCGATAGTCCGCCTGTACCAGACACTGGAGCAGGCGCAGGGCGTAAGGGGCGCCAGAGGCGCCGGTCAGCGCCAGGGTGATCGCTTTGTTCATAGTTCGCCGTGATAATCCTTGAGGCGGGCGATCAGCTTGTCATGAATGCCGCCGAAGCCGCCGTTGCTCATGATCAGAATATGGTCGCCATCGCGGCTCTCGGCCACCAGCCGGTTGATCAGGGTCTCCAGATCGTTGAACACCTTGGCTGGTCGGGTCATATGGGCCGTCACCTCGCCGAGATCCCAGCCAATGTTGGGCGGCTGGAAGAAGAACACCTCGTCAGCGCACTCGAAGCAGCCAGCCAGCTCCTCCTTATGGACCCCCAGTTTCATGGTGTTGGAGCGTGGCTCCAGCACCGCCAGAATGCGTGACCCGCCGACCTTGGCGCGCAGGCCGCCGAGGGTGGTCTCGATGGCGGTGGGGTGGTGGGCAAAATCGTCATAGACGCTGATGCCAGCTACCTCGCCCTTGAGCTCCATCCGCCGCTTGGGAGATTTGAACTGGCAGAGCGCCGCAATACCGTGTTCCACCATCACGCCGGCATGGCGGGCCGCCGCGATAGCCATCAGACCGTTGTTGACGTTGTGCTCGCCGATGCACTCCCAGTGCACCTCGCCCTGCTTTTCGCCATCCAGCCACACCTCGAAGGCGGAGCCGTCATCGGCCAGCTTGACCGCTTTCCACTTGGCGTCGTCCTGACCGACCAGCTCCACTTCGCTCCAGCAGCCCATCTTGCGCACGGCGGTGAGGTTGTCATCGGCTTGCGGGAACAGCACCCGGCCATTGCTCGGTACGGTGCGCATCAGGTGGTGGAACTGGCGCTGGATGGCGGCGAGATCCGGGAAGATGTCCGCGTGGTCGAACTCCAGATTGTTCATCACCAGGGTGCGCGGATGGTAGTGGACGAACTTGGAGCGCTTGTCGAAGAAGGCGCAGTCATACTCGTCTGCTTCGATGACGAAGAAGGGGGCAGAGCCGAGACGGGCGGAGACCGGGAAGTTACCCGGCACGCCACCAATAAGGAAACCGGGCTCCAGCTTGGCGTACTCCAGCACCCAGGCCAGCATACTGGCGGTGGTGGTCTTACCGTGGGTACCGGCAACGGCCAGTACCCAGCGATCCTGCAGCACGTGCTCCAGCAGCCACTGGGGGCCGGAGATATAGGGCAGATTGCGGTTCAGTACATATTCCACACAGGGGTTACCGCGGCTCATGGCGTTGCCGACCACCACCAGATCCGGCGCCGGATCAAGCTGGGAGGGGTCATAGCCCTCGGTCAGTTCGATACCCTGTTGCTCGAGCTGGGTACTCATGGGGGGATAGACGTTGGCGTCTGAACCGGTCACCCGGTAACCAAGCTGTTTTGCCAACACCGCCAGACCACCCATAAAGGTGCCGCAGATCCCGAGAATGTGAATATGCATACCGCTTCCTTTCGCAGTAAAGGGAAGTGCGCATTCTAGGGGGTGTTGCGGTGGTGGCACAAGCCGCACTCATGGTGAGAGGCCCACAGATGCTACACCGGAGGCAGAAATCTTATCACTGTTGGGGTGTGTGAGGTTTGAATAGATTTCAGGGCTTTATTTGAGGCTTTATATTGTGTCGCAATTTCTTACAATTCTTCGATTTTGTGACGGACCCTACAGTTTTACGATATCGCCCTTTTTCCAACGGAGAGTCCCCATGGGCAAGTTCCTGCTCTGCTATCTGGTCGGTGGTCTGGTGGCCATCAGTTGGGCTGCGCTGCCCGCTCATGGTCCTTGGGCTCGGTGGGATCTCGCGATTTTTCACACCGTCAACGCTTGGCTTGGTGAGTCTGCCCACTGGGCGGATTTGGTAGCCATCACCAACAACCGGTTGTTCGATCTGGTGGTGCTGGGCTGCATGGGAATAATCCTGGCCCGTAGCTTCTTTGCCCGGGATCTGGCGGGCCGTCGCCAACTGGTGGCGATGGGCATAGTGATGCTGCTGAGCGCAGTGGTGATTAACCAGCTTGGCCACCAGCTGCCGGTGGCGCGCCCCAGCCCGACCCTGATGGTGAGCGACGCCCTGCGAGTCACTCATCTCAGTGAGATCCCGACCAAGGACTCTTCCGGTGACAGCTTCCCCGGGGATCACGCCCTGTTCCTGATGATCTTTGCAGGTTATGCTCTGCGCTACCTGCCGCGCTGGGCGGGGAGCACCGCATTACTGATGGTGCCGCTCTTTTCCGCGCCACGCATTCTGGCAGGGGCCCACTGGTTTACCGATGTCTATGTCGGTGCGCTGGGGATGGCGACTCTCTGCCTGCCCTGGTTGCTGCTGACCCCGCTATCGGATCGCCTGATTGCGCGAATCGTTCCCTATCTGGCCCCTTTGCCACTGCTGCGTAGTCAGGCTCACTGATTGAGCGCAGCAAAAACAGAACGCCCCGACATCTTCATGCCGGGGCGTTCTGTTATCAGCCCGCTAGATCATCAGTCTTGATAGCCGTTCGGGTTGTTGCTTTGCCAGCGCCAGGTATCGGCCATCATCTGTTCCAGACCGCGCTCTGCCTGCCAGCCCAGCTCGGCACGGGCCAGCGTCGGCTCGGCCCAGCACTCGGCGATGTCGCCCGGGCGACGGGGTTTGATCTGGTAGGGAATGAGTCGGCCGCTGGCCGCTTCAAACGCCTTGACCATCTCCAGTACCGAGTAGCCCTGACCGGTGCCCAGGTTGTAGGTGAAGACGCCGGTGTCGCGCTTGATGCGCGCCAGTGCTTTGAGGTGGCCGATGGCCAGATCCACCACATGGATGTAATCGCGCACCCCGGTACCGTCCGGCGTCGGGTAGTCGTTGCCAAATACCCCCAGCTCCTTGAGCTTGCCCACACCGACCTGACTGATATAGGGCAGCAGGTTATTGGGGATGCCGTTGGGATCTTCGCCTATCAGGCCACTCTCGTGGGCGCCGACCGGGTTGAAGTAGCGCAGCAGCACGATGGCCCAGCGGGGATCGGATTTGAACAGATCACGCAGGATCTCCTCGACGATCAGCTTGGATCGACCGTAGGGGTTGGTGGCGCTGGTGGGGAAATCTTCCCGCAGTGGCACCGAGGCGGGATCGCCATAGACGGTAGCTGAGGAGCTGAATACCAGCCGGAAAACCCCGGCCCTGGCCATCTCCTCACACAGCACCAGGGTGCCGCTGATGTTGTTCTGATAGTAGGTGAGCGGGATCTGGCTCGACTCCCCGACCGCCTTGAGACCGGCGAAGTGGATCACCGCTTCGATCTGGTGGTTGGCGAACAGCTGCTGCAGGCAGGCTCTGTCCAGCACATCCCCTTCAACGAAGGTGACTGGTTTGCCGGTGATCTGCTCGACCCGCTTGAGTGACTCTGGTGAGGAGTTGGAGAGGTTGTCCAGCACCACGACCTGCTGCCCCGCGCCGAGCAGCTCAACCAGGGTGTGGGAGCCGATATAGCCGGCGCCCCCTGTGACCAGTATTGTCATTTTTTATCCCGTGTTCTGGTGAAACTGGGGCAGAGTCTACTCGTCCTGCCCGCTCGGGGAAAGATTGAGATATTGATGACGCCTTTGCCACGCCTTAATAGTCGAGGCTGATATCCCCTTGCGCGGTGCAGGAGCAGGCCAGGGCAACGCCGCTCTCCAGATCCTGTGCACTCAGGGTCATCACGCTCTGGCGCTCGATGTCACCTGTGGTGGTGCAACGACAGCTGCCGCATACGCCTGCGCGGCAAGCTGCCATCATGGTTTCACCCGCAGCTTCCAGCGCCGCCAGCAGGGTCTGACCAGGCAGGATCTTCACCTTTTTGCCACTCTTTTTCAGGGTCAGCCAGAAGTGGTCGCTGGTGGTCGTGGCTGGCTCTGCTGGGGGAAGACCAAAGGACTCCTGATGCAGTTGCTCCGGCGGCAGTCCCAGCTCCGCCAGCATGGTGCAGACTGTAGCCATGTAAGGCGCGGGCCCGCACAGATAGACGTGGCGTGCGAGCAGGTCTGGGGCCAGCTCGGCCAGCATGGCGGGGGTGAGTCTGCCCATCCAGGGGTGATCTGCAGGGGCCTGTTCCAGGATCAGGGCATGCCGTACACCGGGATGAGCCTCGGCCAGGGCTGCCAGCTCGTCTGCGAAGATCACATCCTCCGGCGAGCGGGCACTGTGAATAAAGCGGATATCGGCGTCTGGCCGTTTGGCCAGCTCGTCCCGCAACATGGCCCACATGGGGGTGATGCCGGAACCGGCACTGAGCAGCAGCGGCCGTTCGCAGGGCAGGGTGGTCAGATTGAAATCGCCGAACGGGCCATCGATCCGGATCTTGTCCCCCACCTGCAAGGTCTGGTGCAGATGGTGGGAGACCAGCCCCACATCCTTGATGGTGACCTGCCAGCAGGCATCCTGCGGACTGGAGGAGAGGGTATAGGCGCGGCAGTGGGGCTGGCCGTCGATATCGGTGTGCAGGGTGATGCACTGGCCAGCCAGTACGGGAGGGAGGCTGCCTGCAACCGGTACCAGCTGCCAGCTCACGACGTCGTGGGTGTTCTGTTGGCGGCCAATGCAGGTGAGCGTGAGAGAGGTCATCACAAGGCTCCTTAGGTTTGAAACGGGTTGAAAAACGTCTGGTGAAAAAGCCGGGTCCAGAAAAAAGGCGAGCCGGGCGGCTCGCCAAACGATTACAACATGAGGTGCCGATCAGGCCGCCAGGATCTCGGCCAAGTCAGCCTCGGCCGTGGTGGTTCCTTTCAGACCGAATTGCTCCTCCAGCACTTTGAGCAGCGCCGGGGTGAGGAAGGCCGGGGCGGTCGGGCCGGTACGGATGTCTTTCACCCCGAGGGAGAGCAGGGTGAGCAGAATGACGATGGCTTTTTGCTCGAACCAGGAGAGCACCAGCGTCAGCGGCAGATCGTTGACCCCGCACTCGAACGCCTCTGAGAGTGCCAGTGCCAGCTGGATGGCTGAGTAGGCATCGTTGCACTGGCCCACGTCCAGTAGGCGCGGAATGCCGCCGATATCGCCAAAATCGAGCTTGTTGAACTTGTACTTGCCGCAGCCCAGGGTGAGCAGCAGGCTGTCACGCGGCGCCGCCTTGGCAAACTCGGTGAAGTAGGCGCGCTCGGCCTTGTCACCGTCACAGCCACCCACCAGGAAGAAGTGGCTGATCTCTCCGGCCTTGACCTTCTCAATCACCGCGGGGGCGGCCTGCGTCAGAGCGTTGCGGGCAAAGCCGATGGTGATGAAGTGCTCGAGCTCGGTGTGCTTGAAGCCTTCCAGCGCTTGTGCCTTGGCGATCACGGCGGAGAAATCATCTCCCTCAAGATGGGTTACGCCCGGCCAGCCGACGATGGAGCGGGTGAAGATGCGGTCCGAGTAGTTGCCCACGTTCGGGTCGATGATGCAGTTGGAGGTCATCACTACCGCGCCCGGGAAGTTGGCAAACTCCTTCTGCTGGTTCTGCCAGGCGGAGCCGTAGTTGCCCACCAGATGGGGGTACTGCTTGAAGAAGGGGTAGGCCAGCGCGGGCAGCATCTCGCCGTGGGTGTAGACATGAATGCCGGTCCCCTTGGTCTGCTCCAGAATGAGCTTGAGATCCATCATGTCGTGGCCGGAGACCAGAATGCACTTGCCGGGGATGGGGGTGACCCTGACCTGGGTCGGTTCCGGATGGCCGAAGGCGCTGGTTTCACCCAGATCCAGCATCGCCATGATTTTGAAGTTGAGCTGACCGATCTCCATGGCACAGCTGAACAGCCGACCCATTTCGCTCGGGTCTGTGCTGAGCCAGCTCATGATGCGGTGGAATTCGGCGGCTACCTCGTCACTCTGCTGATCCAGCACCCGGGCGTGCTCCATGTAGGCTGCAGCGCCCTTGAGGCCGTAAAGGCAGAGCAGACGCAGCCCCATGATGTCCTCGTTCACCTCACTCTTGCCCCGATTGGGGGCGGCTGGCGCGGCATGAGCGAGCTGTTCCAGCAGTTCGGCACCGGGCTCGAAGTGGGCGGATGACGGCAAGTCGCTTACCTGCACCGCTAGCCCAGCCAGACGATCGGCCAGCAGCTGGCGATAGGCGAGGGCCTGATTGACATAGGCCACGATGCGATTCGAGTCGAAGTTGACGTTGGTGAGGGTGGCGAAGAAGGCCTTGGGCACGAAGGCATCGATTTCGCGATCTATGATGCCCTGCTCACGGGCGGCCAGCGCCCAGGCGCTGAGCCCCTGCAGGGTGTAGATCAGCACATCCTGCAGATCCGAGGTTTCCGCCGTCTTGCCGCACATACCTTGTGCGTAGGCACAGCCATTGCCAGCCGGGGTACGAATTGTCTGTTCACATTGCACACAAAACATCATGCCTCTCCTAATTGGACATTTCAGTTGTTTGTTTTGTGCCGATTCTATTCCCCTCGCGAAAAACTTAATAGACATTCAATTTGCCAATTAAGCTTCCCTTGATGCAGATCAAAAACAAAAAAGCCGCCCAAACAGGGCGGCAAGCGGGTGGATAAAAGGAGAGACAACTCAGGTTTGCAACAAAGCTCACTTCAACAACGGGTCAGGCCAGGTAGGCGCGCAGCATCCAGACCAGTTTCTCCTGCTGCTGGACATAGTCGGAGAGAATGGACGCTGTCCCTTCATCACCAGCATCGGCGGCCTGAGCCAGAATACGGCGCTGAGCCACCAGCAGTTCACGGAAGCTCCCCAGCAGGGATTCGACACAGGCACGACCGTCGTGCAGCCCTTTCTGTTCGGGAATGGCTGAGACCTTGATGTAGTCGCTGAAGCTGTGCAGCGGCACGCTATCCAGGGTCAGGATGCGTTCTGCCAGGGCATCGACTTTCAGCAGCAGGTCGTTGTAGATCTCCTCGAACTTCAGGTGCAGCTCGAAGAACTGGTTGCCACGGATATTCCAGTGGAAGCCGCGGACGTTCATGTAGAGGATCTGGTAGCTGGCCAGCAACTTGTTCAGCTCGGCAGCCAGAGCTTGTGATTGAGCGGTATCAAGACCAATCGGGCTTTTCATCATTCACCTCCAGATAAGGAAATCGGGTTAGACAATCTGTCTTGGAACGAACTCAGATTAACCCCTTGTTATTTGAAGGGATAATCGCTCGTACCTAACAGTTTGATAGCGAGTGGCTATCAAAGCGGGGAGGGAAGTGGTGAAAGGGTGGGCTAGTTTGGGTACTTCTCGAGCAGGGCCATCAGGATGGCCTGACACTCGCTATCCGGTTCGCTATCGACTTTATCGGCGCGAAAGTGGAGCTGGAAGGCACGCATGACGGCGCGGCTCTGTTCGTCCCACTGGCCGCTCTGTGACAGGCTGTAGCCGTAGCGAGCCAGTTGCTGCTGCCACATGCTGCTACTCCATTCGGGCAGAGTACTGGCGAGCAGCGCTGCCACCCGGCTTTCATCTGGCCAGGCGCCGACGCCGTACTCAAGATAGAGCTGGCGCCAGGGGAAGTGGGGGCCGGGATCCTGCTTGCGTTCGGGGGCGACATCGCTGTGGCCCAGCACCTGGGTCGGTGGAATCTGGTAGTGGGCGACCAGCTCCCGACTGAGGGCGCCGACGGCGGCAATCTGCTGCGGGGTATAGGGTTGCCAGCGGCGGGCATCCGGGGCCAGCGGCTCATCTTCCGGCGGATAGCCGAGGTTGACGATCTCGATGCCAAGGGAGCTGGCATTGAGCCCGGCATATTGGTGCCAGCGGCTGCGCCCTGCATGCCAGGCACGCTGGCTATCCGGCACCAGCTGATAGACGGGGAGCGGTGTCTCGCGGCTGCCACGGGGGATCAGGTAGTGGGCGCTCACCTTGTGCTCCGGCTTGGTCAAGAGGCGCAGGGAGTGGGCGTTATCCTCATCGGTGTAGTGGAGGATGAGAAAGGCGATGCGCTCGTTCTGGTTGGCGCTCTGATAGCGAGTGGAGAGCTGGTAGCTCTGCTGGTTGCAGCCTTGCAGCAAAGAGCCAAGCAGCGTGCCGAGAAGCAGCGATGTGGCGATGCGCCATCCCCTGACTGCTCGACGTTTGGGCAGTGTGATGGAGAGGCGCTTCGTCATGGCTGCTGGCCTGCCGGTTGAGCGGTGCAGTTAGCTGCGGTATTTGGCGGTGAGGCCGAGCAGGAAGTTGCGCAGGATCTGATCCCCGCAATCCTGATAGTGCTTGTGATCCTTGGCGCGGAACAGTGCGCTCAGCTCGGACTTGGAGAGGTTGAAGTCGGCGAGCTTGAGCGTGCCGAGCATATCCTCTTCCTTGAAGTTGAGGGCGATGCGCAGCTTGCGCAGGATCAGGTTGTTGTTGATCCGGTTTGGCACCACCTGGGGCGGCGCATCTTCCCGCACTCCGCGGCGGGTGACGATGAGACCGTCGAGGAACTGGCTCAGGGCGGAGTCGGGGCAGGCGGCATAGCCCGCTTCCTGCACTTCTCCCTCTTCGGCCTCTTTCATCAGCCAGCCGTGCAGTTGGGCATGGTCGATGGCCAGATTGCCCTTGGCAAACATCTCGACCATCTCGTCGTTGCTGATGGTGAGGGCGTAGCGCAGACGGCGCAGAATATCGTTGTTGGTCATGCTGACTCCTGTGTAAACGGCGCAACTTTACCATCTGGCGGCCCTCGCGTCAGAAAAAGCGGGAGCCGATACAGTTCAGGTCAAGCTCATCAAGCCTTGCCGAGATAACGGGGCGCCTCCTGGCGCACCAGATCAAGGGCATCCTGCAGCTCCAGCAGCTCGGGCTCCAGCTCGCTGACCGGCACGCCGTCGCGCAGCTGTTGCTCCAGTTGTGACAGCAGCCGCTGCAGACCGGGCACCCCCGAGTAGGCACAGCCGCCGTTGAGACGATGGAGCTGGGCCAGCACTTCGCTGTCCTCTATTTCGCCAGCCAGCGCGCTATCCAGCACAGGTTCCACCTCGTCGAAACTGGCCAGCAGCATGGTCAGCATCTCTCTGGCCAGATCCTCCTTGCCAGCCGCCTGACGCACCGCCAGTGCCCAGTCGATCTGCTGCTCGCCGACGCTCTGGTGGCGGCGATGGGCAAAGTCGGTGATGAGTCTGGCCAGCATGCTCTCGTCGATGGGCTTGGCCAGATAGTCATCCATCCCTTGCCGGATCAGGCGCTCCCGTTCACCAGGAATGGCGTGAGCGGTCACCGCCACGATCGGGGTTTCGGTATTGAGGGACTGGCTGCGGATCGCCTGGGTGGCGCTGATGCCATCCATGATCGGCATCTGGATATCCATGAAGATGATGTCGAACGGCTGGCTCTGGGCCTGTTTGACCGCCTCCTTGCCGTTCTTGCATACCACCACCTGACTCACCATCTCCTTGAGCATGGCGGCGATCAGCTTGAGGTTGGCGGCGTTATCATCCACTGCCAGTACCTTGATCGGCAGCAACTGGCGCGGCGCAGGTTGTGCGGGCAGCCGCTGGCTGCTCGCTTCCGGCGAGAGCAGGGCGTGCAGCAGCTTGCGATGGTTGACCGGTTTGGAGAGGCTGTGCTGGGCACCGTGGGTCAGCATCGCCTCGTAGAGTGCCGGCTCGTGACTGCTGAGCAGCACTATGGTGTTTTGCTGCTGGCCGTTCAGGCTGTCGAGGCGTGCGATCACCTGCTCTGGTGTATGCAGGGTACTGCTGCCGATGATCACCATCTCCTGCTCGCTCAGCTCGGGCCAGGGCGCGTCGCTCGCCTGTAGTTGTACATCGAGCTGCCATTCGGCCAACAGTGCTTGCAGCGAGGCGCGGGCAAAGGGATCCGGCTCCAGCAGCCAGAGCCGCTTGCCACGGATCCGATCCAGCGGCAGTTGGTCGGTTTGGGGCAGGGGGGAGACCTCCACATCCAGACTGAACGAGAAGATTGAACCCTTGCCAAGCTCCGATTCAAAACGGATCTGACCGCCCATCTGCTGCACCAGCTTCTGGGTGATGACCAGACCCAGGCCAGTGCCGCCATAACGACGGGAGATGGAGGAGTCGGCCTGATTGAAGGCCTGGAACAGCTGGCGCTGCTGCTCCTCCGAGATGCCGATGCCGGTATCCTGGATCCGCACGTTGAGCCTCACCTTGTGGTTGCTGCTGCCCAGCTGTTCTATATGGACATCCACGTTGCCCTGTTCGGTGAATTTGATGGCGTTGCCGGTGAGGTTGGTCAGCACCTGCTGCAGACGCATGGGGTCGCCGGTGAGGGTATCGGGGACATCCGCATCGACCCGCAAAGAGAGCTCCAGTTGCTTGTCGTGTGCGCTGGGGCCGAGCAGGTGCATGGTCTCGTTGAGGGTGTCGCGCAGGCTGAAGGGGATATGCTCCAGCTGCAGCTTGCCCGCCTCCAGCTTGGAGAAGTCGAGAATGTCGTTGATGATGCCAAGCAGATTGCGCGCCGACTTCTCGATGGTTTGCATGTAGTCGGTCTGACTTGGTGTGAGGCTGGTCTTGAGCAGCTGGCGGGTAAAACCGATGACGCCGTTGAGCGGGGTGCGCAGCTCGTGGGACATATTGGCCAGAAACTCCGATTTGACCCGTGCTGCCTCCTGCGCCCGCTTCTTGGCCATGTCGAGCTCGACGTTCTGGATCTCGATCTGCTCCAGCGTCTCGCGCAAATCCGAGGTGGCCTGATCGATATTCTGCTGCATCTCCTCGTGATATTCGGAGAGTGCCTTGGCCATGGCGTTGATGCCGTTTTTCAGCATGTCCAGCTCGCCGGTGAGCTGACCGCTGACCCGGGTATCGAGCCGCCCTTCACGGATCTTGTGCACCGCCTGCACCATGTTGGTGATGGGCTGGGTCACACTCTTGACCAGGCGGAAGCCAAACAGGGTACTGACGGCGACCCCGAACAGCACCATGATGATGGCGAAGAAGGTATCGCGGTAGTGGAGCAGCATGGCGCGATCCGTGGTCATCTGCATCGAGATGTAACCGATCATCGGCGGCTCCACATCGCTGGGCAGCGGGAAGCCATCCAGACTGGTTTCGGCCTGGATAGGGGTGCGCAAAATGATGTTATCACCCTGAAACGTCACGCTGGTCAGCTCCGGAATGGGCTCGCCATCGGGTAGCCTGAGCCTTTTAAAATCCCTGTGATAGTTCGAGGTCACAAACAGCTGGTTGTCCTGGGTGAAGACGGCGATGGACTTGATGAGCGGCGAGTTCTTGCGATGGGTCAGGCCGATCAGCCGTTTGAGGGATTCGCGGCTGTGCTGGGTCATGCCATATTCACTGGCGATGGCCAGCGGCTCTATGATGTTGATCCCCTGATCAATGAGGTTGTTTTCCAGCTGCTGGTAGCGGTGGAAGGTAAAGTAACCGGCCATCAGGCTACCGATGATCAGAGTCGGCAAGATGGTGAAGGCGAGCACACGCGCCCGAAGGCCGTATTTGGTCATGCGGTTGATCCCCCGATGTGCAGGGTTGGCAATAGAGTAAAGGACAAGGCGGCGCGGGTCCGCAGACCGTGTTTGGTCATACTATTATTCTTGTGGGACAATACGCGGCAGCAGATTCCACAATCATGACATAGCCACCTATAGGCACCAAGTTTTATGGCCCAGTTTTTCAAGCCCCAAAAGAAGTCCACCCAGCTCCAACGCATTGAATTTACGATAGACACCCTCGATCACCACTGCGTTGGCATCGGTCGCCATCAGGGCAAGGCGATCTTTGTCGAAGGGGCACTGCCCGGCGAGACCGTCAAGGCGCGTATCACTGACGACAAAAAGCAGTATGGTCATGCCGCCTTGCAACAGGTGGTGACCCCGGCGGCCAACCGCATTGCCCCCTTCTGCTGTCACTACCGCGAGTGCGGTGGTTGCAGCGCCCAGCATATGTCGGTGGCGGATCAGCAGGCTGCCAAGGCGGCCGGACTGGTCAGCCTGTTCGAGCGGTTGGGCAACATCAAGGCGCCAGCACTGGAGCCGGTGCTGACCGGTGAAGATCGTGCCTACCGCCGGGTCTGCCGGCTGGCCATCAAATTTGACAAGAACGGTCGCTGCACCCGGGTCGGTTTCCGCCGCCGCAACAGCAACGATCTGGTGGAGATCGACGGGTGTCCGGTGCTGGCCGAGCCGCTCTCTACGCTGATTGCCCCGTTGCGTGAATGCCTCAATCGCTTGAAGAGCCAGCGTGAGCTGGGCCATGCGGAGCTTATCCAGGCCGAGCAGGGGATCATGATGTTGCTGCGTCACACCGGTCGCCCCAACGAGACGGATCGCGCCCTGTTGGTGGAGTTTGCCAAAGCGCAGGGGATCGACCTCTATCTGCAGGCGGCCGATGATCGTATCGAAGCGCTGCAGCAACATTTTTCCCCATCCTACTCGCTGGATGGCCTGTCTCTTGCATTTGCTCCCGGGGATTTCATTCAGGTCAACGGCCCCATCAACCAGAGCATGGTGGAGCAGGCGCTGACATGGCTCGGGGCGAGCAAGGATGACAAGGTGCTCGATCTCTTCTGCGGTATCGGCAACTTCACCCTGCCGCTGGCCCGTCAGGCCCGCGAAGTGGTGGGGGTCGAAGGTGAGCTTGCCATGGTGCAACGGGCCGAAGAGAACGCTCGTCGCAACGGCATCAGCAATGCCCGTTTCTACAAGGCCGACCTGAGCGATGACATAGTCGGTATGTCCTGGGCGCGGGAAGGGTTTGATCTGGTGCTGCTGGATCCGGCTCGCCCCGGTGCGCTGGAAGTGATGGGACACGTCGTGAAACTTTCACCCAAGCGGGTGGTCTACGTATCCTGTAACCCGGTCACCCTGGCCCGGGACAGTCAGGTGTTGGTGAAAGGGGGCTATCGTCTAGTGCGTCTCGGCATGCTCGACATGTTCCCTCACACCGGTCATCTGGAGTCCATGGCGCTGTTTGAGCAGGAGTAAGCAAGGGCGCCAACCTGAACGCAGGCTGTTTGGGCAGGCCGGATTGGGGTAACCTAGCTCCTCGTATAGCGGCAGGGCCTGTTGGCGCGCTCTATTGTCTTTCTGGACAATATGCCTTGAAAAGCGCGCCGAATATCCCCATTTGAGGCAGTCTCATGAGAGGGGGAAGTGACAACTTTCGGCCCGATAATTTAAAGGATTGATACCATGGTTGCGGTTCGCGATATTCATTTGAAAGACAACTTCACTCTGGAGGAGTGGGTCAGCTCGCTCACCCTGAGTGACAGTGACAAGGATCAGTTGCGAACCGTCTATCAGTATTGTCTGACCCTCGGTGACGAGGCGTTGACCAGCAAGCTGTTGGTGCGCGGTGTCGAGATGGTGGGCATTCTGCTGATGCTCAGCATGGATCTCGGCACCCTCAAGGCCGCCATCATCTACCCCTTTGTCGAAGCCGGTCTCATCAGCCAGGAGCGGATGGACGAGGACTTCGGGCCCAAGATCGCCAAGCTGGTGGAAGGGGTGCTGGAGATGGAAGCCATCCGCTCCCTGCAGACCCTCCATCGTAGCGAAACCTCGCCGGAGCAGGTCGATAACGTGCGCCGCATGCTGCTCGCCATGGTCGAGGATGTGCGTGCGGTGGTCATCAAGCTGGCCGAGCGGATCGCCTGTCTGCGGGAAGCGAAAAAGGCGGATGAAGAGACCCGGGTGCTGATGGCCCAGGAGATCACCAACATCTATGCGCCGCTCGCCAACCGGCTCGGTATCGGTCAGCTCAAGTGGGAGCTGGAAGATCTCGCCTTCCGTTACCTGCACCCGGAAACCTACAAGCAGATCGCCAAGCAGCTCGACGAGAAGCGACTCGACCGCGAGCGCTACATCCGCGAGTTTGTGCAATCCCTGCGTAATGGTCTGAAAGAGGCGGGAGTTGACGCCGAGGTATACGGCCGACCGAAACACATCTACAGCATCTGGCGCAAGATGCAGAAGAAGCACCTCGAATTCAACGAGTTGTTCGACGTGCGCGCGGTGCGGGTGGTGACCAAGCGGCTGCAGGATTGCTATGCGGCGCTCGGTATCGTGCATACCCAGTTCCACCATATTCCCCGCGAGTTTGACGACTACGTCGCCAACCCCAAACCCAACGGCTATCAGTCGATCCACACGGTAGTGGTGGGGCCGGAGGGCAAGACCGTCGAGATCCAGATCCGTACCGACCAGATGCATCAGGATGCCGAACTCGGCGTCGCGGCACACTGGCGTTACAAGGAAGGGGCACAGGCTGGCGGCAAGGCCAACACCTTCGAAGACAAGATCGAGTGGCTGCGCAAGCTGCTCGCCTGGCAGGAGGATCTCTCCGAGAGCGGCTCGCTGCTGGAAGATCTGCGCAGTCAGGTGTTCGAGGACCGGGTCTACGTCTTCACCCCGAAAGGGGATGTCATCGACCTGCCAGCGGGGGCCACCCCGCTCGATTTTGCCTATCACGTCCACAGCATGATCGGCCACCGCTGCATTGGCGCCAAGATTGACGGCCGCATAGTGCCGTTTACCTACGCGCTGCAGACTGGCGATCAGGTGGAGGTGATCACCCAGAAAGAGCCGAACCCGAGCCGCGACTGGATGAACCCCAACGCCGGCTTCTTGCGCTCCAGCCGGGCGCGGGCCAAGGTGGCGACCTGGTTCAGAAAGCTGGATCGGGACAAGAATATCGTGGCCGGTCGCGAGCTGTTCGAGAAGGAGCTGGATCGCCACAACCTCAGCATGTCCAAGATCGACAAGGGCAACATGCTGCGACGCTTCAATCTGGAGAGCACCGACGATCTGCTGGCCGGTATCGGCAGCGGCGATATCCGCATCAACCAGGTGCTCAACTATCTCGACACCTGCTACAACAAGCCGACGGCGGAAGAGGAAGATCGCCGCCTGCTGGAGAAGCTGGAGCAGAAGGCCAACGCGCCGATGCGCCACAAGCCCAAAGACCACATAGTGGTGGAAGGGGTCGGCAACCTGATGACCCATATCGCCCGCTGCTGTCAACCGATCCCTGGGGACTCCATTCAGGGCTTCATCACCATGGGGCGCGGCGTCTCGATCCACCGGGAAGATTGCGAGCAGCTCAAAGAGCTGTCACGGCGCAATCCGGAGCGGTTGATCGATGCTGTGTGGGGGGAGAACTACTCAGGCGGTTACGGCCTCACCATCCGGATCATCTCCAATGATCGCTCCGGCCTGCTGCGCGATATCACCACAGTGCTGGCCAACGAGAAGATCAATGTGATGGGGGTGCGTTCGCGCTCCAACGTGCGCGAGCAGACCGCCGAGATCGACATGGAGCTGGAGATTTACAACATCAACGCCTTCAACCGGGCGTTGGCCAAGCTCAGTCAGCTTAACGACGTGATCAGCGCCAAGCGGCTTTGATAGCGAACCGACCGGCCCCAGTGGCCGGTCTGCATTTACGACCCTTTTTGAACGAATTGAAAGCGAATGTCCCATGTCCCCACGTTATGACCTCTCCCGGCTGCTCGACATGAGATTGTTCGACTGCGCGGCCTGATGTCGCATCCTCCCCATTTAACGAATCGAAAGTGAGTAGCCCATGTCCCAACGTTACGATCTGCCCCAACTGCTCGACATCATGGCTCGTCTGCGTGACCCGCAAAACGGCTGCCCCTGGGATCTGAAACAGAACTTCCAGACCATAGTGCCGCACACCCTGGAAGAGGCCTACGAAGTTGCCGATGCCATCGAGACCGAAGATTGGCAGGGGCTGAAAGGGGAGTTGGGTGACCTGCTGTTTCAGGTGGTGTTTTACGCCCAGCTTGGCAAGGAGCGTGGACTGTTCGACTTTGCCGATATCGTCGATACGGTGAGCGAGAAACTCATTCGCCGTCACCCTCATGTCTTCTCGGATGCCGATCTTGGCGACGAGAAAGCGGTGAAAGCGAACTGGGAAGCAGAAAAGGCCAAAGAGCGGGCGGCGCTCGACAAAGAGAGCGTGCTGGACGATATCCCGCTCTCGCTGCCGGCCCTGACCCGCGCCGCTAAGATCCAGAAACGCTGCGCTACCGTCGGGTTTGACTGGAAGACCCTGGGGCCGGTGGTGGACAAGATCCACGAGGAGATCGACGAGGTGATGGAAGAGGTGCTGATGGTCGATGTGGACGAGGCGCGGGTGAGCGACGAGCTCGGCGACCTGCTGTTTGCTACCGTCAATCTGGTGCGTCATCTGGGCAAGGACCCCGAGCAGGTACTGCGGGGCGCCAACGCCAAGTTCGAGCGTCGTTTTCGTCAGGTTGAGCAGATAATCGCCGCAGAAGGGCTGAAAATGAGCGATTGCACCCTCGAAAAGCTTGATGCTGCCTGGGATCGTGCCAAAGAAACAGAGCAAAGTTGATTTGGCGCAAGATGGGGGGGCGGTGAGCCTGATAGATTTTTGCTCATTGTTTGGGAGAGGGGTTTTTGGTATACTGTTTCCCCGTCCTGCTTCATCCCCGAAGCACCCCTTAAAATTCCCTAAACTTCTTTCAGGTTCAGCATGACGACCAAATATATTTTTGTTACTGGTGGCGTTGTTTCATCCCTCGGCAAAGGCATTGCCGCAGCTTCTCTGGCAGCCATTCTGGAAGCCCGTGGTCTGGATGTGACCATCATGAAACTGGACCCCTACATCAACGTGGATCCGGGCACCATGAGCCCGACCCAGCATGGTGAAGTGTTCGTAACCGAGGACGGGGCCGAAACCGATCTGGATTTGGGCCACTACGAGCGTTTCATCCGCACCAAGATGACCCGTCGCAACAACTTTACCACCGGCCGTATCTACGCCGACGTACTGCGTAAAGAGCGTCGTGGTGACTATCTGGGTGCCACCATTCAGGTTATCCCGCACATCACCAACGCCATCAAGGAGCGGGTGATTGCCGGTGCCGAAGGCCATCAGGTTGCCATCGTCGAAGTGGGCGGTACCGTAGGTGACATCGAGTCCCTGCCGTTCCTCGAAGCCATTCGTCAGCTGGCTGCCGAAGTGGGCCGCAACAATGCCATGTTCATGCACCTGACGCTGGTTCCTTACCTGGCCGCGGCCGGTGAAGTGAAGACCAAGCCGACCCAGCACTCCGTCAAAGAGCTGCTC
Source organism: uncultured Aeromonas sp. (assembly GCA_945957575.1). Taxonomy (GTDB): domain Bacteria; phylum Pseudomonadota; class Gammaproteobacteria; order Enterobacterales; family Aeromonadaceae; genus Aeromonas. Next base: position 2,563 of record CAMFLW010000022.1, on the reverse strand, counting down.
TCCATCGGTATCCAGCCGGATGTGCTGATCTGCCGCTCCGACCGTGCCATTCCGGCCAACGAGCGCGCCAAGATCGCTCTGTTCTGCAACGTGCCCGAGCGCGCCGTCATCTCCATGAAAGACGTCGACTCCATCTACAAGATCCCGGCACTGCTGAAATCCCAGAATCTGGACTCCTACTTCACCGAGCGTTTCGGTCTGGAGTGCAAAGAGGCTGACTTGTCCGAGTGGGAACAGGTTATCTACGAAGAGGCCAACCCGACTGGTGAAGTGACCATCGGTATGGTCGGCAAGTACGTCTCCCTGCCGGACGCTTACAAGTCCGTCAACGAGGCGCTCAAGCACGGTGGTCTCAAGACCCGTCACTCCGTCAACATCAAGTACATCGATTCTCAGGATATCGAGACCCGTGGCGCCGAGCTGCTGGAAGGTCTGGACGCGATCCTGGTGCCGGGTGGCTTCGGTGAGCGCGGCGTGGAAGGCAAAATCCTGGCTGCCCAGTATGCCCGCGAGAACAAGATCCCCTACCTGGGTATCTGCCTCGGCATGCAGGTTGCCATGATCGAATTCGCTCGCAACGTAGCGGGCATGGAAGGGGCTCACTCCTCCGAATTCAAGAAAGATTGCGCGTACCCGGTCGTCGGCCTCATCACCGAATGGGTTGATGAAGAGGGCAACGTCGAGACCCGTACCGAGAAGTCCGATTTGGGCGGTACCATGCGTCTGGGTTCCCAGCTCTGCCACCTGGTCGAAGATTCCAAAGTGCGTCAGATGTACGGCAGCCCGACTATTTACGAGCGTCACCGCCATCGTTACGAAGTAAACAACAAACTGCTGCCGCAGATTGAAGCGGCAGGTTTGAAAGTGACCGGTCTCTCCGCCGACAAGAAGTTGGTGGAAATCATCGAGATCCCGGATCACCCCTGGTTCGTGGCCGCGCAGTTCCACCCGGAGTTCACCTCTACTCCCCGTGATGGCCACGCTCTGTTCGCCGGTTTTGTGAAGGCGGCAGGCGAGTATCAGAAGCGTAATTTGAAGTAATTGAAAATAAATGCGGTTGGGGCACTGTGCCACAGCCGCTTTTTTTGGCATATTTTTGTTGTTTTTTTACGAAACCTGAGGAAATACACATGTCCAAGATCGTTAAAGTGATCGGTCGTGAAATCATCGACTCCCGTGGTAACCCGACCGTTGAGGCCGAAGTTCACCTGGAAGGTGGTTTTGTTGGTATGGCAGCCGCTCCGTCTGGCGCGTCCACCGGTTCCCGCGAAGCGCTGGAACTGCGTGACGGCGACAAGAGCCGTTTCCTGGGTAAAGGCGTGCTGAAAGCCATCGAAGCCGTAAACGGCCCGATCGCTCAAGCTCTGCTGGGTAAAGATGCCAAGGACCAGGCCACCGTTGACCAGATCATGATCGACCTCGACGGTACCGAGAACAAATCCAAGTTCGGCGCCAACGCCATCCTGGCTGTTTCCCTGGCTAACGCCAAAGCTGCCGCTGCTGCCAAAGGCATGCCGCTGTACGCCCACATCGCCGAGCTGAACGGCACCCCGGGTGTTTACTCCATGCCGCTGCCGATGATGAACATCATCAACGGTGGTGAGCACGCCGACAACAACGTCGACATCCAGGAGTTCATGATCCAGCCGGTTGGCGCCAAGACCCTGAAAGAAGCCGTTCGCATGGGCGCAGAAGTGTTCCACAACCTGGCCAAAGTGCTGAAGTCCAAGGGCTACAACACTGCAGTTGGTGACGAAGGTGGTTTCGCTCCGAACCTGAAATCCAACGCCGAAGCGCTGGAAGTTATCGCTGAAGCCGTTGCCGCTGCCGGTTACAAACTGGGCACCGACATCACCCTGGCTATGGACTGCGCTGCTTCCGAGTTCTACGACGCAGAGAAGAAAGAGTACAACCTGAAAGGCGAAGGTCGTATCTTCACCTCCAACGGTTTCTCCGACTTCCTGGCTGACCTGACCACCAAGTTCCCGATCGTCTCCATCGAAGATGGCCTGGACGAATCTGACTGGGAAGGTTTCGCCTACCAGACTGCCGAACTGGGCAAGAAAATCCAGATCGTTGGTGACGACCTGTTCGTAACCAACACCAAGATCCTGAAGCGCGGTATCGACAACGGCATCGCCAACTCCATCCTGATCAAGTTCAACCAGATCGGTTCCCTGACCGAAACTCTGGCTGCCATCAAGATGGCCAAAGACGCTGGCTACACTGCCGTCATCTCCCACCGCTCCGGTGAGACCGAAGACGCGACCATCGCCGACCTGGCTGTTGGTACCGCTGCTGGCCAGATCAAGACCGGTTCCATGAGCCGTTCTGACCGTGTTGCCAAGTACAACCAGCTGATCCGTATCGAAGAAGCTCTGGGTGCCAAAGCTCCTTTCCGCGGTCTGAAAGAAGTTAAGAACCAGGCTTAATCAAGCCTCGGTCGTCAACCTCGGTTGACCCGGCCAGACCCCAGGTTTGGCGAACAATCCGGAGCCCTTGTGGCTCCGGATTAATGTGATGGTCAGCCTGACCCACAGCCCAGCAGGCTACGCTTGCTGGG
>CAMFLW010000021.1 GCA_945957575.1 uncultured Aeromonas sp. | reverse complement strand
TTGATTAAAAGTCAACTGCTCTACCGACTGAGCTAACGACCCTCACCACGACCAGCACCGACTGCATTACTGCTTCGGCTCTGACGGCGGCCTATATTACGGATTTAAATTTCCGGTGCAACAGAAAATTCGTAATTTAAATCCGTTTGCTCACTGTGCGTACAAATGGCGGCTGTTTTTACAGTACCGTTACGAAAACAGTGACATACGGCAATGTTACAGCTTGCTCAGGCTCTGCTTCGCCAGCTGTGCCGGAGAGGTGTTGGGGTAACCCTTGATCACCTGCTCGTAGAAGGCTTTCGCCTCGGCCTTCTTGCCATCCAGCTGCGCCAGCATCCCCAGCTTCAGCAGGGCATCGGCGCGCTTGGGCGACTTGCTGTACTTGTTGGCGACGGTAGAGAACTGGGCGGCAGCACCGGCTCGGTCACCCTTGTTGAACAGCAGCTGGCCCAGCCAGTAGTGTGCATTGGGGACATAGCTTGAACTGGGGTACTGCTTGATGAAGCCCTGGAAAGCCGGAATGGCTTTGTCGTAGTTCTTCTCTTTGAGCACCATGTTCACGGCAGCGTCGTAGGCCTGATTCTCATCCTGATTGGTTGAGTAATTGGCGGCAGCAGCCGGTGTGGCAGCAGCAGGGGCCGGGGCGGCTGGCGCAGCTTGCTGGCTGCTGGCAACCTTGTCGAGCTCCTGATAGAGCTGACGCTGGCGCTCTTGCGACTGCTCCATCTGGTAGGTCTGCTGCTCCAGCTGACCACGCAGCTCGGAGACCTCCCCTTGCAGGGAGTCGACCTGCTGCTGCAATTCAGCTTGCAGTCGCAGACGGGCGTTCAGGGTGCGCTCCAGCAGGGCAACCCGATCTTCCAAGCTACCGGTGGGCACGATGGCGCCATTGTTGCCACTAAGGACAACCCCACCACTCGAGTCACCGCCCAGATCGCTGACAGGAGCCGCCGCATGCGCATTCAGAGCAACCAATACGGCCAGCGCAACAACAGCTTGCTTGTACACAGATTTCATTCGGATCAAACCTTAGCGTTTAGTGCAAATAAAACGGCCAGCGCCATCGTCGCTCGCTTATACAGATTTCATTCGGATCAAACCTTGGCGTTTAGTGCAAATAAAACGGCCATCGAGATGGCCGCTTGTTGCATATAAACGAACTTCGTTCGGTTCAAACCTTAGTAAACCAGAACCGCGCGGCGGTTTTTGGCAAAGGCATCCTCGGTGTGGGACATGTCCAGCGGCTTCTCTTCGCCATAGCTGACGATGGAGAGCTGCTCGGCCTGCACACCCAGGGTTTGCAGATACTTGGCAACAGCCTTGGCACGACGCTCGCCCAGGGCGATGTTGTACTCCGGAGTACCGCGCTCATCGGCGTGACCTTCGATCAGTACTTTCACGCTCGGGCGCTCGCGCAGGTAGCTGGCGTGGGCATCCAGCAGATCAGCGTACTGACCCTGGATATCGTAACCGTCGAACGGGAAGTAGATCACGTTGTCACGTTGCAGCGCTTCGAACTTCTGACGCATCTGCTCTTCCGGGGACAACATGCCGTTGGCGCCGCCGGTTTGTACACCGCCCATGCCGTCGGTCATACCTGATTCGGCGCCTGCGGCGTCGGAATCAGAAGAAGAGCTACAAGCGGCCAGGGTGAACAGTGGCAGTGCGATGGCCAAACCCTTGAGCAGTTTATTGAGTTGCATGCTATTTCCTTAAACCTTTATAACAAAACAAAAAACAATTGGATTTTTATCAATTCAAGAAGGGCGACCAAGCTGGTGCACGAATTTCACCGCTACTGGTCGGAAGCACAGCCTTGAAGCGACCATCAGTCGACACCAACGCAAGACTCTTACGACCCTGATAGATGGTGGCATAAATGATCATGCTGCCATTGGGAGCCACACTTGGCGACTCATCCAGAGCGCTCTGGGTAAGGACCAACAGGGCATTGTTTTCCATGTCCTGACGGGCAATACGATACTGTCCCTGAACACGGGTCACCATCACCATGATTTTGCCATCAGGAGTGATGGATGCCCCCTGGTTGGATTCACCTTCCCAAGTCATCCGGCGAGTCATACCAGTCGCCAAATTTACGCTATAAATCTGGGGTTTGCCACCACGTTCAGAGGTGAACAACAAATTTTGCCCGTCCGGCATCCAGGAGGGTTCGGTGTCGATCACCCGGCTGGTTGTGACGCGGGTCAGCTGCTTGCTAGCGACATCAACCACATAGAGGTTCGGTGAACCATCTTTGGAGAGAACGATAGCCAGACGACGACCATCTGGAGACCATTCCGGCGCCCCGTTGATACCACGGAAACTGGTGATCAGGCTGCGTTGCTGGGTGTAGATATCCTGCACATAGATTTCGGATTTCTGGTTCTCGAAACTCACGTAAGCCAGCTTGCTGCCATCCGGCGACCAGGATGGGGACATCAGCGGCTCACGGGAGCGCAGCAGGGTCTTCTCGTTGTAACCGTCATAGTCGGAGATCCGCAGCTGGTACGGGAACTGGGTGCCCTGCTGTACGGAGACGTAAGCCAAGCGGGTCAGGAAGGCACCACGCTCGCCGGTCAGGCGCTCATAGACGATGTCGGAGATACGGTGGGCAAACTGGCGCATCTGGGCACCCGGGATGGTCGCCATGCGGCTATCCAGGATGTAACCGTTGCTCTCACCACCTTGCGCCTTGGCCAACTGCCCTTTCAGCACATCGACCAACTCGAAGTTGATCTTGTAGGTACCGTCACCCACGGCGGCGATGGAACCTACCACCACCGCCTCGACGCCTTGGGAGGCCCAGGGGGCGAAGTTGATCTCGCCGCTGCTACTCGGGGTCTGCGGCATCTGGCCACGGGCCAGCGGCTTGAATTTGCCACTGCGCATCAGGTCGTTGGAGACCACTTCCGCGATGTCCTGCGGCAACTGGCCATTGCCTTCCCACTTGAAGGGGGCGACAGCGATGGGGCGTGCGCTATCAATACCGCCGGTGATGACGATGTCCAGGGCCGCCTGGGCACTCTGGCCCAGCAACATACAGCCAACCAAAGCAAAAAATACTTTTCTGATCATGGCTTAAATACTCGATTCCATTAAAAATAAGAGGTTTATTCCTTTCTCCGCAGGATGTTGTCAACCACAGTAAACAACCCCACGCTATCCCACTTAGATCTTCGGCTCTAGCTGGAGGTTAAATTCCTTCAACATCTCGAATGCCGCAGGATCCTTGGGCACTGGCAGTTGATTGGCTTTCAGGACAGCTGCCTTACCGGAACGACAAACCGCCGGGTCACCCTGGCCGTTATCTACCGATATGACAAAGCCACTGCTCGCAAGACGTACGCCGATAGTACATGTTTTGCCCCGCATGGTGGGATCCAAAATCATATACCGCTCAACAGTGGCCTTGATGAGCGCCGCATATTTGTCGACTTCGCCCTGGGCTGCGGCCGATGCCGCCTGACTGCGAGCATTGGCCTCAGCCGACAGCTGCTGCTGCATCATCTCTTCCATCTCTTTTTGCAGCTTGGCCTGCTCGGCGGCTTTACGCTTGCGCTCAGCCGCGATCTTGGCCTGCTTTTCGGCCTCTGCCTTGGCTTTCTTCTCTGCGTCAGCTTTTGCCTTTTTCTCAGCCTCTTCCTTGGCCTTCTTATCGGCCTCGGCTTTGGCTTTTTTCTCTGCTTCTGCCTTGGCTTTCTTCTCGGCTTCGGCTTTGGCCTTCTTGTCAGCTTCCGCTTTCTTGGCCTTGGCTTCTGCCGCCTTTGCCTTCTCTTCGGCCTCTTTCTTCTCTTGTTCCTTTTTCTTCTTCAGCGCCAACGCCTTGCTCTCGGCTTCCGCCGCTTTACGCTCGGCTTCGGCCTTCTTGGCCTTCTGCTCTTCCAGCTTGCGGGCTTCCTCGGCTTTTTGAGCCTTCTCTTCCGCCTGCTTCTGCTCGGCAACCTTCTTCTGCTTCTCGGCCTCGGCCTTGCGAGTCGCCTCTTCTGCCTGCTTGCGCTTGGTCTCGGCGATGCGAAGCTGCTCCTGTTTCTGAGCCAGCTCGCGCTTGGCGAGATCCGTGTCTTCCTTATCCTTCTCTTTCTCTACCTTTTGAGGCTTGGGCTGAGATTTCTGCTGCTGGATCTGCTTGGCCTGTTCGTTGAGGAAGTTCTCATCGAGCATGACAGCATTGACGATCTGCCCCTTCGATTCGGGTCGCTTCGGCTTGCTGAAATCGAGCCCGACAAACAGGATGATGCCGATGATCAGGTGCAGCAGAAACGACGCGATGAGATAACCGGAAATACCACGCTTCACATCCATCTCCGTTAGTTCACCGGATCTGTCATCAGGCCAACCTGAGGCACACCCGCTTTCTTGAGGGCCACCATCAACAGGATCACCTCTTCGTAGCGCACGGCCTTGTCACCGGCAACCACCACGGGGGCGTTCTGGTTGATCGCCAGATAGCCCATGGCTTTTTCGGTGATGTATTGCTGCATCGCCTCTGGCGTGCCGCTGGGTACCGGCTCATCATCGGCTTCGCCCGCCTTGATGACATACTCGCCTTCGGTATTGACGCTGACGATAAAGGGCGGCTTGGCATCTTCCGGCAACTGCTCGGACTCAGCCTGTGGCAGATCCACCTTGACCCCCTGGGTGATCACCGGCGTGACCGCCATAAAGATGATAAGCAGCACCAGCATGACGTCGATATAGGGAACCACGTTGATCTCGGCCACCTTCTTGCGCCGGATCCGCTGATAGGTTTGCATTACTGATCACCCTGCTGCTGTGCAATTTGACGGTTCAGAATGGTGGTGAACTCGTCCATGAAGTTGGCGTAGGCGTTCTCCAGCTTCTCTACCTTATTGGTAAAGCGGTTATAGAAAATAACCGCCGGGATCGCAGCAAACAGGCCCATGGCGGTCGCGATCAGTGCTTCCGCGATACCCGGTGCCACCATCTGCAGGGTAGCCTGCTGCACCTGCCCCAGGGCGATAAAGGCGTTCATGATCCCCCAGACAGTACCAAACAGACCGATATAGGGGCTGATGGAGCCGATGGTCGCCAGCACCGGCAGGTTGGATTCCAGATCATCCACCGCACGGGAGAGTGAGACTCGCATGGCGCGATAAGTACCGTCCATCACCGCATCCTGACCACGAGCACCAGCCTTGAGCAAACGGGCATACTCCTTGAAGCCGGAGTAGAAGATATCCTCCATGCCTTCGATATCATCGCGGCGGGAAGAGGACTCCTGATAGAGGCGATTGAGATCGACCCCCGACCAGAAGCGATCTTCAAACTGTTCCGATGCGAGATTGGCCGCCTTGATCGCCTTGGTGCGCTGGATAATCAGCGCCCACGAGACGATAGACATGCTCATCAGGGTCATCATGACCAGTTTTACCAACAGGCTGGCTTGCCAAAACAGGCCAATAAACGAAATTTCAGCGTGCACTTAACAGCACTCCCTTGATTTTTTCAGGTATAGCGACAGGTTTCATTTGCGGATGACTGACACAGGCTATCTGTACCATGGCCTGGGTGATCAGTCGTCCATCAGCCGCCAGGATCTGCTGCGAAAAGCGCAGGGATGCGCGTTTCACTTCAATCACTTGCGTTAATACATTCAATAGTTCATTAAAACGGGCCGCCGAGCGGAAATCGATCTCTGTTCGGCTTACCACGAAGGCAAATCCCTCCTGCAGCCAGACGTCCTGTTCGACCCCTTTGGCACGAAGAAACTCGGTGCGAGCACGTTCCATAAACTTGAGATAATTGGCGTTGTAGACGATGCCCCCGGCGTCGGTGTCTTCGTAGTAGACACGCACCGGAAACTCAGAGACTTCCCCCATAACAATCTGTGATCCATTCGACAGTCAGATGGGGGGCTATCATAGCGCAGGGCTGAATAGGAAAGAAGCAGGGGGAGGCAGGGAAATCCTGCCTCCCCCTGTTTTTTATGGAAGGAAATATGAATGTGTCAGCCAGAGGCCATACAACAAACTGGGCCAAGCGAGCCAAGGGTTGAACAGCATACGTCCGGGCAGGCTTTTCAGATGAAAGCCAAGCCCGTTAAGTACGCCACAGCAGACGGCCCACATCAGCCAGGGAGCAAGCCAGAGACCATGCTCGCTGGTGTTGGCCGCGATCAGATTGGGGGCCTGTAAAATAGCGACGGCCAACAAGGCCGCCGCGAGTAACATCAACCCCTGCCACGGCTGCCGCTCCAGTGGAGCGGCCAGCCTGGCGAGTCGATCACTTGTTTTCATCGATCTGACGATCCATGTTCTCGGTGTGTTCCAGCCACAGCGCATTGATGATGCCAAATGCACAGGCCAGCAACAGCCCCAGGATCCAGGTGAAATACCACATTGTCAGCGCACCTCTTAATAGAGAGATTGTTGGTTATCTTCGATGTGTTTGTTGGTTACCCGGCCAAACATCTTGATGTAAGTCCAGAGGGTGTAACCCAGCACAATCGGTACGAAGACTGCTGCGGCCACCGTCATCACCTGCAAGGTGTTGAAAGAGGCGGTAGCATCCCACATGGTCAGGCTCAGTGACGGCTCAAGACTTGAGGGCATCACGAACGGGAACATGGAGAAACCGGCAGTGAGGATGACCCCGGCAATCGCCAGTGAGGAGCTGGTAAACGCCAGCCAGCCGATGTTCATGCGGGCAAACAGCGCAGTCAGCAGGCTCATGGCCAGGCCCAGTACCGGGGCAGCCACCATCCACGGATAGAGGGTGTAGTTGTTCATCCAGGCACCAGCCTGCAGGACAACTTCCTTGTTCATCGGATTGGATACCGCGTCAGTCGCGGCAGCCTTGACGATGACATACCCTTCCATACCGCTTACCCACCAACCCGCGGCAGCAAACAGCACCAGGGTCACCAGCGAGCAGATCATGGCGGCAGTGCGGGAACGAGCCAGCACTTCACCGTCGGTCTTCATCATCAACCAGGTTGCGCCCTGGGTGAGCAACATGAACAGGCTCACCAGACCAGCCAGAATGCCGAACGGGTTAAGCAGGCCAAAGAAGTTGCCGTGATAGGTCAACATCATGAACTGGTTAAACTCGAACGGAACGCCTTGCAACAGGTTGCCAAAGGCCACGCCGAAGACGATGGGCGGTACGGCGCTACCGGCGAACAAGGCCCAGTCCCAGTTGCTGCGCCATTTGGCATCAGCACGCAGGGAGCGGTACTTGAAACCGACCGGACGCAGGAACAGCGCCATCAGCGTCAGGATCATGGCGATGTAGAAGCCGGAGAAGGTCGCGGCATACACCATCGGCCAGGCGGCGAACAAGGCGCCACCGGCAGTGACCAGCCAAACCTGGTTACCTTCCCAGTGCGGCCCCATGGTGTTGAGCATCACGCGGCGCTCGACATCTTTCTTGCCAACGAACGGGAGCAGTGCGCCTACCCCCATGTCGAAGCCGTCAGTGATGGCAAAACCGATCAGCAGTACGCCGACCAGAGCCCACCAGATGACACGCAGAGTTTCGTAATCAAACATGGTCGCTCTCCTTATGCCTTGATCTGTTCAAAGTGATACTTGCCAGTCTTCAGGCTGCTGGGGCCAAGACGGGCATACTTGAACATCAGGTACATCTCGATAACCAGAAGTACGGTATAGAACAGGCAGATACCGATCAGAGAGAACCAGATCTCGGCTGCAGGCAAGTTGGATGCAGAGAGGGAGGTCGGCAACACCTCTGCAATGGTCCACGGTTGGCGACCATATTCGGCAACAAACCAGCCAGCTTCGATGGCGATCCACGGCAGCGGGATACCCCACAGCAGACCCTTGAGCAGCCACTTGCGCTCACCGATACGGTGACGGGCACTGTCATAGAAGGCCAGACCGATCAGCACCAGCATCAGCATGCCGGTTGCCACCATGATGCGGAAGGCGAAGAACAGCGGCAGTACCTGCGGGATGGAGTCATCCACGGCGGCCTTAATCTGCTCGTCGGTAGCGTCGGTTACGTTGCTGGTGTAGCGCTTGAGCAGCAGACCGTAACCCAGATCCTGCTTCACTTCGTCGAAGCGAGCGCGGGTCTCGTCAGATTTGTCACCGGATTGCAGCTTGGTCAGCAGATCGTAAGCGGTCATACCGTTGCGGACGCGCAGTTCGTGCTCGCTCTTCAGATCCTTCAGACCGGTGACCTGACCGTCCAGAGAACGGGTCGCGATAATGCCCAGGGCATAGGGGATCTTGATGGCGTAGTCGGTGCGCATCTCTTCCTGATTCGGAATACCGAACAGGGTAAAGGCGGCCGGAGCGGGTTCAGTTTCCCACTCTGCCTCGATAGCAGCCAGTTTCACCTTCTGCACTTCACCGGTCTCGTAACCGGACTCGTCACCGAGGATCAGCACGGACACGATGGAAGCCATACCGAACGCAGCGGCGATGGCGAAGGAGCGACGGGCAAACGCTACATCACGATTCTTCAGCAGGTAGTAGGAGGAGATACCCAGCACAAACATGGCGCCACAGGTATAGCCAGCCGCTACCGTGTGGACGAACTTGACCTGGGCAACCGGGTTGAGCACCACGTCAGCAAAGCTCATCATCTCCATCCGCATGGATTCGAAGTTGAACTCGGCACCGACCGGGTTCTGCATCCAGCCGTTGGCGACCAGGATCCAGAGGGCGGAGAGGTTGGTACCCAGCGCCATCAACCAGGTGGCGACCAGATGCTGATGCTTGCTCAGACGATCCCAACCAAAGAAGAACATACCGACGAAGGTGGACTCCAGAAAGAAGGCCATCAGCCCTTCGATGGCCAGCGGGGCTCCGAAGATATCGCCGACATAATGGGAGTAGTACGCCCAGTTCGTCCCGAACTGGAACTCCATGGCCAGGCCTGTGGTGACCCCCAATGCAAAGTTGATACCAAACAACTTACCCCAGAATTTGGTCATATCCCGGTAGATGGTGTTGTTGGTCATCACATAGACAGATTCCATGATCGCCAGGAGGAAGGCCATTCCCAACGTCAAGGGTACAAACAAAAAGTGATAAAGGGCCGTCGCAGCGAACTGGAACCGCGATAGGTCTACCACATGCTCAGCAATCATGATGTTTCCTCACCGATTATTGGCACGGCTATTTTAAGTTTTAAGGACAAAGCTTCCATTGGTGGCTACCAAATGAGTTCAATTGAGACACGTCACAACAAAACACTTTTCGCAACCACCACATTAACAACCAAGCGACATCGAAACACAAACAAAGCTAATGTTTAACAATTCAAAAACAACCAGCTTCAATTTCTTCTCGCCCATGATGACCGGGTTTTTATATCACCTTTATTTGATTGAAATCAATGTAAAAGGACCCGCAATACATGGCTCCAAAATCCATGTTTAATCTATTTCACGATTATTGACGCGAGCCAGATCACAAAAGATAACAACCCATAAAATATTGATTTAAATCAATTTAAAAATTTAACACCCAGCCACCTCGTTTAATCTGAAAAGTGTCGATGACGCGCCTTTTTCCATGTTATCCAGGTCAGCCAATCTGATTCGAATACTCAATTTAAACCTGTAAAGAATGCATACTCATGCGAACCAATTTCATCAACAAAGATATTAGATAAACTAATTTGAAGATTGCAATTTTTCTTGTTTGCCCGGGTCTATTCGAACTCCTACAATGCGCCTCGCAGTGAGGGCACGCCCTTGGATACAGGCCGGTTAATCGGGGTTCACGGTACGTATTCATACCCTTATCTTGAACCTGACTATTGGAATCGAAGATGAAAAAGTTTGTTGATAAAACCATCCGTTACTACAAGCTTTCCTTTGTTCAGCTCTATCAACTGAACCGACTCTGAGAGCTCGCGACGGCTCACCTGTTTATTTTCCGGTCTGTGTCCAGACGCACTCACTGTCTGTGAATATCCATCCTGAATTGTCTTTGCCCACCGCATCCGCCGTGGGCTTTTTTTTTACCCGGATAATAAAAAACCGCCTTTAACGGCGGTTTTATGTTCAAACGACTGTTTTTACTTCTCATCTGGTCGCTGAAGACCGAAATGAGCGTAAGATCTTGTGGTCGCAATCCGTCCTCTGGGTGTACGTTGCAGATACCCTTGCTGGATCAGATAAGGCTCCAGCACATCTTCGATAGTATCTTTCTCCTCCCCGATCGCGGCGGCCAGATTATCGAGACCCACCGGCCCCCCCATAAACTTGTCTATCACAGCCAACAATAATTTGCGGTCCATGAAGTCAAAACCTTCGTTATCGACATCCAGCATGTCCATGGCGCGGGCCGCAATGGGGCCGTCGATCCGGCCATCGGATTTCACCTGGGCAAAGTCGCGCACCCGCCTTAACAAACGGTTAGCAATCCGCGGCGTACCGCGAGAGCGACGAGCGACCTCAATGGCACCATCTTCCGTCATGTCTAGCCCCAGACAACGGGCACTGCGGGAGACGATATCGGTCAGATCCTTGACGTTGTAGAACTCCAACCGCTGGACGATGCCGAAGCGATCCCGCAGCGGACTGGTGAGAGAGCCGGCCCGGGTGGTAGCGCCGATCAGAGTGAAGGGCGGCAAATCCAGCTTGATGGAGCGAGCCGCTGGCCCCTCCCCGATCATGATGTCGAGCTGGTAATCCTCCATCGCCGGATAGAGCACCTCCTCCACCACCGGACTGAGGCGGTGGATCTCGTCGATGAACAGTACATCGTTCGGTTCGAGGTTGGTGAGCAGCGCCGCCAGATCCCCCGCTTTCTCCAGCACCGGGCCGGAGGTGGTCTTGATATTGACCCCCATCTCGTTAGCGACGATGTTGGCGAGGGTCGTCTTGCCCAGCCCTGGCGGGCCGAAGATCAGCAGGTGATCGAGCGCTTCCCCCCGCTGACGGGCCGCCTCGATAAAGATCTCCATCTGTTCGCAGACGGTATCCTGACCGGTGTAATCAGCCAGCTTCTTGGGGCGGATAGCCCGGTCAATAATGTCATCCTCACGGGCGGCACTGGCCGAGATGAGGCGGTCTGCTTCAATCATCAACTACCTCACACCAGGCTACGCAGAGATTCACGGATGATCTCTTCCACCGACATCCCATCGACGGCGATCTTGCTGACAATCTGGCTCGCCTGCTGCGGCTTGTAACCAAGGGCCACCAGCGCACTGGCCGCCTCTTCGGTCGCATCAGGCGCTCGCAATTCGGGCTCACTGGCTGGCAAGGTGACCATGGCCGGCGAGAACAGATCGTGACTGACCCACCCCTTGAGGCGATCCTTCATCTCCACCACCAGTCGTTCGGCGGTCTTCTTGCCGACTCCCGGCAGTTTGACCAAGGAGCTTATCTCTTCGCGTTCGACACTCAGCACGAACTGGGTAGCGGTCATGCCGGAGAGAATGGCCAGCGCCAGCTTGGGGCCAACCCCATTGGTCTTGATCAGCTCGCGGAACAGCGCCCGTTCCTGTTTGTGGTTGAAACCATAGAGCAGCTGGGCATCTTCCCGCACCACGAAGTGAGTATGGATGGTCGCTTCCTTGCCGATCTCCGGCAAATCATAGAAGCAGCTCATCGGCATCTGTACCTCATAGCCAACCCCGCCCACTTCCAGCAGGACCTCGGGGGGCTGCTTTTCAATGACAATGCCTCTCAAGCGACCAATCACGGCTCTCTCCTCACCAATACAACTATTCGTAAATTGGCTCATAGCATAAAGAATAACTGGATAAGTATCCAGCATAGGGCGGCAACACCCTTGTGGTCAGAGAGGCTTTTTATCCCATTCTCCACCTTGCCCAATTGGGTGCAGCCAGTACAGGGGATGTTTCAGCGCCGCATCGGCCTCGGAACAGGGGATAAACCACTAAGCTAAACCCCTTCGGAACCGAAACGGTATCTGGTGTCGATACCACGAAAGGCCATCATATGAAAATTGTTACCACCGCAAATCTGGATCTCACCATAGTGCTTGGCAGCACGCAGTGCATAGGAGTCGTGAGCTGATCTGGCAGCCAACGACCAGCCGACATGGAACAACAGAGCGTGTTGTCACCGGGAAGCCTCCACATCCCCCCTGAGTCACGCCTCTGACAAGGTCTCGGGGTGCAGTCTGCAGCTCGTACCGGCGAGCAGGATGTGCAGGAGTTGTCGATATCACCATTGATACATCCTGTCCGCAGCTAGCTTCCAAACGCCAGCTTGACCGCCAGACCCAGCATGATGATGCCGACCAGCAGATCGATCCCCCGTTGTACCCCTCCTCGCGCCAGCCAGGGCGCCAATGCGGCGGCTCCAAGCGCAAGCGAGTAGAACCACACCAGCGAGGCGAGCATGGCACCAGCCGCAAAGGCTGGACGCAGGGACTCGCTCACCTGACTACCAAGCGAGCCGAGCAGCATCAGGGTATCGAGATAGACATGGGGATTGAGCAGGGTGACCCCTAACGTCATGGCGAATACACTTCTGGCTCTCATCTGTTGCGAAGCGTCGGCCAGTCCGCCCTCCTGCCCACGCCAGGCACTGCGCAGGGAGCGAACCCCAAACCAGCCGAGAAACAGCACCCCGCCCCAGGTGAGCAGCAGCATGCCAATCGGGCTGGCCGCCAGCAGATTGGCTCCGCCAAATACCCCTATGGCGATCAGAATGAGGTCGCAGAAACTACAGAGTGTGGCACTCAGCAGATGATGATTACGATGGATGCCCCTGCTCAGTACAAAGGCATTCTGGGCGCCGATGGGGATGATCATGGCAAGACCTATGGTAAAGCCTTGCAGGGTCGTGGTCAGCAGCATGGAAAGTTCCGTTCGAAGTAATGAATGAACGGCACTATAGCGAGTCCGGATCCCTCTTAGAAATTCATTGATTTACTGGTTTATTCATTTTGCTAATGATGAAGCTTTTATATTCAATCCCTTGTCAATTACCGGATCTGACAATTGTGGCGCTCAGACAGCAGCAGGAAAATCTACCGAGTATACAAACTCGGACTACGGAAGCACTCTGGGAAAATTGGTGACCACGACCTGCTCCAGATTGGGCAGCAGCAAACCGGTCCCCACCCCCTTGGCAATGGCCTGATAGCGATTCATGGAGCCGGTTTTACGAGTGACCTGATTGAGGTGATAATTCACCGTTCGTTCGGAGATCCCCAAAATGCAGGCGATCTCTCCCGATGTTTTCCCCTCACTGGCCCAGAACAAGCATTCGGTCTCGCGATCCGTCAAAGCCGCTTGTTGATCTGAATCCTTCAGGCGCACAACCCGGATTGCAGCCTCGAAGATGTAATTGGACATCCAGGAAAGAATAGGCGAAGAGTCCAGCAGCAGATCGCTCGAGGCGCGTTCCGAGGTAATGAAGGAGAGAATGCCGTTCTCTCCGGCTGCACCGTGCAGCGGGAAGGAGATGCCGTTGCGCAACCCAAACTCGGCTGCCAGCCCCATCACATCCATGCTTCCCTCTTGCAGAAAACTGGCTCGCTCATCGAGGCGATTCCAGTAGATAGGAAGGGTCTGCTTGCGCGCCAGCTGGATCACCGGATCACAGGCCAGCATGTTATTTTCGGTATAAGCCTGTACCCAGGAGTCAGGACAGTGATTGAACAGCACCACCTTGGGCCGTTGCATCGACATCGGCAGGATCAGTGCAAAGCGGTAGTAGTCATAGCCCATTCCGAGCGTGAAGCGACCGATCAACTCAGTCAGATGATTGCCATCCATCACTGAAGTGAAATGTTCGAGATACTCAAGCAGTTGGTCTCGTTTCATATGAAAGCCCCCTTGGCCAAGCATGGGATTATAATGGCGAATAGTAAGATTGAGGGCCCAAAATGTTGGTTTTTAAAGGAAAGTTGAGAGAGCATCCACGAAATGAGGTGGAAATTGAACTCTATCGCTTTCGAAATCGCATTTTTTCCGATCGACTAGGTTGGGATGTCGAGTCCCATCGGGGACTTGAGCACGACCACTTTGACACGCCAGAGACCCGCTGGGTGCTTATCGAGGACAACCAAGGGCTCTGTGGCTGTATCCGCCTGCTCAACTGCGCCGATGCCTACATGATGCCCACACTCTTCCCCACCGCCCTTGCCGGCGAAAATGCACCTCGCACCCCCGATATCTGGGAACTTAGCCGCCTCGCCATCGATGCCAGCCGCGCTCCGCGAATGCCTAACGGCGTTAGCGAGCTCACCTGTGTCATCTTTCGCGAAGTCTATGCCTTCGCCCATGCACACGGGATCAGGGAACTGGTTGCTGTTGTCAGCTTGCCGGTAGAGCGCATTTTCCATCGACTAGGAATACCAGTGGCGCGTCTGGGTCATCGTCAAGCTGTAGATCTCGGCGCAGTTCGTGGCGTTGGCATCCGCTTTCATCTGGATGAGCGCTTCGCGCAGGCGGTCTACCAACCTCTGCAGGGCCACTATCAAACCAACCCCACTCCACTGCAATGACCTCCATTGGCATTGAGAGCCCACTCATAACAATCTACCTGATTACCCATGACCAACCGTTATTTTGAACTGTACTGATCTTGTACACGGGGATAGCAGAGTGTTCTTTATGTCAGCTTTAGCCTCAATCAGTGAGACCGGTTGTCATCATTATCTGAACGCCGCAAAAGCCGGTGTGTAGCAGCATATCGCCAGGTCACCCGACAACCAGCTCTTGCCGCTCATGAGTGGCGCAGCACCAAGCCTCCTTCACAATACGGCAGGCACTCCTGAAGTAGAAAAGAAACAGCCCGGCAAGCATGGCCTGCCGAGCTGTGGGTCTGACTGATCATCATATTAATCCGAGACCTGGCGACAGATTTCGGAGTTTCATATATCAGAAGGCGCGGTCAGAGCTCCCTCACTGATCAGCATGATGCCAGCTTGCATCGTTTTTTTCTCTGCAATCGGGGGATAGCCGGTTAGCGGGAACTCTGGCGTACCTCGGCGGCGATCTGGTCGAGCAGCTGTTGCCAACCCAGACCCAGTTCGTTCACCAGCGCGTTGTAGCCATCGGCCGGCAGTACCCGCTCCTGACGGAAGGGGGCATCGCGCAGCACGGTGCCATCTTCCGCCAGCAGGCGCCAGCGACCGCTCAGCACGGCGCTGCCGTCATGACGACCCTGAAAGCGCTCCACCAGAATCGTCAGCACCGGCCCCTTGCGGGCACCATCCTGCCGTACCACCCAGCCCGGCAGGCGGGTGGAGAGGCCGTTGAGGGTGAGCTGGTTGAGCTGATCGTCCAGCGCACCGGCCCAGCGATGGTACTCGGTGAAGTGCAGCTCTTGCCCTTCCAGTTGATAGACCAGACTGATCCGGTCGAGCTGGCTGGCCAGCGCCACCGGGCGCAGCACCAGCTGGTGCTGCGGTTGGGCCGGGGCCGTCACGGGTTGCTGGCTGTCGGCATCAAGCGAGTAGTAGTGCAGGCTTGGCTGGCTGCTGCAACCCGCCAGCAGGCCCAGCAGGGCCAGCGTCAGGATCTCTTTTTTCATTGTTTTCCTCGCTTGGGCTCGGGGTCCGATGGATGCGCACGATCGAAGATCAGCGAGCTGGGCTGCTCGTTGAGGGAGTGCACCAGCGGTTGCAGCTCGCGCATCAACTGATTGAGGGTCTGCACCGATTGACGCAGATCCTGATTGGTCTGGGACTGGGCATCATAGGTCTGCAAGGTCTCCTGCAACTGCTTGAGGCTCTCGTTGAGGGAGGCGGGCAACTGCTGGGTGGAATCCTTGGCGGTAAGCTTGTTCAGGTTGGCGCTGACTGCACTGATGTTTTTCAGGGTGCCATCCAGGGTGGTGAGTGACCCGTTGACCTTGGTCAGAGTGCTCGCCATATCCATGTCGACAAACTTGTCGAGGATGAGGTTCACCTTGCGCTCGATCTGATCCAGCCCACCCTGCACGGTGGGGAAGAGCTGATAACCGGCCAGCTTGGCCTGCTCGAAGCGCGGTGCCTCGGGATAGAAGTTGAGATCGATGATCTTGCCACCGGTCAGCAGGTTCGCGGTCTTGAGGCTGGCGCGCAACCCCTCCTTGAACTGCTTGCCGAACAAGGCGCGCCACTGATCCTTCTCCGCCTTGCTATAACGGTGAGAGAGGCGCTGCACTTCGATGCGGGCCAGCACCGGGATCTGGCGGTTCTTGAAGATCTGCACGCCCTTGTCCTCGATGAGGTAAGGAGCTGAGATGACGGTACCGACCCGGATCCCGCGGTATTCGACGGCCGCGCCCGGGTGCAGGCCACCCACGTTGTCTTCGAACAGGAAGACGTAGTCAATGAACTGATCCAGACTACCGGCCAGCACGCTCGCCTCATCCTGGAACAGGGTGAACCCTTCCATCTGCTTGACCGGATCGCCAGGTGTCCAGCCGGGCGGCAGGCCCATGGTAATGCCACCGTCGAGCAGGCTCTCCAGCGAATCCATCTTCACCTTCATCCCCTCGCTGCTCATGGAGACCTCGAAGCCCGGGGTCATCCAGAAGCGGGAGTTGCTGCTCACCAGAATGTCATAGGGGGCGTGGATGAAGATTTGATACTGCATCTCGCTCTTTTCCGGCAGGAACTTTGCCTCTTCCACCTGACCTATGGTGAAGCCCTGATAGTTGATGGGGGAGCCTTCCCCCAGCGCGCGGGTGTCGCGGCTGCTGAGGGTGAGACGCAGCCCCTTGGCATCGAGGGAGGCGAGCGGCGGTTTGTCGAGCATGGCGTATTCATCCCGCGCCCGACCTTTCTTGCCGGGGGCGAGCTCGATATAGGCGCCGGAGAGCAGGGTGCTCAGACCCGATACCCCTTCACGGCCCACTCTGGGCTTGACCACCCAGAACTGGCTGTCACCGCGCAGCATGCCGGAGGCAGCATTGGTCAGCCGTCCTTTCAGCACCGCATGGCTGTAGTCATCGCTCAGCTCGACGGCCTCGATACGGCCGACGTCCACTTCGCGGGAGCGGATCACCGTCTTGCCGGCGACTATGCCCTCGGCAGTGGCGACTGTCAGGGTGAAACTGGGGCCCTGGGAGTACCAGTGCTGGAACAGCATCCAGAGACCGATGAACAGCGCCAGCAGGGGCACCATCCAGATTGCGGCAGCAGAGCTCAGAAAGTCAGAGCCCGGTTTCCACCTTTTTTTACGCTCACTCACGTTCGCGTTCTCCTTGTTGTAAATCCCAGATCAGGCGGGAGTCGAAACTCATGGCGGCGACCATGGTGATCAGCACCACACCTGCAAATGCGACGGCCGCAGGGCCGGGATAGATGGTCATCAGATTATCGAGCCGGATCAGGCCCGCCAGAATGGCCACCACGAAGACGTCGATCATCGACCAGCGTCCGACAAATTCGGTCATGCGATAGAGTTTGAGCTTGCCGAGGGGGGAGGTGACATTGCCGCGCTGCACCATATAGCAAAGCCAGAATAGCGCCAGTATTTTCACCAGCGGCACCACCACGCTGGCGAAAAAGATCACCGCCGCGATGGGGTATGAGCCCATGGCCCAGAGCAGCACTACACCGCCGAGGATGGTGGAGGGGCTGTCATCACCGAGAAACACTGTATCCATGATGGGATAGACGTTGGCCGGAATGTAGAGAATGGCGGAGGTAAACAGCAGCGCCCAGGTGCGGTTCAGGCCGCCCGGCTTGCGCGCATGCAGCTTGCCGCCGCAGCGGGAGCAGCTGTGGCTGCCCACCTCGCTCAGGGCGCCACAGATATGGCAGCCCACCAGACCTGATTCCAGCGCACCCGCTTCCGGGTCGATATCCCGCGCCTCGGTCGGGCCGAACAGCCGCTGCCACAGCCACATCTGATCCAGCGAGGAGATCATCTTGATGAGCAGCACGGTGTAGCCGACGAAAGCCCAGAATGACAGCCCCATCTTGATGTCGGCCATCCCCATCAGCTTGACCAGCGAGATGAGCACCCCCACCAGAAAGACATCCACCATCAGCCAGGGTTTGATCCGGCAGAGCAGACGGCCGAGGGAGCGCAGGGCATTGCTGTGCAGATCTTTATCGACCCGCCACAGCACCAGCATGATGGAGCCCATATAGACCAGCGGCAGGCCGATCAGGGTCAGGCTCAGCACCGCGCCGAGAAACAGATAGCCCTCATCCACCAGGGTGGTGATGCTCTGCAAAAAGGTCATCTCCTGGCCCACCCCTTTGGCCGAGAAGGACATAAAGGTAAAGGCATTGGCGAGCACGAACATGATAAGTGCCGCGAACCCGTAGGAGATCGGCTGCAACTCCTGCTGTGGCAGGTGGCGACTCAAGGTGTGTCCGCAACGGGGGCAGCAGCTGGCCTGTCCCACCTCGAGCGGTGTGGCCGGTATCAGCAGGTCACACTCTTCGCAGGCAGTGGCATCATGGACATAGGTGGTGTGGTGTTGGTGTGAAACCGGATGCAAGATAAAACCCCAGATAAGGCCCGTGGTAGAGCCAGAGCTGGCGATTATCGCAGTTGTGCTGGTCAGCGACCAGCCCCCGGAGGCCGCTATTGCTGGCGGGAGTGAGAATGACTTTGACAAGCCAGTGCCCATTTAGCACAATCAAACGCCACTTTTTTTCCGCGGGACAATAATTTATGACAACTGAATCCCCAAGCTACTCCACGATTGAGCAAGCCTTCTCCCTCGGGAACGGGCAAGATTCTGCCCTCAACTGGTTGCGCAAGAACCGCAGTCAGGTCGCTATTTTTCTGGTGAGCGGCATCAAGCTGGAAGGCACCATCAGCGGGTTCGACCAGTACAGCGTGCTGCTGACCGATGCTCATGGTAACCAGCAGCTGGTCTACAAGGCCAAGATCTCCACCATCGCCATGCACACCGGCCGTCCGCAGGTGAATATCCAGCGTGCTCGCAAGCCGCGTGTCTCCATGGCGCCGCGCCCCCACGGTGCGCCGGGTCGTTATGACGACAATCAGGGCGGCGGCAACAACGAGTAATCGTCTGCCCCGCACGCCCCGTTGACGCGCCCTGCGTCAGCGGCTGACGGAACCCGCTCTCATTTTCATTCATGTCCCGTATGAGAGCCGGTTCCGGTTATCGCCCCTTGCAGGGCGATATTTTTTTCCGCACTACGCCGTTATGCCGACTGGTTGACCCTCTTTGACCATGCAGGTCTGCATACCCGCTGCTTCTCCGGCCTGTACCCCGATACCGGTATCTTCAAACACCAGACAGCCTGATGGCTCGACCCCCAGCTTGCTGGCGACCAGCAGGAAGGTGTCCGGATTGGGTTTGTGCAGCTCCACATCGTCTGCGGTGACCACCACAGAGAAGTAGCGATCCAGCCCGGTGTTGCGCAGCACCGCTTCGGCGTTGACGCGGGGCGAGCCGGTGCCGATCCCCATCGGGATGACGCCATGATAGCGCTCGACCAGCGCCTGCATGGCCGGAAAGACGGTCGCCTTGTGCAGGTTGGCCACATAGTGGGCGGTCTTGCAGCGGGTGACTTCGAGGGGATCGAGGGGGATCTGCTGCTCCTGTGCGACCAGCAGGGCTATCTTGCGGCTCGGCATGCCACCCAGTTCATAGAACCAGTCGGCGTCGAAGTGAAAGCCAAACTCGCGGGCGGTATGTTCCCAAGCGGCGAGGTGCAGCGGCATGGAGTCGACCAGGGTGCCATCAAGGTCAAAGACCAGGCCTTGGAATCCGGAAAGCGTCATGGTGCGGGTCAGTCTCTGAAAAAAGGGAACCCATTCTAGCCAGTGGCTCCCCGCCTCGCCATCACCTAGCTGGTGAGAAACGCTTGCCCCCACATTTGTGACTGAAAATAGACGGGGGTGAGTTGGGCCGGATCGAGTTGATATTTGGGGGCAAGCTGTTCCAGCAGGGCCCAGTTGCCCTGTTCATAGGTGCTGACCAGCTGAAACAGATGAAAGAGTGGCCCTTCATGCAGTTCGATGGCGCGCTGCACGCTCTTGGGCAGGTGGGCCATCAGCGGTTCCGACAGCAGGGAGCCATCGAGCACCAGTCCCACCAGAAAGGCCCAGCTGGCCTCTGCTTTACCGAGGGCGGTGAGGGCAATCAACTCGCAGAAGCGGCCGCGGGCGATGGCCATGCGGGTACAGGCCTCCGGCATGTGCTGGCTTACCCGAGCCAGACCGTTGATCAACACGAACTTGCGGATCTCCTGCTCCCCCAGATAGGAGAGGGCGCGGGGTACCGAGGTGATGGGGGCGGCATGATCGAAGCCGGGGGCGTTGACGTAGGTGAGCAGCAGGCCGGGCAGCCAGGCATCCTGCTCCAGCAGGCGGGCTACCTGGGCGAAGGAGAACTCTTCGTGGCAGATGAGCTGAAGGATCTGCTGTACCAGCGCCATATCGGGCTGGTTGGCCCGCTGATTAACCAGCTCCGGACGGGCGAGAAAGCCGCCGGCAAAGAAGTCGACCCCCGCCTCCCGCAGCGGGAGAAAATCCGCCCAGGTTTCGATGTTCAGCGCCATCCGCTTGTGTTCGGTGGGCTGGCAGATCCCCTCTTCCCCCATCCAGTACACCAGCAGGCGGCTGGCGCCGAGCCAGCGTGGATCCCGGTTGGCGCCATGTACCGCCAGTCTGCGCCGACTGGCGCGCCACTGCTCCAGCACCGGGAACGAGTTGGGCTGGCGTTCGCTGGAGGCTTCAACCAGCGGGATCGCGTCCTGATCCAGCAGCAGGGGACGCTGTTCATCGAGCTGTTCGTGGGTGAAGGGCACCAGATATTGACGCCCCTGCGCCAGCAGGCGGCAATGTTGCGCCAGTGAAGGCCATTCGACCGGTGAACTGAGCTGATAGTCGATGCCGTAGGCCACCAGAGCCAGGCGACGATTGAAGATAGGGTAGCGACGCAACAGCATGGGATCACCGATAGGCCAGAGTGCGGGCCCTCCCTTGTGACTTGGCGTGGTAGAGCGCCTGGTCAGCCTGTTCAGTCAGGGTCTGCCATGCTCCGTCCAGGGAGGGAACCAGATAGCTAAAGCCTATGCTAACCGTAATGAAATCAGCAACCCGCGAGGCGGGATGGGGCATTTTTAAGCGGGCAAGACCATCGTGGATCCGCCCGGCCAGCTGTTCGGCCTCACCGGGTTGGGGGGCGCAGAGCAGAATGACGAACTCCTCCCCGCCGTAACGGGCGACTAGATTGGTGCAGCGCCGCTCTGCATCCCGCAGCACATGGGCCACTTGTTGCAGGCAGAGATCCCCTTTGGCATGGCCGAAGTGGTCGTTGTAGGCCTTGAACTCGTCGACGTCGATCATCAATACCGCCAGCAGGTTCTGGGTGCGCCGTGCCCACTCCCACTCCCGCTGCATGGTGATGTCCCACTGGCGCCGGTTGGCGATGCCGGTGAGGGGATCTTCCAGCGACAGCAGGGAGAGGCGGTGATTGGCCTCCTCCAGCGCTCGGTTGGTTTCGGCCAGCTGCATGGTGCGCTCGGCGACCCGGGCCTCCAGCTGGCGGTTGAGGGTTTCCAGCTGCTCCTGAGTACGCTGGCGGATCAGCAGTTGCGACAGGATGGCGGCGTACTGTTTGAAGATCTCGCTCTGATAGGCCTTGAGCGGACGGTGCCAGAGCAGGTTGTCGGCGGCGATCCAGCCGATGGGGGTGGTGCCATCCCATAGCGATACCATGGCGTTCCAGCCACGGCCCACCTGCTGCTTCTCGTAGTAGAGGGGGGTATCTTCCATCACCAGCACGTAGTCCTTGCGCCTGAGCGCCTCTTGCACCGTGGGGTGGTCTGGAATGGGGCTGATGAAGTTGTGTTCATCCATCAGCTCGCCCTCTTCGCTGGTGCCCCAGGTGCCGCGCATGGTCTTGCCATCGGGTTCGATCAGAAAGATGGCAACCCGATCGAACTGCAGCTCCTTGCGGGCCAGCAGCACGGCATCCCGCAGCAGATCGTTCTCGCTGCGACTGCGGGAGAGGGTAACGCTTACCATGTGCAGCGCCTGCAACATGGTGAGGAAGGAGCCCTGCAGTGCCTGACTCTGTACCAGATCGGTCTGGGTATGGAGCCGCTGGTCCCGCTCCTGATTGACCTGGCTGGAGAGCAGGTGATTGCTGAGCTCGGCCGTCAGATAGTGGATAAGGAGCTGGATGCCCTGACGCTGGTGGGAGGAGAGGCGGTCGATGCGGCGGCGGGTCTCCAGATAGATGACCCCTTCCAGTTTCATGTGACGCTTGAGAGGGAAACAGGCGCGTAACTGCGGCTGGGCGGGCTCCACATTTTCGCCGGGGTCAGGCGGTGGCTGGAGTTGTTCGATTACCAGTTGTCCCTTCTCCATCGCCTTGTCGATCAGGTGGTGGGGCAGGGTCAGTTGGCTGAGATGGGCGAGATCCAGCGTGGTCAGCCCCTGATCGAGCTGAAAGCTGTAGAGCTGCGGTTCGGGGGCTTTCAGCCAGAGGTAGAGGCGTTCGGCATCGGTCTTTTCACGGATGGTGGCGAGGCTCACTTCGCATAACTGAGCGAAGTTGGTGAAGTGTTCCGGGTCCCATTCCTGCATACCAATATCCCTTGGATTGTACCCAAGCGAGTATAGACATATTTCTCCTTGATTAATATGTCAGAAAGGAGAGGCAGCGCACATAACGGTTGCTTTCAGCCCTGCTGGTGGAAACATTCACTGCGTTCTCTGCCAATCATGGCGAGAACTGTGTGCCGTGGCGGTCTGTATGGCAGGCTTGTAGGCCGGGGGGCGAGCAAAAAAAGAGCCCGCACGATGGCGGGCTCTCGGGCAGATTGCTCTGCGCGGCTTATTCTGCCTTGAGGGCAGCCTCAGCGGGCATTTCACTGTTATCGGCCGGCGCACTCTCGGCCACCGGCGCTTCCGGTGCCGGACCCGGCACCAGCTCGACCGCCGGCTTGGCGATAAGGGAACGGGTCTCTTCCGCCGCTTCGGTCAATTTGACCTCGATGATCTGGCCGAGTTCATAGACCACCTCGGTCTTGTCCAGATAGACGCGGCCGTTGTCCCAGTTGCACTCCAGGCGATCCTTGTTGTCGAGGATGTGACGGGCCGGCATGAACACCACGGCGCCGTTCTCCTGCAGACGCAGCTTGAGACCGGCACGCATCACGTCGATGATCTCGGCGTTGAACACCTTGTCGGTGCCAGCATCGGCCTTGAGGTAGCGAACATAGAGCCAGTCGCCGATGTCGCGCTCCACCATGCGGTGCAGACGGCGGCAGGCGGTCAGATGCTCGGTGAGCTCGGTGCTCGGGCGCTCGCCCGGGGTCTTGCTGGCGATAACGGCTTTGAGCAGACGATGGTTGACCATATCGCCGTATTTACGGATCGGGGAGGTCCAGGTGGCGTAGGCATCCAGACCCAGGCCGTAGTGGGCGCCCGGCTCGGAGGACATCAGCGCATAGCTCTGGAAACGGCGGATCTTGCCATCCAGCCAGCGGGTGTCGAGGTTGTCGATCCAGCGGCGCAGGGCACAGAAGCCGGAGAGGCTGGCGATCTCGTCGCGCTCGAACGGGGCTTCGGCGCTTTTCAGCAGGTCGATGGCACCGTCGAGGGACTCTTCGTCAAAGCCGGTGTGAACGTTGAAGATGCCGTAACCGACGCTCTTGCCCAGCACGCGACCGGCGCAGATGTTGGCGGCGATCATCGACTCTTCCACCATGCGGTTGGCGATGCGGCGCGGTTCGACGTGGATGGCCAGCACTTCGCCATTCTCGCCCAGCTCGAAGTCGTAGTCGGGGCGATCCGGGAACACCAGCGCATGCTCGGTGCGCCACTTGATGCGCGCTTCGGTCATCGCCTTCATCAGCGGCAGCTGGGCCAGCACGCCGGCGTCGATGGCCAGCTCTTTGCCATGCTCGGCCCAGTCGGAGACGTCGTCATAGTTGAGACGGGCGTGGGAGCAGATGCGGGCGGCGAAGAACTCGGTCTCCTCCAGCAGCAGACCATCTTCGGCGATCAGCAGACGGGCACACAGGGTGTTGCGCTCCTCGCCCTCTTTCAGGGAGCAGAGCTCGTCGGAGAGGGTGCGCGGGATCATCGGCACGTTGCGGCCCGGCATGTAGACGGTGAAGGCGCGCTGGGCGGCTTCCTTGTCCAGCTCGCTCCCTTCTGCCACGTAGGCAGTCGGGTCGGCGATGGCAACCAGCAGCTCCCAGCCGTTGTCCAGCTTGGTGATGGCCAGCGCATCGTCCATGTCCTTGGTCTTGGCACCGTCGATGGTGAAGAAAGGCACCTTGGTCAGGTCACGACGGGGCAGCTCTTCCTCTTCGATCACCTTCCACTCCGGCAAGTCAGCCGGTTCGACCTGAGCCAGGTTGTGGCGTGCCAGCACTACCCACCAGGGCACATTGTGATCTTCCTGGGCGGCGATTTTCTGGGTGATCTCGGCAGAGAAGTTGCCGTCGACCAGCGCATGGCGCTTGAGGGTGGCCACCACCCAGTCACCTTCCTTGAACTCTTTCTCATCCAGACCCTTCTTGACGCGGGCCTTGATGGCATCCTTGATCAGCGGGTGGTCGGCGACCACGTTGAGGCGGTCGCGGAACATCTTGACCCGGGCCACGAAACGGGTGACGGACTGCTCCAGCAGGGCATCCGGCTCGGCTACTTCCTTCTCTTTTTCGGTGCGGATCAGGGCGCTCACCCGGTCACCGTGCATCACCTTCTTCATGTAGGGAGGCGGCACGAAATAGCTGGTCTTCTCATCGACTTCCAGAAAGCCGAAGCCCCGGTCCGAGGCGCGGATCACACCCTCTTTCTTCGGGATGTTTTCGCGGATTTGTTGCTTGAGCTGGGCCAGCAGCGGATTGTCTTGGAACATAAGTGAGGAACCTGAAGTGAAAACCTGGGTGGAGACCTGATGAAGGATCGCCCAGCACTATACGTTTTTAGCCCTGCAAAGCCAAGGTGAATGGCCTGCTCAGCGTGGTTTCAACTGCGATCTGGCATGGTCGATGAGACGTTGGGAGAGCTGCTTGTGTACCCCTTTTTCCAGTACCCAGCGGTGCCAGTAGAGGCGTTCTGTCAGGACGTGGTCGGGACTGAGGTTGAGTAGTGACCCGCCAGCCAGCTGGCCTCTGATCTGCAATTCAGGAATAAGACAATAGGCCAGACCTTGTTCGGCCATGGCGACGAAGGCCTCGGACGAGTGAACCGTATGGCAGGGATAACCGCCGGGCTCCAGCCCGAAGTGTTGCGCCATGAAGCTGACATGCATGTCGTCGCGTTGATCGAACGCCACTGCCGGAGCCTTGGCCAGCGCCTCCCGGGTCAGACCGAGGGGGAAGTGGCGCGCCACGAACGGGGGGCTGGCGGTAAGCAGATAGTTCATTTCGCCCAGCTCATCGACGCAGCAACCGGCCAGTGGCTGGGGGCTCAGGCTGACGGCGCCGAAGGCTTGGCCCTCGCGTACCTTGTCGAGGGTGCGGCTCTCGTCATCGACCAGCAGATTGAGTTCGATGGGATGCTGCTCCAGCAAGGGAGCGATAGCAGGCAGAAACCAGGTGGCCAGGCTGTCGGCGTTGACGGCGATGCAGATCCGGATCGGCCCCTGCGGCTCATCGGGGGCCAGTTCCCCCGCCAGTTCCAGCTCGAGCTGGTGGACCTGACGATAGTGTGCCAGCAGTTTCTGGCCGAGTGGCGTGGCCTGCAACGGCTGGCTGCGAATGAGCAGCGGTTCGGCAAACTGCTGCTCCAACTGCTTGATCCGCTGGGAGATGGCCGACTGGGTGATATGGAGCGACTTGGCCGCCCGATCGAAGTTCTGCTCCTGCAGTACCGCATCCAGTGCCCGTAGCAGTTTGTAGTCCAGCTCTTTCATCTTGTCTCCCTACCGTTACCTCAGGGCTGACTCTACGTCACTTGGCAGGGGACAACAATGGGCAGCGAAAGGGGCGCTACGCCGTCATTTTTGACAGTAGCGAGCAGAGGTTGTCCTCCTGAAGCAGAAAAGAGACAGCCCAGCAAGCGTGGCCTGTTGGGCTGTGAGTCAGACTGACCAGCACACTAAACCTCTTACTCGAGAGGCTGTTTGTTGACGCGTACCAACCATCAGGTCGTAGTGGTATCTGTTCCGAAGTAGTCAGCCAGGAAGTCATCGAACGACAGGCTGTCGCTGCGTTCGCGCTCCCGCAGCTTGGCCAGCGAGTCCTTCGCCTCACCGGCAAAGTAGGCCTCATCCCAGTACTGCAGTTCGCCTGCCAGCAGCTCCTCGCGATAGCGGGTCGCCAGCTTGTCGCCGTAGCAGCCATTGTCCTTGCCGCTCTCCAGCAGCTCCTTGAGCATGCGGGCGGAGTAGGTGAGCTCGGGGTCGAGCAGCTTCTCGCGATGCATCGCCAGCGTCTCGCGATAGCGGTTGCGGCCGCAGCAGCGATCCAGCAAGTCGGCCACCTGAGCCAGCTCGTCAAACAGTTTGAGGCCGTACTCTTTGAGGCCAATGGCATTGCCCTGCTCATCTTCAAGCGTCAGGCCGGGGCGACGCCCCTCCAGCACCACCTTGCTCTGGTTGCGGCGATTGCGGGCAATCTCCTCCTCGCTCAGCACCGGGGAGGGGCGCAGCAGACACCAGACCAGGAACAGGTCGAAGAAGCGGATTTGGTCGGCGTCTATCCCCAGCGGCGTGAAGGGGTTGACGTCAACGGTACGCAGCTCGATGTACTCGATGCCGCGCTGCTCCAGCGCATCCGACGGCTTCTCGCCGCTACGCGGGGTGCGCTTGGGCCGGATGGGGGCATACAGCTCGTTCTCCAGCTGCAACACGTTGTCGTTGAGCTGGCGATACTCCCCATTCACCTTGACCCCGATCTTGGCGAATTCGGGATCATGGGTATTGATGGCACGGCGCAGACTGCTGACATAGGCCGGCAGGTTGTCGTGGCTGATCTTGAGCCCCGCCTGGGAGCTGTTGGTATAGCCCAGATCGGAGAGACGCAGCGCGGTGGCGTAAGGCAGATAGAGGGTACCCTTGCCGGTCTTCTCGAACGGCAGGTTGCTCTTGCGCCCTTTGAGGAAAGATTCGCAGATGGCCGGTGAGGCGCCGAACAGGTAGGGCACCAGCCAGCCGAAGCGGTAGACGTTGCGAATAAGCCCCATGTACTTGTCGGAGATAAAGCGCTGGCTGCAGCACCCTTCGCACACCAGATCCTGCCACTCGCTCCAGAAACTGTCGGGCATGGAGAAGTTGAAGTGCACCCCGGCGATCACCTGCATCAGACTGCCGTAGCGATTCTTCAACCCCTGCCGGTAGAGGGTCTTCATTTTGCCGATGTTGGAGCTGCCGTACTGGGCCAGCCGAATGCTCTCCTCACCGCCAACGAAGCAGGGCATGGAGAGCGGCCAGATCCGCTCGTCACCCAGATGACGCATCACATGGTGATGAATGTCACCCAGTTGCTCCATCAGGCTGTCGAGGGAGTCGGTAGCCGGGGTGATGAACTCCAGCAGGCTCTCCGAGTAGTCGGTGGTGATGTTGGGATGGGTCAGGGCCGAGCCCAGCGACCGGGGATGGTCACTCTGGGCGAGTCGGCCATCCGGCGCGATGCGCAGACATTCACGCTCGATCCCGCGCCGGATCCCCTTGAGAGCAGTCAATCGCTCGGGAGATCCCAGCGCAGTCAGCAACTCGGTGAGTGACAAGCTTGTTGTAGTCATATTCACGGCTCATGTGAGGCCGCCCCATCCGGGGCGGCTCTTGATTTTTATAAAGCGTCAGTTACGGCAACTGCAGCGGATAGATGGGAAGATGAAGCTCCTTCAGGGGTTTTTCAAGCTTTTGCTTGTCTCCCACCACCACGATCACCATGTCGGCCGGATTGAGCCAACGGGCGGCACTCGCCTTGAGCGTCTCGGCCGACACCGTCTTGATCAGGTTGTTCTGGGCCTGCACATAGTCCGGTTTCAGGTCATACATCACCATCTGCAGCAGGAAGCCCGCCTTCTGGCCCAAGGTCTCGTAAGAGAGGGCATCCTGCTGGGAAACCGCGCTGCGCATATAGGCCAGCTCGACCGGGGTCGGGCCGCTCTTGCGGTAGTTGTCCATCTCCTTGAGGAACTGACGAATGGCATCCACGGTCGCATCGGTACGCACATTGGCGCCGGTGGCAAAGGTACCCACCTCGCGGTTGGCGGAGAAGCCGGAGCTGGCACCATAGGTGTAGCCCTTGTCTTCGCGCAGGTTGAGGTTGATGCGGCTGTTGAAGTTGCCACCCAGGTTGAAGTTCATCAGCCCGGCGGTGAAGTAGTCACCCGTGGTATCGAACGGCATGGCGCGGCGGCCGATGCGGATCACCGACTGGGGTGCCCCCGGCTTGTCGACCAGATAGATGCCCGGCTTGGCCTGCTCCCCCTTGAGCTTGAGATCCCCCAGGGTCGGCGTTGCCCCCTTCCACTCGGTCAGGAAGCCGAGTTGCTCCTCGATCTGCTGCTGGCCTACATCACCGACCACCACCACTTTGGCATTGGTGGGGTTGTAGTAGGCCTGATAGAAGTGCTTCACGTCCGCCAGGGTCAGCTTGGCCACATCGGCCGCTACCCCGTCGGAGGGTTGACCGAGGCGATTCTGCTTGCCGTAGACCAGCTCGCGGAACGCCTGCCCAGCCAGCCACTCGGGTTGCTGCTGGGCCTGTTGCATCCCTTGCAGCAGCTGCGCCTTGACCCGCTCGAAGTCCGCCTCCCGCATGCCCGGGCGCTCCAGCACCTCGCGCACCAGCGCCAAGGTCTGGGGCAGCTTGTCCGCCAGCGAGCTGACGGTGATGAGGTTGTTGTACTGGGCGCTGGAGACATCAATGCTTGAGCCCAGCTTTTGCAGCTCGTCGCTCAGCTGAGCCTCAGTCAGGCGCACCGTGCCCTGCCCCATCATGGCAGCAGTCAGATTGGCCAGCCCCAGTTGCCCCTTATCTTCGGCACGAATGCCGCCCGGCAGGGCAATCATGATGGAGACGGCCGGGATCTCGTCACTCTTGGTGCCGATGATCTCGATGTTCTTGTCGAGCTTGCCGTGCCAGATGGCGGGCACCTTGACGCTCACCGCCTCGCTCGCCTTGGGTTGCACGCTGCGATCGAAATTGTCTTTTACCGGTCGTTCGGCCAGCGCCTCGTCATGCTTGCTGTAATCCGGCAGCTCGCGCTTGGCGGGGGTAAAGTTCGGGGTGGCAACCTGCCACTCGGTCTTGCCCTTGGGCACCACGCTCAGCACCACCGCAGGCTTGCCCGCGATGAACTTGTCGTAGGCGGCCTTCACCTGCTCAGGTGTCACCTTGCCGATGGCATCCAGCGTCTTGAACACATAGTTGGGATCCTGGGCAAACACCTGACCCATGGCGAGCTGGCTCACCTTGCCGGAGACGCTATCCAGACCCCAGATGGCGGAGGCACGGTACTTGGCGATCGCCTTCTCCAGATCTTCCGGCTTGAGGCCGCGCTGGGCAAACTCGCCGATCACCTTGTCCACCTCCCCCTTGAGGGTCTTGAGGCTGCCATCCTGCGACGGATTGGGATAGGCGTAGACCGTCAGAGTACAGGCCAGCTCTTCGCAGTAGTGGGACGCCCCCACATCGATCGCCTTGCCGGTTTTCACCAGCGACTGGTAGAGCATGGAGCTGGCGCTGCCACCGAGCACATCGGCAAACATATCGAGTGCCGGCTCCTGCGGATCGCCAAGAGAGACGGTGGGGTAGCTGATATAGAGCAGCGGCAGGTGCACCTTGTCCTGCAGCGTCACGTAGCGGGTCTCGGGCAGGGTCACCGGCTTTGGCGTCGGCTCGGCCACGTCCGGGCCGCGCGGGATGGAGCCGAAGTACTTCTCGATCCATTCGAGGGCCTGCTTGCTGTCAAAGTCGCCGCCCAGCGTCAGGGTGGCGTTGTTGGGGCCATACCAGCGCAGGAAGAACTGCTTGAGGTCGTTCACATCGACCCGGTCGAGATCTTCCACGTAACCGATGGGCTGCCAGGAGTAGGGGTGAGTACGCGGATAGAGCGCCTCCCCCACCTTCTCGCTCACCAGCCCGTATGGCTGGTTATCGACCCGCTGGGCCCGCTCGTTCTTGACGGTGGCGCGCTGGATCTCGAACTTCTTCTGGCTCACCGCATCGAGCAGGAAGCCCATCCGATCCGCCTCCAGCCAGAGCACTTTTTCCAGCTGGTTGGCAGGCACGGTCTCGTAGTAGTTGGTGCGGTCCTTGTTGGTGGTGCCATTCATGTCGCCACCGGCTTCGTTGATGATCCGCATATGCTCCTGATCACCGACGTGTTTCGAGCCTTGGAACATCATGTGCTCGAAGAAGTGGGCGAAGCCGGACTTGCCGACCGTCTCGCGGGATGAGCCGACGTGATAGGTCACATCGAGGTGCACCAGCGGATCGGAGCGGTCGGGGGCCAGGATCACGGTCAGGCCGTTGTCCAGCTTGTACATCTGGTAGGGGATGGCGAGCTTGCCCTCCTCCTTGCCCTGTTCGGCAATCAGGGTCGGTGCCGCCAGCACCGGCAGGGTGAAGCCCAGCAGAATCGTTAAAGGTATGACTTTGTTCACGGTAACCTCGTGAGTGACAAAAACAGGCTAGAAAATGTGACTGGCCAGCAGAAAAACCAGGGCATAACGGAACAATTTGCCGAGCCCGATCAGAATGAGAGAGCGCCAGAAGGAGAGGCGCAGCCAACCGGCCAACAGACAGAGACCATCACCGACCACCGGCGTCCAGGCAAGCAGCAGACACCAGTGGCCATGTTGTTTGAGCCAGCCGAGGGCTTTTTGTTCCCCACGGCCTTGAAAATCTTCCGGTTTTTTCTTGAAGGTGGCGAGCCAGCCGAGCCACCAGGTGGTCATGGATCCGAGGGTATTGCCCAGCGTCGCCCACAGCAGCAGGCTCGCCATGCTCCACTCCCCCTTGGCCGCCATGGCCCCCAGCAACACTTCGGAGCTACCGGGCAACAGAGTGGCAGAGGTAAAGGCGCTTAAAAAGAGCCACCCCAGCCCCATCTGCATCAACTCATTCATGATGCGCTTCCCCACCACAGAGGCAAGGACGCGAGACACGCAGCAGCAACCACAACATGCTCATCGCCATCATCCCGCTCATCCGGGATAGCCATCGGCCGCAGGCATCCGCAGCAGCAGCTTGCCGCGCACATGGCACCCTTCGATGGCCTGATGGGCGAGCGCCCCCTCGGCCAGGGGGAATTCACCGGCGAGGGTGACCTTCACCTCCCCCTGACGCAGCAGCATCAACATCTGCCCCAGCTGCTTCTGGTCGTGGTGAACCAACATGCCGACCACCTCGATACCGGCAGCCGCGCCAGCATCCTTGATCAGCTGGGCAGTGATGGTGGGTACCGTCACCAAGCGGCCACCCGGTTTGACACAGGCCAGCGCCGCCTTGCCACTCTCGCCACCCACCAGATCCAGCACCAGATCGACCTGACCGGCCTCTGCCACCACCCGTGCGGGCCAGTTCGCATCATGGTAATCCACCATCCAGCGCGCCCCCAGAGCATGCAGGAAGCCATGGTTGTCGGGACTTGCGGTAGCCACCACCTCGGCGCCATAGGCGCTGGCAAACTGCACCGCCAGATGGCCGACACCTCCGGCACCGGCGAGGATCAAGACCCGCTGACCGCTCTGGAGGCCGCCGTGCTCAAGCAGCCCTTGCCAGGCGGTGAGACCGGCCAGCGGCAGCGCCGCCCCCTGCTGCAGGCTCACCCCGTCGAGCTTGACCAGCTCGCTCTCGCTTGCCACCACAGACTCCCCGTAGCCACCGGCGGTGAGGGGAAAACCGACCATGCCGCACACCCGATCCCCCTCGATCAGCGAAGTCACACCGAGGCCCACCTTCTCCACCACGCCGGAGATGTCATAACCTGGTGTCCAGGGCAGCTTGTCCTTGTTCTGGGCCGCCGCCCAGCCAAGACCGGCGCGGGTTTTGGCATCGATGGGGTTCACCCCCGCAAAGCAGATGCGCACCCGCACTTCGCCATCGGCTGGCACCTTATCGAAGGAAGGGTTGAGCTTGAGTACCGAGGGGTCACCGAATGCGGTAATCTGTAGTTGCGTCATTGCACAATCCATCCTGTTGATTGATCAAGGGTCAACAGAATAACAGCGAGGACACCATGGCTCGAATGTTTCTTATTCCTCTGTTGCTGGCACTGGGGTGGTGGGCGTTTCTGCTCTACTTCCGCATCCCGCTCAAACAGGGGGCCAAGGGGTTTTACTGGATCATCGGCATCGGTGGCGGACTGGCCGCCTTCCTCAGCCTGATGATGGTGCTGACCAACTAATGGTTACGCGTTCGATATCGGATAACGGGAGCAACAATGCTGAGCGGATTGAATCATTTGACCTTGGCAACGGGAGATCTTGAAAAGAGCTTTACGTTTTACGTTGATTTACTGGGTTTTCGCCCCAAGGTGCGATGGGCTCGCGGGGCCTATTTAACCCTGGGAGAGTTGTGGCTCTGCCTTTCCTGTGACCCCGCTAAGCCCGCCGAAGACTATAGCCATGTCGCCCTGAGTATCTCCGCGGAACATTTCCCCGAGTTCTGTGCCCGCCTGAACCAGGCGGGCATCGAAGAGTGGAAGACAAACAGCAGCGAAGGGGACTCCTTCTATTTAAAAGACCCGGATGGTCATCAACTAGAGATCCATGTTGGCGACCTTGCCAGTCGCCTCGATTCGCTCAAAACACGTCCTTATGAGTGCTTGGTCTGGTTCGAATAAAACGGGTTCAATCGCTATCAGTACGCAGATGATAATGGCGATTGCTACCCTGCCCCAGCACCCCCTGCGACAACAGATGGTGGAACACCCGATCCACCTCCTCCAGCGAGAGTGACAGCGCCTGTGCCACCGAGCGCTTGCTGCACTTGAGCTCACCGCTCACCAGCGCACCGCGCACCTGCGCCAGCACTTCGGGGGCCGGCTCTGGGGGCATGATGGGCTCGGGCTGCGCCGCCAGCGCCAACGCCTCCTGCGCCTCTCTGCGAGCTTGATCCTGCTGCCAGCGCCACATCCGGCGAAAGCGGTTCTCCTCGCCGATCAGGCTGACGAAAAAGGCACCGAACACGTCGAGCAACACCGAGAGGAAGCAGACCAGCAGGAACTGCACCTGACTGATGCTCATCCCCACCCCGTCCGCCAGACTGCTCATCAGTCCCAGCATGGAGGATTGCTCGTTGACCGGCTTGGCATCACGCTGCTGACGTAATTCGTCCTGCTGCAGACGCAGCTTGGTGTTGGCGTGCTGCAGGGAAGAGACGCCGCTGGAGATGCGCTCCAACTCGATATATTTGCGGGCCGCCGCCTCGTTGAGCTGGATCTGCCGCTCGATACTGGCGATCTGCTCGTCGAAACGGGCGCTTTCCCGTTCATGGCGCGCCTGCAGACTCAGCACCGTATTGGTGGCGCTGTTGATGCCGCCGATACTGCCGCCGATGGAGATGGCCGCCAGCACGCTATAAAAGAGCAGCGACCAGAAGGCGCCGCCCAGATCACGGCGCGCCTTGCGCTCGCCGTACTCATACCAGACGTAGAACTTGCCCAGTTCAAAGATGATGGCCAGGCCGCCAAACAGCCACTTCATCAGCGGGTTGTCATCGATGGAGAGAAACAGCAGCAGGGAGAATATGATGGAGGCCAAAATAGCCAACCCGGTAAAACTGTATACCGTCGTCAGAGCGAACCACCCCTTGGGGTAGCGCAGTTTGGAGGAGTCCTGTGTGGTCATGATGAAGGGGTGTGCTGTGCAGGAAAAGTTGGCTGCCGATTATAGTCGTCAGACTCGCCCAGAAAAGGGCAAATAACTGAATTCCTTCATATTGCAAACCAGCTGCCCAGAGTGCGACCAAAACGGACAAATTGGCAGCAGAAAAGCGCTACTATCGCTCTCTGATTTAATCATATGGCGAGATGCGGCGGTTCCGCCAAGGTTCAGCCCACATCCGTATACTCACCCTTGTTGCAATTATCCGAGGCCATCATGAACAGTAAGACCACCTTGCTACTCTCTCTTCTTCTTGTTACCGGCAACTCCGCTGCGGCCCAGCAATATCAAGAGAGCAGTGGCTCCGAATTCTCTGTTGATGAGCTTAAATTCAATCTGGACTGGGATGACAAGCAGTTCGGCTGGACCCAGCACGACTGCCTCGATCTGGGGATCGGAGAAACCGCCCCGGCCGACTGCAAGGCGGTCAAATTCAACCTGGAAGATGAAGAGAACCGCAACCAGCCACCGAAAACCAACCAGGTCCCTGCCAACTCGCAGGGTAACCAGTAACAACAGGAGTCTCTTTGCGATGACCCAAGCCAAACCTTCCCCCATTATCCATCGCGGTGTCCTGCTGCTCTCCCTGCTTATGGCACACGGCATCGCTGTTGCGGCACCGCCCGGCAAGAATAGCGATGGCATCAAGATCTCCGGTGATGACATCAAGATCAATCTCGACTGGGATGACAAGGAGTACGACTGGTGGCAGGACAACTGCCTGGATTTAGGCATTGGCGACAGTCGGATCAGGCTCAACTGCGACAAGATGGATGGCAAATACCGGGATCACTACAACCGCAGCATTCACAGCGGCAATAACCCAGGACAAGGTCACGACAAACACAAAGATAAAAACAAGGGAAATGGCAAGAAGAACTGACCGCCCCTTTTCCTTATGCCGCAGGGGCCTGGCGCCCCTGTGCTGATTGTTTTACCAATAATTCTCCGCGCTGATATTGCCCGGCGCCCGCCGCAGATTCTTGGCCAACCCCAGCGCCAGCAAGGTCTGCTGGGTCTCTTTCACCATCTCCGGATTGCCGCAGATCAGCACCTGACTCAGCTCGGGTGAGAACTCCAACCCCACTCGAGCCTGCAGCTGACCATTGGCAATCGCCGCCGGGATCCGCCCTGCCATTGCATCGGGCCAGGGCTCGCGGCTAACAAAGGGGACATAGCGAAAGCGCTCGCTATATTGTTCGGCAAAGCTGGCGATAAGTGGTTGATAACTTAGTTCTTCCCCTTTGCGCACCCCGTGTACCAACACCAGATTGTCGAAACGGTTGAAGGCCTCGCCCTCGGCCAGCATGGCGAGGAAGGGGCCGATGGCGGTGCCGGTCGATAGCAGCCAGAGATCGCGTCCGGCTGGCACCTCATCCAGCGTCAGAAAGCCGGTCGCCTGGGATTGCACCAGCAGAGTATCACCCGCTTGCAGCGAGCCGAGGGAAGGGGTCAGTTCTCCATCGGGGATCTCGACCAGATAGAACTCGTGATAAGGGGCTGACGGGGGGTTAACGAAGGAGTAGGCGCGCTGAATGCGGCGATCGCCCTGCTCGAGAGCCAGCTTGGTGAATTGACCTGCCTTGTAGGGGGCCAGATCGGCCGCTACCCGCAGGGAGA
>CAMFLW010000020.1 GCA_945957575.1 uncultured Aeromonas sp. | reverse complement strand
GCTCATTTTCGGCGTAGACCGTCAACTCGAGCCGGTCATATTGGGCTTTGAGGTGTTCGAGCAGTTGGCGACCCAGCCCGTGTGATTGGTGATCTGGGGAGATAAACAGCGCGGCGACAGAGCCCTGATACCAGGAGATAAAGCCCAGTAGCTGTCCATCCTCCTCATAGACCCAGCTCTTGCTGGCGGGCAGATAGATGTCCCGCATCGCTGCCTGTTGCTCATGCCAAAAGGCGGCGGGAATAAAGTCGTGGGCTTGCACCGAAGTCTGATACCAGAGCTCGACGGCGGCATCCAGATCGGTGGCGGATAATGGGCGGATCATCGTGGCCTCGACAATGAAGAGTGGTGGTTTGATCTGCCCAATCAACGCCGGTTGATTGGGCAGATTACTGCCACCTGTATTGGCCTATTTGCGGGTCAGTTTATCCAGATAGCCCATGGCAAAGGCGGATAGGACAAAGGTGATGTGGATCAGCAGGTACCACTTGATCTTGTCGTTGGGGAGGTTTTCGGCATTCATAAACACCTTGAGCAGGTGAATGGAGGAGATGGCGACGATGGAGGCGGCGACCTTGTTTTTCAGGGAGCCGGCATCGAGCTTGCCGAGCCACACCAGTTTGTCGCTCTCATCCCCCACATCGAGGCGCGAGACGAAGTTCTCATAGCCGGAAAACATCACCATCACGATAAGTCCCCCCACCAGGGTGATATCGATCAGTGACAGGGTGACCAACACCAGATCCACCTCTTTCATCTCCAGTATGTTGGGCAGGATATGGAGGATCTCCTGAAAGAATTTCACTCCCAGTGCCAGCAGTATGAGGCTGAGCCCAAGATAGATGGGGGCCATGATCCAGCGGGATGCGTACATCAATCTTTCAAACATGTTTTCCATAGTGTGATTACAGGTCCATCAAATGGTTAACAAACGAGTCGGCCATAGCTTAACCGAGATGCATCACATCTCAAGCATCTCGATAGCATATTGCTGAATTGGGCGGTACCGGGCTGGATTTTTTAACCCTGGGGAGGTTGGTGAAGTGGGTGGCAGAGGGCCCGTGGCCGCGACCATCCGGGATCAGGGCAGGTCCAGGGTAAAGCGGGCGCCACCCAGCGGGGACTCTTCGACCCGGATCTGGCCGCCGTAGCTGTGGACAATCTCGGTCACCACCGCCAGCCCGATGCCCTGGCCGGGTGAGCTGTCTGCTCGCACGCCGCGCTGAAAGATCTGTTCGGATTTGGCCGGATCAATACCCGGGCCATCATCTTCCACTTCGATGTGCAGACGGTCGAGATGACGGCGCAGGGTGACTCGCACCTCGCTGATGGCAAACTTGCAGGCGTTGTCGAGCAGGTTGCCCATCAGCTCCATCAAGTCCCCCTGCTCGCCGTGGAACAGGGCGTCGTCGTCGAACTGGAAGTGGGTTTGCAGTTTTTTGTGACGATAAACCTTGGTCAGGCTGGCGAGCAGCTTCTCGATGAGCGGCACCGGCTCGGTGCCCTTGCTGGCAAGGCGTTGGCGGCCGGTGACGGCGCGTCTGAGCTGGTACTGGATCATCTGATCCATGGTGAGGATCTGCTCGTTGATGTTGTCGTGGATCTCGCGGCCCAGCTCCAGTTCGCGGGTGGTCATCTGGATCAGCGCCAGCCGGGTTTTCAGACTGTGAGCGAGATCGTTCAAGGCGTGCTGGTAGCGCTGGGTTTGCTGCCGTTCGTTCTCCAGCAGTTGGTTGACCGACTCGGTGAGCGGGGTGAGCTCCTGTTCGAAGTCGCTGGAGAGGGAGTCCAGCTTGCCGGAGCGAATGTCATCGATCTGGCGGGCAATGGTCCGCAGGGAGCCGAGGCTCCAGTAAGTCGTGAGCAGCAGCAGGCTGGCCAGCAGCATGTAGGCAAGCACAGCTTGACGAGCGATATGGCTGAGATAGGCGAGAGATTCGGCGTGATAGCGTTTGGCCGAGTCGATCATCACCACGTAGTAGGCGGTGGTGCCGTTGCCAGGATTGCGGATAAAACGCAGGCTGTAGACGAAGTAGCTCTCGCCGTTCTTGATGGTGTGCTTCTTGAAGAAGTAGTCGAGATCCATCCCTCCCAGATACTGCATCAGATCGCCACAGATCCCCTCCTTGGCCTTGACGACTTCCGGCATGTGCAGGCTAGACCAGATCTGCTCGCCATCTGCACGGCAAATCAGGGTGTCGAGATCTGCATCGACCACGTTGCGGGAGATATTGCTGAAATCGGTCGGGCCGCCATTGTCTGGCTCGGTTGAGGACAAAATCTTGGCCAGGTTCTCCTGCATTCGGGCGCTGGCCTTCTGGCTCTGCTCCTCGACGTGGCCAAGGTAGAGGGCATAGACGGCAAATCCCATGATCAGTGCAATGACCAGCAGCGAGCTGAGCAGCAGTTCGATGTGCAGGGATCTGCGGATCATCTTGATGGCGCGCGGCAGTTGAAACAGCATCAGTTACAGGAGAGGTTGAAGATGTAGCCCTGACGTCGGATGGTGGAGATGGGTTGAATCGTCCCTTCCGGATCCAGCTTCTTGCGCAGACGGCTCACCATCACCTCTATGGTGTTGGGGTCTCCTTCGCCATCGCCATAGAGCTGAT
This sequence comes from uncultured Aeromonas sp., assembly GCA_945957575.1. Classification (GTDB taxonomy): domain Bacteria; phylum Pseudomonadota; class Gammaproteobacteria; order Enterobacterales; family Aeromonadaceae; genus Aeromonas. The sequence goes on along the minus strand of CAMFLW010000020.1, from coordinate 33,912 downwards.
CGAGCAGTTGCTGCTTGGAGACCACCTGACGGGCGTTGCGCATCAGGTACTCCAGAATCAGGTATTCGAAGCTGGTCAGCATGGTCACTTCCCCGCCGATGGCCAGCTCCTTGCGGGAGAGATCCAGCTCGTAATGACCGGCCTTCACTCGGGGGGAGATAAAACCGGCGCTGCGGCGCACCAGCGCATTGAGTCTGGCCAGCAGCTCATCCTTCTGGAACGGTTTGACCAGATAGTCATCGGCGCCAGCCTCCAGTCCTTCGACCTTGTCTTGCCAGTTGCCGCGAGCGGTCAGCACAATGATAGGGAAGGGGATCTGCTTCTCGCGCAGCTCGCGGATCAGTTGCAAGCCATCCATATCGGGCAGACCGAGATCGATGATCGCCACATCAATGGGGTAGTCGGCGGCATAGTGCAATGCAATTTCGGCCTGATCGGTGCTGAAGACCTGATTGTTGGCCTCGGTTAGCAGGGAGGAGAGGTGGTGATTGAGCAGCTTGTCGTCTTCGACCAACAGAATTTTCATGATGTGAACGGTCATAGGGGTTCAGACTGTCAATTAGAAAGTGTATGTCGCTTTGAGTCAATTCGAATCCTAATGCATCCCGGCTGTATCGGGACTGAATCACCCGGGCTTCAGGGTTTCCTCCGATTGGTCGTCTATCCCGAGCATGTTGTTATCGATGGCCATCGCATCGGCATTTGCTGACTGGCCATGCTGCAAAGGGTGTGGTGATGAGAGAGATGGCGATCAGGTGGCGATGCCACCTGCAGGAGCGGGAGCGTAGCGACCTTCTCTATCTGGTCTGGCTCTGCTGGGGAGCGGCACTGCTGCTCTATGTGCTGGGGTTGGATGCCTATTTATGGCCAGTGGTGCCCATGCCGCTGGTTCTGTTTGTCTGGTTGGGGGAGAGATTCGGAATGTTTGGACGAAAAGCCAAGAGCGGGGGCTCAGAGCCGGGAAAGGCAACTGTTATCGCCGCAGGGGCCCGCTTCAAGGGGGAGTTGCAGCTTGAGGGAGATCTGGAGGTGCGTGGTGTGCTGGTCGGCACCATAGTGCTGAGCGACGGGATCCTGCGCATCATGGCGGGTGGCCGTGTCGAGGGAGAGGTGAAGGCTCCATACGTTATCATCAATGGCCTGCTGGATGGCACCTGTTCTGCCGCCGAAGTCGAAATACTCGAGAGTGGCCGCATGCAGGGGACCTTCAAGGGTGGCAGCCTCTCCATCAGCAAGGGAGGCAACTTTATCGGTCACTCTCGTCCGGATGAGAGCTCTGCCAGCTCTCCCGCAGCACTACCAGCCAATCAGGAGCTGGAGAGCGTGCCCGTCGAGGGGAAAGGAAATGTGAAGGCACTGGCCAAAGAGGGTCGTGGCAAAGGCAGCGAGCCGTTGGCCAAGCAGGCTTGATGGATGCCGGATAGCAAGAGGGGGCCATGGTGGCCCCCTCTTTTGTCTGTCTTTAACGCCTTAGCTGCGGCGCGGTGGCAGCATATTGGTCAGGGTGTTGTCCTTGAGCACATGGTGGTGGAAGAGGGCGGCCACAGTGTGCAGAGCGATCAGGGCGTAACCCAGGTTGCCCAGGGTCTCATGCACCTCCTTGATAAACCCTTTGGCGTCAGGGCTCGGCGCTATCAGTGCAGGCAATTCAAACCCGAAGAAGGGGATGGGCTTGCCGGCGGCGCTCAGCAGCAGCCAGCCACATAGCGGGGTCAGAATGAGGAAGCCGTAGAGGGCGATATGGGCGAGCTTGGCCAGCTTGTGCATCAGGGGGGAGAGCTCGGGCACGATACGGGGCGTCGGGCTCATCCAGCGCAGGGCCAGTCTGATAAAGACCAGGGCGAAGATCAGCAGCCCCAGCATGAAGTGCCACTCCTTCATCAGGTCCCGCCCCGGGTCTCCTTTGGGAAAAATGTCGCGAAATTCGATCAGGGCATAGACGGCGATCATGGCCCACAGGGTCAGCCAGTGCAGCCCGAGACTCAGGGTGCCGTAGCGTTGTTCACTGTTCATCAGCATGGTTTGTTCCTTCTAAGTGTTGTCACATCCGTGTGGCATCCGCGCACTCAAACGTGTCGGGGCGAGGCCAGAGCCCTTGGCTGCAACAGCCGGGCTGCCGTGCTTGTCATACATCTGCAATCTGCTGCTGGCATCAGTCAGAGAGCAGATGCCCTCTACTGTCTGTATGGTATCACTGGCAACCGGGTGGATAGTCTGATCAATGCCACACAATTTACAGGCTCATTAAGCCCCTTGTGACGTGAAGGCTGCGTGAAATTGCGTCTGTGGGGCCAATGACGGCTTCACGCCCGGGATCAGGCGGGCTCGATGGCCACGACCAGACATGCAGGCTCGCTGATGCGAAAACGGACGTTACAGTCAAACAGCCGTACCCCGTACTCCTTCTCATCCGGCTTGCCCTTCTTGTAGGCGGGGCGCGGATCCTGTGCCAGCACTTCGCTCACCAGCTGGCGCAGCTCGGGGTAGCGCTGGCTCCATGTTTGCAGCTGCAACTCTGCGTCCGGGCTGAAGCTCACCGCCAGCGGCGGGGTCGGGGCATCGGGGGCAAAGCCGCCACGGGCCTCCGGCAGGCTGTCGGCATAGGGAATATAGGGTTTGATATCGACGATGGGGGTGCCATCGAGCAGATCGACGGCACCCAGCTCCAGCCAGAGTTTGCCGCGCTCGCGGCCCACCCCGTGCAGCTCGACCACCGAGAGGCCGAGCGGATTGGGGCGAAAGGTGGAGCGGGTAGCAAAGACCCCGACCCGCTCGTTGCCGCCCAGGCGCGGCGGGCGCACCGTCGGATTCCACCCCTGCGCCATGGTCTGATGAAAGACGAAGCTGAGCCACAGATGGGAGAACTGCTCGATGCCGCGCAGCACGTCCGGCTGATCGTAGGGGGGGCGCAGCTCGAGGCGGGCACGGGCCGATTTGACCAGGCCGGGCTGGCGGGGGATGGCGAACTTCTCCTTGTAGGGAGAGCGGATGATCCCGAGGGTGTCGATTTCAAACTTCATGGCGGATCCTGACTGAAAACCCCGGCAATTTAGCACAGGCGGCCCCAAAACGCAGGCTCGGCCTCATTACGCCAATTTCTGAGGCGCTGCCGTGATCCCTGTCCCATCCCGGCCAGTCGGGGGCTGTGCCCGCGCGCCAAGTTGCGTAGGGTGGAGGCAACAGGCGTGTCAGGATGAAATGTGCGCAGATGCGCCGAAGGGGGGAGAGGGATGAAACTGCTGATTATCGGTGGCACCGGCTTTTTGGGGCGCCACCTCACCGCGCTGGCGCTGGATTGGGGCCATGAAGTGACTCTGTTTAACCGTGGCCTGCACCAGCATCCGGACTGGCGCGATCTGGTACAGCTCACCGGCGATAGAGACCAGAATCTGAGCGCCCTGCAAGGGGCCGGGTTGCAGTGGGATCTGGTTATCGACACCTGCTGCTATCGGCCAGAGCAGGCAGCGAGCCTGTCGGCGGCCCTGCTCGGGCGCTGCGCGCGGCTCATCTTTATCTCCACCATCAGCGTCTATCGCGATTTCTCACTGCCCGGAATGGACGAGTCGGCGCAGCTGCACGATATCCCCGCAGGCGAAATGCCCACTGACTATGGCCCCCTCAAGGTGTTGTGCGAGCAGGAGTATCGCACTCGCTGGGGCGATCGGCTCTGCATTCTGCGTCCGGGCGTGCTGTGCGGCCCCCATGATCACACCGGCCGTATGGCCTGGTGGGTGAAGCGGGTGCAGCAGGGCGGGCCCTGGTTGTTGCCAGGCAGTGGCGAGGATCGCTTGCAGTATCTCGATGTACGCGACTGCGCCGAGTTTGTGTTGCGGGCCGCCGAGCAGCAGTTGGGGGGCACATTCAACTTGCTCAAACCCGGTATTACCCTATGTGACTGGCTGGAGCGGTTGAGCGCCCGCTTGCAGCCCGCCAGCCCCATTCAGCCCGAGTGGCTGCCCTGGCCCACCCTGATGGCGGCCGGTATCGAGCCCTGGCAGAGCTATCCCACCCTGCTGCCCTGCGCGCAGGCGGAATTTGCCGGTTACGGCTCTATAAGCGCCGAGGCGGCCATCGTTCACGGGTTGAACTTCCGGCCGCTGGAGGAGACCGCCGCCGACCTTGCCCACTGGCTGGCCATCGAGCCTGCCGCCGGGGTGGCGGAGAATACCATGACTCAGGCCGAGGAGACCTCGCTACGGCAGCAGTTGCTGGAGCCCAGTCTGCGATAGGAGAGGGCGCATCGAGCCGCTGCTGCCGAAAATTGCTGCGATAGCGCGAACACAACGAGAGAGGGTATCCCGCGGGACGCCCTCTCTGTCTATGCAGATCAGATGGCTACAAAAGATCGGCTGACGTGATTCCCCATGGTTCCGTCTTCGTTCGCCGTCCTAGCGGATGGCGGCCCCCGCAGCTACCAGCAGCTCTTTCAAAATGGCGCGATGGCAGCGGGACTCCTGCTCGCAGTAACAGCCCACCGACAGATTGGTGGTGTGAGAGAGGGCGGCCAGCAGCGCCAGATCGTGCCTGGCGGCAGGTTGCGCCATCTCGGCCTTGTACTGTTTGCCAAACGCTGCCCACTGGGTGGGTGTCTCGGCTGCCTGCCCCTGCTTCATGGTCTCGCTGCTGGGGGCCAGGTTGGGGAACCAGACATCGTACCAATGCTGGCTGGCAAATTCGCTCTTGGGGACGCCGCGGGGCGGGCGGCGCACCGTGCCGATCCGCAGCCCCTCATCGGGCAGGCGTGGGCTGCCAAGGCGAACGATAGCGAGGGCCATGACAGCGAGTTACTTCTCTTCGGCCACTTTCAGCGCTTGCCCGTAGCAGATCACCTGTTTCAGGCAGCCCGGGGTGTCGCTGAATTCGGCGCACTTGTCGATGGTGACGCCGTTGCCACCCATGTCGGCGGCGCGGCGGCGCGCCTGGGTGCGCGCTTCACCGGCGTTGGGCACCGGCTGGTTGGCATCGGCCTGGCACGACTCTCCCTCGATGGTGCCGAGGTAGAGGTAGTTGAGGTTGGCCAGCTCATCCTGTTCATAGATGCGCACGCTACCGGGTTTGAAGTATTCGTCGAAGTTCTCTTTATCCAGATTGCTGTTGAAGGCGTAGTTGGCACAGCCGGAGGCAATCAGGGGCATCATCAGGATCAGGCGTTTCATCGTCTCGTATCTTGTGTCGGTGATGAGGACAGTAGAAATGCGCGGGCGCTCCATGTCGGCATCTTGTTGAATAATGAGGGGGACATTATAGGGGCCAGCCGCCTGCGGCGACCAGCCCCGTTTTGCGCCCGGGTGTCAGGGTGTGACCCCCATCAGCCTGATATCAAACCGGAGCCAGCCGCTGATAGAGGCTGCGGTAGTAATCATCCGCCAGCAGCTCGTCATGAGGAGCGCAGAGGCGGATCTGTCCCTCTTCCATCAGGGCAATTCGGTCCATCTGCTCCATCCCCAGCAGACGGTGGGAGATGAGCAGCAAGGTGCGATCTGCCCCGAGCCGGAACAGCAGATCCATGATCTCCCGCTCGGTCTGACTGTCGAGCCCTTCGGTCGGTTCGTCCAGTAGCCAGAGCGGCGCATCGTGCAGCAGGGCGCGGGCGATGCCGATACGGCGACGCTCACCACCGGAGAGGGGACGGCCACCGTCACCGAGCCAGGCGCCGAGGCCCGCCTCATCTTCCAGCAGATTGGCAAGGCCAACCTGGGTCAGCACCGCAATCAGCTGCTCGTCAGTGGCGGTCGGGGCGGCCAGTTTGAGGTTGCCGCGCAGGGTATCGGCAAACAGATGCACCCGCTGGCTCACCACCGAGATGGAGGCGCGCAGCGCCCCTTCGCTGTAGTCGGTGAGCGGCTTGCCACCCAGCAGGATCTTGCCAGCCTGCGGGCTCCACTCCCGGGTCAACAGCCCCATCAGGGTCGATTTGCCGCAGCCGGTCTGGCCCAGCAGCGCCAGCCTCTCACCAGCGTGCAGTTGCAGGGTGCAGCCACGCAGCACCGGCTGGGGGTTGCCGGGATAGCCAAAATAGAGGTCATTGATCTGCAGCGTGCCACCCTTGGCGTGGGTCTGCTCGTCGCCCCACTCGGGGGCTTTTGCCTCTTGCAGGATCTCGTTCAGGCGGCGAGCCGAGGTGAGGCTGGTGGAGAGGTGCTGGAAAGCCCCCGCCAGCGGCATCAGGGCCTCGAAGCTGGCCAGGGTAGCAAAGACCATCAGCGCGGTAATGGGGTCGGGGGCCGCGCCCGCCACCCCATGACCGGCCAGCCAGAGCATCAGGGTCAGGGTCCAGCCGCTCAGCAGTTGTACCGAGAAGTTGGCAAGCCCGCTCACCTTGGCCATGTGGGCTTGTGCGGTTAGCAGCGCCTGCTCGGCCTGTTGCAGCTCAACCAGCGCCTTGGGGGCGGCGGCAAACATCTGCAGCTCGGCCTGACCATCCAGATAGTCCACCATCCGGGTGCGCAGAGTCGATTTTTCGGCAATCAGCGCCTGACCGGGGCGACGGCCGAGGAAGTAGAACACCAGCGGCAGGGCGATCATGCCAAACAGCAGAATGGCACCCAGGGTGAGGGCGAGACGGCTGTCGAAAAACGACAGGAAGAAGACCAGTCCGGCGGTGCTGAGCAGGGCCGCGCCTATGGGGGTGATCAGCCGCAGGTAGACGTGATCCATCGCATCGATGTCGGCCACCAGCCGGTTCAGCAGATCCGCCTGACGAAAACCGGCCAGGGTACCGGTGGAGAGCGGCGAGAGTTTTTGCCAGAACCAGACCCGCAGTCGGGTCAGCACCCGGAAGGTTGCGTCGTGGCTCACGACCCGCTCACCCCAGCGACCGGCGGTACGGACGATGGAGAAGAAGCGCACCCCGCCCGCAGGGGTCATGTAGTTAAAGGCATGGGTCGTCGCAACGGTCATCCCCGCCACGGCGGCGGCGGAGAGGAACCAGCCGGAGAGGGAGAGCAGCCCCATGCCGGCGGCCAGAGTCACCAGCGCCAGCAGCAAACCAATGGTGAGGCTGAGCCAGTGTTGGCGATAGAGGCGCAGAAACGGCAACAGATCACTCATCGAGAGAACCTCCGGAACGTTGGGAGAGCAGGCGGGCAAAAGGCCCCTGCCCAGAACTAAGTTGCTGGAAGCTGCCTTGCTCCACCAGCTGGCCGCGGGCCAGCACCATTATCTTGTCCATCTTGGTAAGCTGGTCGAGGCGGTGGGTGATCATCAGCAGGGTCTGGCCAGCCATCGCCTGCTCGAGGGTGGTCATGATGGCGCGCTCGGAGTGGCGATCCAGACTGGCGGTCGGCTCATCAAGCACCATCAGCTGGGTCGATTTGAGCAGGGTTCGCGCCAGGGCAAGGCGCTGGGCCTGACCGACCGAGAGGCCGCCCGCCTGATCGCCGACCGGATAGTCGAGCCCCTTCTCCATGGCAAATTCCCACGCCTGTGCCCGTTTCAGGGCATCTTCCAGCTCTGCATCGCTGGCCGTTGGCTTGGCCAGCAGCAGGTTGTCACGCAAGGAGGCGTGGAACAGCTGCGGGTTTTGCGAGAGCCAGCCTAACTGCAGGCGCCACTGGCTCATGTCGAGGGTGGCGAGCTCCAGCCCGTTTACCTTGAGCTCACCGCGATAGGGGGCAAAACCGAGCAGGGCGTTGACCAGCGAGCTCTTGCCTGCGCCGCTGACGCCGATGAGGGCGGTGCGCGAACCGGCTTCCAGAGTGAAGTCGACGGGGCCGACCAGCACCTTGCCTTCGGCGCTCAGCACTTCAAGCCCTTTGGCTTCAACCTTGACCGGGCTGTCGGCATGGAACGATGCATTTCCTGCGGCAGGCTCGCTCACCTCGGCTTCGAGGAATTCGAGCAGCTGTTCGGCTGCGCCGATGGCCTGTGCCTTGGCGTGGTAGTGGGCACCCAGTTCCCGCAGCGGGGCGTAGAACTCGGGGGCGAGAAACAGCACGAACAGGCCGGTAAAGAGGCTGACTTTGACCCCATAGCTACCAAAGTTCAGATGGTCGATATAAGAGAAGCCGAAGTAGACGGCGACAAGCGCTACCGAGATGGCGGCGAAGAACTCCAGCACGGCGGTGCTCAAAAACGCCAGGCGCAGCACTTCCATGGTGCGCTCGCGAAAATCTTCCGAGGCGTCGCGAATGGCGTCACCTTCTGCCTGGGTCCGCATAAAGAGTTGCAGCGTGCGCAGCCCCTTCAGGCGGTCGAGGAAGTGGCCGGAGAGACGAGCCAGCGCCTGAAAATTGCGGCGGTTGGCATCGGCGGCGCCCACACCCACCAGGATCATAAAGATGGGGATGAGGGGCGCAGTGCCCAGCAGGATCAGACCCGCAGCCCAGTTGACCGGGAACACGGCCACCAGAATGACCACCGGAATAAAGACCGCGATGGCCATCTGCGGCAGATAGCGGGAGAAGAAATCCTGCATGTTTTCAATCTGTTCCAGCAACAGGCTGGCCCAGCTACCAGCCGGACGGAGCTGGATATAGGCAGGGCCGAGACGGCTTAAGCGAGCGAGCACTAGCTGGCGGATGGTCTGGCGCACTGCGCTGCCCGCCTTGAAACTGGCCACTTCGCGGCCGTAGGCCAGCGCCGCCTTGCCGAGGGTCACCAGCAGCAGGGTAATAAAGAGTGTGATGGATTGCTCAGGCGTTGAGCCTTCAATGATAAAGCCGTGGAGCAGGGTCGCCAGCAGCCAGGCTTGCGCCACCATTAGAATGCCCTGACCCAGGCCAAAAGCGATGGATATCGTGATCCAGCGGCGACCGTGGCTCGATTGCTTGCGCAACCAGCCATAGAGACGTTTTTGCGTTTTTTTGTCCATTACCACCATCCTCGCGTCGAGTGGCGCAAGACTATCCTTGCCGTTTGGCCTTGGCAACCTTGTAAATTATCTGTGTTGAAAATGTTTGATTGAAAAAGCAACCGTCTGTTCAATCCTTGTCCGAACAGATTGATTTATTGAAAAAAGTGGCAAAAGCGGCATTGCGATCGGCGGCAAAATGCATATAGTAGGAGCCCTGACGCGGGTGTAGTTCAATGGTAGAACGGTAGCTTCCCAAGCTGCATACGTGGGTTCGATTCCCATCACCCGCTCCAAATTTCAGATGCCAGGCGGGCATCGTATAATGGCTATTACCTCAGCCTTCCAAGCTGATGATGCGGGTTCGATTCCCGCTGCCCGCTCCAGCTTCATAACAAGAAGCCCACTCTTGCGAGTGGGCTTCTTGTTTTTCCTTAGTTAGTCCCCCGTTATTAACGCCGGCAAGAGTAGCCGAAGCCGGGAGGGATTGCTGGTGGAGAGGGGGTTGTGAACTTGGTTTACAAGCACATAAATAACAATTCCATTAACACTTTGTGTTGTTTTGCACCGCGATAAGGTAGTCAATAGCACCTTTACTGAACCACATGAGACCTGTGGACGCATTTTTTCTGCTGTCGGAAAATAAAGGCGTGTGGTTCAAAGCCCCTTGGCTTGCAGCATCTCTTTATAGCGCAGGTGAAGGAGCTGGACGCGCTCCACATAGGCACGGGTTTCCGCATAGGGCGGGATACCGCCATGTTTTTGTACTGCGCCCGTTCCGGCGTTGTAGGCCGCGGTCGCCAGTGCCACGTTGCCGTCATACTGCTTGAGCAGTCCAGCCAGATATTTCACCCCGCCGAAGATATTCTGCTCCGCCAGCAGGGCATTGCCGACACCCAGTTCCCGTGCCGTGGCGGGCATCAGCTGGGTCAGCCCCATCGCTCCCTTGCGGGAGACTGCCAGCGGGTTGAAGGCAGATTCCGCATGGATCAGCGCCCGGATCAGCGCAGGTTCAACCTGATAGGTTTTGGCGGCCGCCTTGATGGTGCTGGCATAGTCATAGAGAAATAGCCCGGTGGTCTGCCAGTTGACACTGGATTTGGGGTCGCAGGCAAAGCAGTCGTTGAACAGCAATAGTTCGTAATGGCCCTGTTCGGGCGCCATGTCGGAGTAGCGTACCACCCCGTTCTGCTGCACCGATTTATAGACCTGGATCTGTTTGTTACCGCTGGTGGCGACTGCCGCCGTGTGAGCGGCCTCGGTTTGCCGGGAGGGCTCGACATCTTTGACCGGACGCAGGGGGGAGGGGGCTGCGGTCAGGAAGATCACCTCCGCAGGTGGGGGAGTCTGGCTCCATCCACTCAAGGGGATCAACAACATATGGCCTGCCAGCATCCATGCTTTCAACCTAATACTCCTTCTTGTGATGACCATGTTGAGTAAAGCATCATGACGAGGGCAGAACAAGCGGCCAACGAAAGGCAAATGATCCGATTTGGTGACCGGAGTCAAAATATCCGCTGCAATAAAGGGTTGGCATCATAAAGCTCTGTTTTGGTAGTCAGGCGGTGGGTCATGGCCTCTTCTTCAGGGTAGGCAAGCTGTCCATGACGCCCGCTTTTTTGTTGACGAAAGGCATGCTATCGTGCTGGTGACATCTGATCGGATTAGCGCACCGAATCTGGCACTAATAATTGATTATCAAAGGATTTGTCTGTGACAAGCAAGCTGGCGATGGAGCTCACTTTCGAAGAGTACTACGACGCCGATCTCTCCCTTATCAGGGACTATTACGAGACAACATTTTCCCACTATGTGCCGGACCAGGCCGAGCGGATCTTTGTCGTGCGTGATGCCCACTGGTTGGTGGGGGCGGTACGCTTGCGGGACGAGGAGGAGTTTTATCATCTGTGCGGCTTTCGCCTGCTGCCCCACTACCAGTCGCTGGGATTGGGATCTCGGTTGCTGCAGCACGCCTGCCACGGCCTGGCAGACAAGCCGGTGGTCTGTCAGGCGTTGCCTTTCGAAAAGCCCTTCTATCTCAAGGCCGGCTTTGCCGATATGCCACTCAACCAATTGAGTGGGCCGCTCTTCTTTCTTTATGAGCGACAGCAGCAGCAGGGATATCAGGTGAACCTGCTGGTACGGGATACCACCCAGCCTCTCCTGAATTGAGTAATGACATCAGCGGCTTTTGGTCAGCAGGTGGATCTTGCCCGGTGACAGCTCCAGCCCCAACAGGTTCTCTTTGAGCCAGGCTTGTTGCGGATCCTTGTCGTCCAGTCGGTAAACCGGCTTGCTCTCAAGACGTTTCTCCATGCTCTGCAGCAACATATTGAGCATGAACCCGAACTTTCTCTCGGCGGCTTCCGGCTCCAGCTTGTACTCCACCAGTTTCATGTTATCGAGAAACAGCGCGCTCTGGGCCTTGTCATAGCGGGGTCTTGCCTCATAGGTCATCTGCAGGCGGGCGTCATATTCGCTATTGTCGGGCAGGGCGATCTTGAGCTTGCCCTTGCCATAGACCCGGGCAGTATCGGGATACTGGCGACCGATCTGGACATCGCTCTGCTCAAGCTTCACATGGGCCTTGATGATGCCCGGCAGCTCCAGCTGTTTGTCGATTTGCACCTGGGATTGCAGGTACTGGTTTATCTGTTGCTCATTGATGTCATATGAGCCTTGGCCTAGCATGGCCAGGCTGAGCAGCATAGATTGCAGGATCATGCATGCGACCTGATAGAATGGATTTGTCTTACAGCATACCATGCCGGTCGGCTGGGGTCTGCCCACCGCTCCGTTTGCCGATTAGAAGGAGTCCCCGTTGTTCAACGATCTCGAACACGATCTTCAACTGCTGTTTTCCCGTTTTTTGGGTTGGCTGCTACTGCTTTTTCATACCGTGATTGTCACCGGGGTCTCTTTCCGGGTAGTGATGAAACGCCGTCCTATCGGGGTGTCGCTGGCCTGGCTGGCACTGATCTACGCCATTCCGTTTGCTGGCGTAGGCTTCTATGTGCTGTTTGGTGAAATAAAGCTGGGGCGCCGTCGTGCCGAGCGTGCTCAGGCCATGTATCGTCCTTATGCCATCTGGATCCGCCAACTGGCCCGTCTGTTTCCCCAGCACTGTTGCGAAGTGGGGGAGAAGGCCCAACCGCTGCACGACCTCATTCAGGGGCGGCTCGCCATGCCGATGCTCTCCGGCAACCGCATGACCTTGCTCAACAAGCCGGACTGGATCTTGCGGGAGATTGCCCAGGATATTCGCCGCTCGACGCTCTCCTGTTATCTGGAGTTCTACATCTGGCACCCGGGCGGCGATGCCGATGAGGTGTGCGAGGCGCTGATGGAAGTGGCGCTGCGCGGCGTAGATTGTCGCTTGCTGCTTGATTCGGTGGGTAGCAAACAGTTTTTCCGTTCTTCCTGGCCAAAGAGACTACGCAAGGCCGGGGTCAAGCTGGTGGAGGTGCTGCCGGTCGGAGCCTGGCGCATTCTGTTCCAGCGTCAGGATCTGCGGATGCACCGCAAGCTGGTGGTGATCGATGACAGGGTCGGTTACACCGGCTCCATGAACATGGTCGATCCGCGCTTTTTCAAGCAGGATGCCGGGGTCGGCCAGTGGGTCGACATCATGATCCGGGTGCAGGGCCCCATGGTGCCGCTGATGTGGTCGATATTCGTCTGGGATTGGGAGATGGAGACCGGCGAGCGGCTGCTCGACAGCCTGCAGCATGAACCGGAAGCCTGGCCCCAGACCAACTACCGCGCCCAGTTGATCCCGTCCGGCCCTTTCGTCGGTGGTGACTGCATCCAGCAGAGCCTGTTGCTGGCCATCTATCAGGCGCGCAGCCATCTGGTACTGACGACCCCTTACTTTGTGCCCGACGATCCGTTGGCTGCAGCACTCAGTTCGGCGGCAGCGCGCGGGGTGCAGGTGCAACTGGTGCTGCCGGCTCGCAACGATTCCATCATGGCCAACTATGCCTGTAATGCCTTTATGGAGGAGCTGCTGGAAGCGGGAGTGGAGATCTATCGCTACGATGCCGGCCTGCTCCATACCAAGAGCGTGCTGGTGGATGATGACTTCGCGCTGGTGGGGACGGTCAATCTGGATAGGCGCAGCCTCTGGCTCAACTTCGAGGTGACCTTGCTGGTGGACAACCCCTCGTTCGTGGCCCAGATGACCCGGCTGGTACAGGGCTATATGGCGGAGGCAACGCCCATGACGTTGGCCCAATGGCAGGCGCGCCCCTGGTACAAAAAGGCCATGGAGAACATCTTCTATCTCTTCAGCCCCTTGCTGTGATGTACTGACGAGCCTCAAGAAAGTGGGCTCGTCCTCTGATTGGACTTGCCTAGCCCCGAGCCCGCCCCGTAGAGTGCTATGAAAACTCCCTGGAGAGACATGGATATATGAAAAAGATAGTGGCCCTCGCCGTGGGTGCGGCACTGGTTGGTGGTGGCCTGGCTGCGTGCTGGTACACGGGCAACAGCTTCGATAACATCATGGCGGAACAGATTGCCAAGGTGGAGAAAGAGAGCGGGCTCGACATGCAGTGGCAGCCGGGTAGCAGCAATCTCTTCACCCGTGACGGCATCCTGAAGGTTGTGGTGTCGCCACAGGAGCTGGCCGCCATTGACAGCGAGCTGGAGGGCAGTCAGCCCATCGAACTGCAACTGGTGGTCAAGAGCCGGATCCTGCCGCTCTACATCAAAAGCCACTTCCTGCTCGATACCCATAACGGTACTCTGGCGCCGGTCTTTACCGCACTGGGCATGGAGCAATGGGAACTCGGTCTGGAGTCGGTCACCAGTCTCTGGACCCAGGCTAACAGCAGCCGCTTCTGGGCCAATGAGTTCAAGGTAAAACAGGGGTTGGACGAGTTCAGCTTCCTGCCTCTGAATGGCGAGTTCCACGGCAATCTGGAAGGGAATGGTCACCTCACCATGACCTGGCAGGGGATGACGGTTCACGAAGAGCAGAGCAAGATGGACTTGGTGCTGGCCGATCTGAAAGGGAGCGCCGACATTGCCGAGATCAGTGGTGTGATCCTCTCCCCCCAGAGCGAGATGACTCTCGCCGCCCTGACGGTGCAACTGCCTGACAGCGTCAAGGTCGCCCTGCAGGGGATGACTACCGAGACCCGGCTGACCGGCGATGATGCCCAGACCCTCTCCAGCAGCTATCAGATGAAGATTGCCAAGCTGGATCTGGAGAACGAGACCGACACCCTGGCGGTCACCGACAGCAAGCTGGCACTCAACCTCAACGGGCTGGATCTGGAAGGGTATCAGGGGCTGCAGGCTGCGGGTGGCAAGGGGGTGGAAGATGCCGCCATCCAGCAGGCGCTGGACAAAATGCTCAAGCGTGGCGCGACCCTGGAGCTGGCCGATCTCAGCGCCAAACTCAATGGTGAGGCGGTGACCATGAAGGGGGATATGAAGCTGGCTTCCACCTCGCTGGAGCAGTTGTTCAATAGTGAGGAAGGGATGCAGGCCCTGAGCGGCGTGCTGCATGCCAGCCTCAGCGACAAGCTGGGCAAGGTGGTACCACAATTGGCCCCCATGCTCGATCAGCTGACCCTGATGGGTTATCTGAAGGCCGACAATCAAGCGCTGACCTCCGAGCTGAAGCTGGAGAAGGGCGCGGTGACGGTCAACGATCTGCCGCTCTGACATACGGTGTAGAAACAACAACGGCTCCCGCGGGAGCCGTTGTTGTTTCTGGCGTTGGCATACGGGCCGTGTGGGCGGATTACTTGAAGACCACCGTCTTGTTGCCGTAGACGAACACCCGCTCGTTCAGTACCAGCTCCAGCGCGCGGCTCAGCACCGATTTCTCCACATCCCGGCCCGCCTTGGCCATGTCGTCCGCGCTGAAGGCGTGGCCGACGTGGATCACGTCCTGTTCGACGATGGGGCCCTCATCCAGATCGTCGGTCACGAAGTGGGCGGTGGCACCGATCAGCTTGACCCCGCGATCGAATGCCTGTCGGTAGGGGCGGGCGCCAATGAAGGCGGGCAGGAAGGAGTGGTGGATGTTGAGGATCTTGCGCGGATAGGCCTCGACGAAGCTCGGGGTCAGCACCCGCATGTACTTGGCCAGGATCACATAGTCAGGCTCATAGCTGTCGATGATGGCGCGTACCTGCTCTTCATGTTCGGTCCGGTTCAGATCCTCGTGACTGACGGTGTGGAACGGGATATCGAACTTGCCGGTGAGCTCGGCCAGGGTATCGTAGTTGCCGATCACCGCAACGATATCCATATCCAGCGCGCCCGCGTAGTTCTTCATCAGAATATCGCCGAGGCAGTGGGTCTCTTTGGTCACCAGGATGACGATCCGCTTCTTGCCCGCCTTGACCAGACGGCGCTGGGCGCCGGTGGGCAGGGCATCATCGAGGTCGGCCAGCAGGGTCTCGTCGTTGAAGCGCCCCTCCAGCTCGGTACGCATAAAGAAGCGGCCATTCTCGTGGTCCACAAACTCATCGTTCTTGATGATGTTGAGCTGGTGCTTGTAGCAGATGTTGGTGATCTTGGCGATGAGCCCTTTGGCATCCGGGCAGTCCGTGAGCAGTATTTTCTTTTCCATCTCTGTCATTTTCCGTTTGTGGTGTTGGCGCTGCTGTCTGTGCAGGCCGCGTTGTTCAGGCTCTCTTTTCGGGCACTTTTTTTTGTTTCGGGCACTATGCCATAAACCGATCCGCGCCATAAAGAAATTCACCAGTCACAGTTTCTCGCGCTGAAGAGCGCGATTCCGGGCGCAATGTTGAAACGCTTTTCAGTCTGCGGGGGATTTTAGCTGGTATCTGCAACCGTTTTTCTTTAGGCTGTCTGCGCTTATTCTCAGGGCGGGGTGCAATTCCCCACCGGCGGTATCCCGATTGACTCGGGGAGCCCGCGAGCGCCCGACTCGGCTGATTGCCGGAGCGGGGTCAGCAGATCCGGTGAGAAGCCGGAGCCGACGGTCATAGTCCGGATGAAAGAGGATAAGACAGACGTCGCCGTGTTGGCCCTTGTGGGCTGGCCGCTGCATGCTCATCTCTGTCTGCCTTTCCGTGCCCTGATTCTGGTCCTTGTCTTATTTAGGAGTTTTACCATGAATCAGTCTCTACTCAGTGAATTCGGTGATCCCGTTGCCCGTGTCGAAGCGGCCCTGTCTGCCTTGCGTGCCGGAGGCGGCGTGCTGGTGGCCGACGATGAAGATCGGGAGAACGAGGGCGACCTCATTTTCGCCGCCCAATCCATGACCAATGAACAGATGGCGCTGATGATCCGCGAGTGCTCCGGCATCGTCTGCCTCTGCCTGCCCGACGAGCGCGTTCGCCAGCTGGAACTGCCGATGATGGTGGAGGCCAACTCCAGCCACTACCAGACCGCCTTCACCGTGACCATCGAAGCGGCGCAGGGGGTCACCACCGGTGTCTCGGCGGCTGATCGCATCACCACTATCCGCGCGGCTATCGCCGACGGCGCCAAGCCCGGTGATCTGCACCGGCCGGGTCACGTTTTCCCGCTGCGGGCGCGAACCGGTGGGGTGCTTACTCGCCGCGGCCATACCGAAGCGACGGTCGATCTGATGCAGCTGGCCGGCCTCAAACCGTTCGGCGTGCTGTGCGAACTGACCAGGGAAGATGGCTCGATGGCCCGTCTGCCGGACCTGGTGGCATTTGGCCGCAAACACCGGATGCCGGTGTTGACCATCGAGGATCTGGTGCAATATCGTCGCTTGTTGTCTGAACGTACAGCCTGAGCTTCATACGAAATTGTAATAAGGCAAAAATTTGGTTAACCTTTGTCCGTGTCCTCACCACACGCACTCCTTTTTTAGATGAATTTGGACGAAATTTGTTCATTCAAAAAAAAATGAGCGTTTTAATGCATTTATCTGTGGTGGGGGCTATGCAAAGTATGTTTTTTTTGTGCCATAATCACGCCGCTTGCTAAACGTCTGGCGAGTTCAAGGGAGCTTTAAAAATGAAAAAATTGTTGTTGGTAGGTGTTGTTGGTCTGTCCGCTCTGCTGGGCGGTTGTGCAAACACCAGCGAACTGGAAACTTCCGTTCAGAATCTGTCTAACAAAGTTGACCAGCTGGCTCAAGATGTTAGCGCAGTTCGTGCTGATCAGTCCAAGATCGCTGCTGATGTTGCTGAAGCCAAGCAAGAAGCTATGCGTGCTAACCAGCGCATCGACAACATGGCTACTTCTTACAAGAAGTAATCCATGTGAAAAAGATGGCGCAGTTATGCGCCATTTTTTTTGCCTGCAATTCATCGTTTCAACATTATTCCCACTGCACGTTCTTCGCATTTGACCCATGAGGTCATGCCGGTTTCCCGGCACTTCCCCATCATTACCCAGCCAGTTCGACGCTGATCAGTAGAGCAGACTATAGAGTTTGCGACGATAGCTCTGTGCCGCCGGTGTGCTGCCCATGGTCGCCAGAATATCGAGATAGGTCTTTCTGGCATCGCCGAATGCCAAATCCCGCTTGAGGATCTCCAGCAGCAGTCCCAATGCCTCTTCCTGACGGCCAGCCTGGTTGTATTGCACCGCCAGCTCCTGAGTCAGGGCAAAATCATCGGGTTGTTCTGCATGGCGGGCTTCCAGCGCGCGCAGCTCCGGGCTGTCCGCCGCTTGTAGAGCCAGTGCCAGCCGTGAAGTCAGGGCATGGAAATGGCTATCCTGCGCCACCATCGGAATGGTGCCGAGCCGTTCCTGTGCTTCATCCAGCAGATTGAGGTCGAGCGCCGCCTGAATAAGCCACAGGCTGATGTCGTGACGTTCAGGGGCCAGTTGGTGTGCCTTGGTCAAATGGGCATAGGCAATGCTGGGCTGTTCGTCAGCCAATGCCTGTTGCCCCTTGGCCAGCAGCTCTTCCTCTTCTTTGGGGGCGAAGGCGGCGAAATACTGACGCAGGGTGGCTTCGTCCTGCGGTCCTTCGAGGATCCCCTGTTCGTCAGGACGACCCTGATGGAACAACACCAGCGCCGGCAGGGCGCGTAGGCCGAGCTGGCTGGCCAGCGGCTGCAACTGGGGATCGTTCATATCCACCTTGGCCAGGGTGACCTGCTCATTGGCGGGCCCAACCAGTGATTCGATCAGCGGTGTCATCCCCTGACACTCCGGCATCTGTGGAGCATGGAAATAGATGACGACCGGCTTCTTCATGGACGCATCGATAAGTTCAGCGTGAAAATTCTGGGGAGTAATGTCGACGATCATGAGTTGGACTCTTCAGAAAGGGTGTTGAGTAACATGGGGTTGAGTGACTGGCAATTCAAGCGTTCATCCAGCAGGTAAAAAGCCACAGGGGTTGTTGCCGCTGCGAGACTGAGCCAACCGCTGGCAAAGGGCCAATCCTGTACCTGATAAGCGGTGTCATCGAGCCGGTTGTCGAGTCGCCACCCTTGTTCCGGAACAAAGCGCACCTTCTCCAGCCCGGCTGCTATCCCGCCGCCGTGGGCTTTCAGTACCGCTTCCTTGCGCGACCAGAGCCGATAGAAGGCGCTCTCCTGCTCTTGCGCGGGCAGTGCGCAGAGCCACTCATATTCACTCTGTGCATAAAACCGGCGGGCCAGGGGGAGGGGATGATGCCGCCGTTTGCCCAGTTCGATATCCACCCCAAGCGGCCCATGCGGGCAGAGCGCCAACACCAGCCAGTTGCCACTGTGGCTCAGATTGAACTGCCAGCTGTCATCGTACAGTCGGGGCTTGCCGTGAGGGCCGTTGCAAAATTGCAGGCTGGCGGCGGGTTGCTGCAGCCGCTCGGCCAACAGCTGGCGCCGCAGGGCGCGGCTCACCAGATATTCCTGCCGCCGTTCTGGATGGGTCATGGTTTGCCAGGCATGTCGCTCATCGATTGACAGCCATTCAGGCAATTGCTCAAGCAGTTCCTGGCATACTCTGGCCGGTTTTAACAAAAAAAGATCGGTTTCGATCATGATTTTTCACTTTAAAAAGGGACTGAAGCAGGGATAAAAGCCAGTTATCTAGGCGGCCCAAGGCTCTTTTTGCGATTGTATATTGTTTGGGCATGATCACATTAATTATGAAAAATCGTGCATTTCCTTGCAAAAATGTGAGCTTGATAGGGATTTTCACTTGCCTCGATAGAATTCTTGGATATAGTCGGGTGCTGTTGCCTTATAAATTGCCCTTTGGGGCTGTATTTTAACAAGATTTACTATTTAGCGGGGATAAAGGATTGCGCCACCTGATGCTACTGCTGGTCGCGCTCGGAATGGTGGGTTGTGCCTCGGCACCCCAACCCGAGGTCGCGAGCAAGATCGAAGTTTCCATGGTTGAACCTGTCATCGAACCGGAAGCTTCCCAGACACCTGATGTGAATGAAATCCTGACAGTATACAAAGAGTGGCGTGGTGTTCCGTACCGAATGGGTGGCAGTAGCCAGCGTGGTATCGATTGTTCCGCCTTTGCCCGTGAAGTGTTCCGTAATGCCGTCGGTGTCGAATTACCCCGTGATACCCGCTCCCAAGTCCACGAAGGGACGCGCGTTTCCAAGCAGGATCTGGTCGAAGGTGATCTGGTCTTCTTCAAAATCAATCGTCGTCTCAACCACGTGGGTATCTATGTCGGCAATGGCGAATTTATCCATGCCTCTACCCGCGCCGGTGTGACCCGCTCCAAGCTGGACAGCCAATACTGGCGCAGCAAGTTCTGGCAAGCGCGCCGGATCGATATCTGAGTCAGGCTGGACAAACGGCTCGCAGTACGGACTGTTTTTCCAACCTCACTTGAACCGGGCTCCTGAAGCCCGGTTTTTTATGGCTGCGATTTAGACTTTCGCAGGCCAAATCACTATAGTGTGGGCCCGTTTTTCTTCGGCAGGCTCAGCATGACATCCCGCAATGATCGCAAATCCGGACTCCATCCCCGCAATCGCCATCTCGATGGTTACGACTTTGAGGCGCTCTGCCGGCAGACTCCGGAGCTGGCCACTCATCTCTTCACCAACGACTACGGCAATCTCAGCATCGACTTTGCCGATCCCGCTGCGGTCAAGGCCCTGAACCGGGCGTTGCTGGCTCACCACTACGGCATTGTTCACTGGGACCTGCCCGCCGGTTACCTTTGTCCACCCATTCCGGGGCGAGTCGATTATCTGCACCGGGTGGCCGATCTGCTGGCCGAGAGTGCCGGCAAGATGCCTGTCGGCAAGGGGGTGAGGGTACTGGATATCGGGGTTGGGGCGAACTGCATCTATCCACTGCTCGGCTGTCGTGAGTATGGCTGGCGCTTTGTTGGCTCGGATATCGATCCGGTATCGGTGAAAGCCGCCGCTCTACTGGCTAAAAGCAACGGGCTTGGCAATCAGATCGAGTGTCGTCTGCAGGGTAATGCCAAACATATCTTCCGCGACATCATAGGGCCGAAGGAGCGCTTTGCCTTGACGCTGTGCAATCCGCCATTCCATGCATCGCTGGCAGAGGCGAGCAAGGGGAGCGAGCGCAAGCTGCGCAATTTGGGCAAAGAGGTGAAGGGGGCGCCGGTACTCAATTTTGGCGGCCAGAAAGCCGAGCTCTGGTGCGACGGGGGCGAGGCGGCGTTTCTGACCATGATGATCAATCAGAGCAAGGAGTTTGCGAGCCACTGCCTCTGGTTCAGCTCGCTGATCTCCAAGAAAGAGAACTTGCCTGCCGCCAAAAAGGCATTGACCCGGGTGGGGGGGCGTCAGGTTCGGGTGCTTGAGATGGCGCAGGGCAACAAGGTGAGCCGGGTATTGGCCTGGACCTTCTTCGATGATGCCGGCATGCGTGAATGGTGGTCAGCCCCGCGCTGAGCTGATTGAACAAGGCCCGTGGCGGGCCTTTTTTGATCGCCACAGGGATAGAAGGGAGAGTGAGATCTCTGGTGGAAATCGATTTCCTCATTGGCAGATCGTACTGGTTTACATGGTGTAAGTAGTTACTTCCGCCTTGGTACAGGTGTACGCCGAGATTTTTTTGCACTTTCAGCTGTAACTTTAATAAAATAGGACTGGTTAGACCTCTTTACCGGCATTGAATTACATAGGGATCGGAACATGAAAGTTGTCGATTTTCTGAAGCGCAAGCGCGAAATTCTGGCGCAGCACCCCTTTGAGCTCAAGGATTGGCTCTCTCCGGCTATCCGCGACTACTGGCGTGAGTTTCAGCAAAAGGCACATCTTCACCCTCTGCTGGGACGGGTGCTGGACTTGCAAAGCGAAGCCCAGAACGCACAGCAGCAGAATGCCGACACCGTTGCTCAGGTGGCCAACGGCCAACCTGCCGTGGCGCAGGTTCCTGCCATCGAGCTGGAAGGCGAAGCCGCTGCACTCTATGCCGAGCTGCAGGGCAAGATTGGCGAAGAGACCCACGTCGGCGAGTGGCTCCATATCAGCCAGCAGATGATCGATCAGTTTGCCGCGGTGACCGGCGATCATCAGTGGATCCACACCAATCCGGAGCGCGCGGCTGCCGAGTCGCCCTTCAAGACCACCATTGCGCACGGTTTCCTGACGCTGGCTCTGCTGCCGCAGCTGACCGGCTCGGTGGATGAATCGACACCCGAGTTTCCGACTGCCCGCATGGTAGTGAACTTCGGGCTGGATCAGGTGCGCTTCCCGTACCCCATCAAGGTGGATAGCAACATTCGCGCTCGCACCAAGCTGGCACGGGTTACCCCCATCAAGGGTGGGCTTGAGCTGCTCAAGGAGATCAAGGTGGAGATCGAAGGGATCCGCCGCCCGGGTTGCGTGATTGAGTCGGTGACTCGCATCTACTTCTGATCCCTCGTCGTTGACGATGAGCAAACGGGTTCGCAATAGCGAGCCCGTTTTCATTTTGGCCGTCAGCGCTGCAAGAGCGTTCAGAGAAGCTGCTTGTGCTTGATATGACTCACAAAATCGCATTGTATGCGGTTAGCCAGCTCTCATTTTGGCAAGTCTGTGTCCTGAAATGGCAGCATCTTATGCCACTATCGATTTCTCAATCCCTATTCTGGAGACGATAGTGCCCATCAATCACAAGATTATTCTGCCACTGTTGTTCAGTCTCTTTATCCTGCTGATCCCGACGCACTGGATCCCGCTCGAGGGAATTACTGTGGTCGAGCAGCGGGTGGTCGCTATTTTCGTGCTGGCAGCGCTCTGCTGGATCCTGGAGCCCATCCCCATCTTTGCCACCTCTGTGCTGATCATCGTGCTGGAGCTGCTGTTGCTCTCTGACAAGGGGCTCTGGTTCATGACGGCAGGCAAGAGCGAGCCCGGGTTTGGTTCGCTGCTCAAGTCGACCGAGGTGATGGCAACCTTTGCCTCACCGGTCATTATGCTGTTTCTCGGCGGCTTTTTTCTGGCCATCGCCGCGACCAAGTACCATCTGGATGTGAATCTGGCGCGGGTGCTGCTGCGCCCCTTCGGCCGCAACCCCAGAGTCGTGATGCTGGGGCTGATGCTAATTACCGCCACCTTCTCCATGTTCATGAGCAATACCGCTACCACGGCCATGATGCTGGCCATTCTGGCTCCGGTGTTGGCGGTATTCCCTGAGCGGGATCCGGCCAAGGTGGGGTTTGTGCTGGCCATTCCGCTGGCGGCCAATCTGGGCGGAATTGGTACCCCCATAGGTACGCCGCCCAACGCGGTGGCTCTCAAATATCTTACTGGCGAGCATGCCATCTCGTTTGGTCAGTGGATGGGGTTTGCGGTGCCCTTCGTCGCGTTCTTGCTGCTGCTTGGCTGGTTTCTGCTCGGGCGTTTCTTCCCTAGCCCGCTCAAGCAGATCGAGCTGAAAATCGAGGGGCGTTTCATGCAGACGCCCCGGGCCTGGGTAGTCTATCTCACCTTCATTACCACCATAGTGCTCTGGCTGCTCGGTGATCTGCACGGCATGAACTCCTACGTCGTCGCCATGATCCCGGTCGCCGTATTTCTGACGACAGGGATCATCACCAAGGATGACCTGCACAAGATCTCCCTCGATGTGCTCTGGCTGGTATCGGGCGGGATTGCGCTGGGTCTGGCGCTGGAGGACTCTGGGCTGGCGGAGCGTCTCATCACTCACATACCTTTTCATGAGTACTCCACGCTCGCGGTGCTGGTCGGCGCCTGCCTGCTGGCGGTAGTGATGGCCAACTTCATGTCCAATACCGCAACCGCCAACCTGCTGCTGCCACTGGTGGCGGCGTTGGCGAGCAGCATGCCGGAGCTGGCCGAGTGGGGCGGTAGCCATACTCTCATTCTGGCGGTGACACTCTCGGTTTCGCTGGGCATGTCGCTGCCCATCAGTACCCCGCCCAATGCGCTGGCCCACGCCACCGGTCTGGTAGAGAGTCGCCAGATGGTGCGGATCGGCGTCATCATGGGATTGGTCGGTACCCTGCTGGCGATGGTGTGGATCTACCAGATTGCCGCCTGGGGGCTGATCTAGCGAGCCTGTCTGCCTGAAGCAAAGAGGAGCCGATATGGCTCCTCTTTGCGTGTGGGGGAGAGGAGGCTAGAAACTGGCTCCCAGGTTGAGCAGATGCCTGAATTCGGCCTCTTTGTATTTTTGCTTGAGACCGACGAAATGCACTTCGCCATCTTCCCATTCCATCTCGCTCGACCAGGAGAGTCGCAGATGGTCGTTGAAGTAGTAGCGCAGGCCCACGCTACCGGAGATGTCGCGGTTCAGCGTGATATAAGGGGAGGGTTGATCCAGATAGACCAGATAGCGCCCCTGGCTGAACAACTCCAGTCTCTCCTCCCATATCGGGATAGGCTGGCGATAATCCCAGTTCATGCTGGCAAAGGGGTAGTCGATGATCCGGTTGCCTTTGAAGAGCAATCCAATCCCGCTCTCTTCCCTGAAGTAGGCCTTACGCAGACCCCCTTGCGCCACAAACTCCAACCGACGGCGCTTCTCGTTCCAGAAGCGGTATCCCGGGCCGGTCCCATAGTCGAGGCTGAGGTAGTTGCTCTCCAGCATGTCATATTCGGCATTGAGCGAACTGCGTACAAACCACTGTTGATCGAAAAAGTAGTCAAGGGTCGGGTTCAGCTTGTAGTCGTGGTTATTAGTAACGCTGTCAGAGGTTTCGTAGGAGTATTCACCAGAGAGGCTGTAACGCCAATCCAGATTGGCCAACTCGGTCTTGCCCTTGAAGTTGACGTTGTTGGTCTGCTTGTCATTCTGTTTGAGTTTGACATTGAGATCACCGCTGCCGGTCCAGAGCCAGGCGTTGCGTTCATCCTTGTCATCCTCGAACAGCTTGAGCCCACCCTTTGCCGTCGCCTTGGGTTTGTCCTCTTTATCGATACGCCAGCGTTTGATGGCCTCCCGCTGGACGGTGACTGCGCCGCTGTAGGGCAGGGCGATGCGCACCGACTGTTCAGTCACCTCTTCGATGTTGCCGGTCAGACGATCGCCATTGTTCATCCAGAGAATGTCCTTGGCCCACAAGGAGTGACAGGCCAAAAGGAGTAGGAGGGGCAGGAATTTCATGAGGTAAGGTGACTCCGGTGCGACTCGGGCGCTGGTGACTTAACCACTGACAAGTTGGCTGCTGATGGGGCGGGGCAGGCCATTTTTGTTCTCCAGCGCCGCTGTCACCTCATCTTGCATCACGTCAGGTGCGCTGATAAAGCTCTCTATGGCCGGTGATAGCACCAGCGGGGCGCCATTTTCAAGCTCCTCTTCGGTGCGGGAGAGCGGGGAGTGTACCTCCAGCCAGCGGCGACCATCCGGCTCGATAGCCACCTTGACCGGCTGATTGATAACCCGAACTTGAGTCCCGATCGGCACGATTTTGAACAGGGCCTCGATATCGTCAGGGCGCAGCCGGATGCAGCCTGCGCTCACCCGCAGGCCGACGCCAAAATCCTTGTTGGTGCCGTGGATCAGGTAGTCGCGCTTGCCATAGCCAAGGCGCATGGCGAACTTGCCGAGGGGGTTGTCGGGGCCGGGGGGGACCACGGCGGGCAGGGTGATCCCTTTTTGCTCCAGCCAGGATTTGCGCACCATGGGGCCGGGTACCCAGGTCGGGTCGGGATTCTTCTCGATGACGGTAGTGGTCATCTCGGGAGTCTCGCGGCCGATATCACCAATCCCGATGGGCAGCACGATGACCTCGCTCTTCCCTTTGGGGAAGTAGTAGAGGCGCAGTTCGGGCAGATTGATGACGATCCCCTCGCGAGGCACATCGGGCAGCAGCATCTGGGTGGGCAGGGTCAAGCGGGTGCCCGGCTTGGGTAAATAGGGGTCTACACCTGGATTTGCTTCAAGCAGCGCCAAAAATCCAATTTGTGTATTTTTGCCAACCAGCTCCAGATGCTCATTCTGCTGGATGATGTAATCCTCCAGCTCACCGATGAGGCGACTCCCGGCAGGTGGCAGCGGGTAGCGTTTGGCCTCTGCCGGTGAAGCGCAAAGCAGGAGGGCTGCCAGCAGCACGGAAAGGGCGGGCATTTGGAAGAGGGGCATGAATGTTGGCAATCGCATAGGGGATCCATCAGTTCAATCGGGGCGGCACATCATCAACGCAGCGGCCGGAATGGCGCGATTGTTCCTCAATCAGCCCATGATTACCAGCTTGCTGCGTACCCGCAACGGTTTGGGGACACATAGGAAACCTGCCAAAATAGGCCTTTCCCATATGTTTGGGCGTCAAGCAGGAAAAAGAGACGCCTCATGGCAGTGGGGAAATATCACGGGATGGATAATGGCCGGGTGTGCGAGCGGGGAGACGGTCGGTTAGGATCGAGGCGGCCTCGCAACGCTTGGCGCATTGTGAGCAGGCTCCCAGATATCTGATCCAGCCATTTGATATATAACAAATTTTTATTGCATCCTCGGCCCTGCTTGGGTAAAACTCTCTTCCCACGGAGAGATGCCGGAGTGGCCGAACGGGATTGACTCGAAATCAATTGTGGCAGCAATGCCACCCAGGGTTCGAATCCCTGTCTCTCCGCCACATGCCAAGCCCAACCTATTGATTAGGTTGGGCTTTGATTTTATATGAGGCTGTCGTCATAAGGTGGTGGCCCACCAATAGGCGCAGCGGATCTGCCCTGCCGCGATCAACGAACGCGTGTTTTTTGCGTATCTGGTTGCCATTACTCGACCTCGCCACCTCGTCATTGTTTCAGATGAAGGAAGGCGTTTTTCACCAGTTACCTGGTCTGATAAAGAGCTCTGTCATGCACTCGCTACTCCTTGCGGTTAAGTTTCGCAATGACAGGCTTTATCCCCCTAGGCGCTGGCTAACGCGAGTTCCGCATTGTCTTGCGCATCCCTGTTTGCCAATCGATGGGCTGCACCAAGATCATTAATCACGATCGCGGCTTGCGTACAATCAGCCGTCGTTCCCGATGCAATGATGCCTTTCATCGGCATTCCCTGTTCGTCAACGGCCACATGAATCTTGCTTGTTTGTTTCCCTTTGGTGCCATTTATGTGCTGGTTACCACCTCAAGCGCACAGGCATGGAGGGACCTTGCTATGACTCGCATTGGTCATCATCAGCTCCTTACTATCAGGTTTTTTTAGCAGATGTGCTTGAAGGTGAACCCAGTCAGTGGTGGGCATGGCTGAGCAAGCAACGGCGAAAAGCATGCGGTATGCGATGTAGCGACAACAAGTTGCCGGAACTGGGATCTCGATCGGGGCAACAGGACTTTTGTCCTGCAAGGGGCGAGGGGACGGGGGCTAGGATGCCCTCATCCACACGAGTCAAACTGGAGCACAACAATAATGACCGCTCATATCAATGCCAACCCGGGCGATTTCGCCGAGACCGTCATCATGCCGGGGGACCCGCTGCGGGCCCGCTATATCGCCGAGACCTTTCTGACCGATGCGCGCGAGGTGACCAATGTGCGCAATATGCTGGGCTACACCGGCTACTACAACGGCCAGCGCATTTCGGTGATGGGCCACGGCATGGGGATCCCCTCCATGGTGCTCTACGCCCACGAGCTGGTGAACGACTTCGGGGTCAAGCGGATCATCCGCATCGGCAGTCTGGGGGCGACCCAGCGCCACGTGCAGATGCGTGACGTCATTCTGGCGCAGGCTGCGGGCACCGACTCCCCCACCAACGCCAAGCGCAGCGCCGGTTACCAGATGGCCACCTCGGCCGACTTCGCCCTGCTGCACAAGGCCTTTACCAAGGCGCAGGAGAAGGCCATTCCGGTCAAGGTAGGCAATATCTTCACCGGCGATCTCTATTACGATCCGGACGAAAACCTCATTCCGGCGCTGGAGAAGTTCGGCGTGCTCGGCATCGACATGGAGGTGGCCGGTCTCTACGGGCTGGCCCATCAGCAGGGGATCGAGGCGCTCGCCATCCTGACTGTCTCCGACCACTGCCTGACCGGTGAAGAGACCACTGCCGAGGAGCGGCAACTCTCCTTCAACCAGATGATCGAGCTGGCGCTGCACACCGCGCTGTAAGCGCCGCGGCCAACCCAACCCTGCACGCACCCTGACCCCAAGAGAGATCCAATATGAACAATAAGCTCTCCCTCACTGCCATCAGCTTCCTGGCCAACTTCGTGATGGCCGGTTTTGCGACCCAGTTCGGCATGCTGATTGACCCCATCGCCGCCAAGTTCGGCGCTGACGTCAATCAGGTGGCCTCCATCTTCTCCCTGCTCAACGGCGGGGCGCTGGCGGGCACCATTGCCGCCTTCTTCCTCATCGAGAAAGTGGGCCTCAAGCGGATGACGCTGCTCTGCTACGGCCTGATCGCGCTGGCGGCGGCCTCGCTCCATCTGACCGGCTCGCTCTATGTGGTGATGGCGGCCATGACGGTGATCGGCCTGTGCGGCGGGGTGGGGCTCTGCATTGCGGGGACCCTGGTGGTGAGCGTCTGGCAGGCGCGGATGCAGAGCACCATGCTGGTGGTGCAGGATGCCACCTTCAACGTGGCCGGGGTGGTCTTCCCGCTTATCACTACCTACACCCTGACTCACGCTATGGCGTGGAGCTGGAGCTATCTGGCGGTGGGCGTGGTGGCGCTGGCGACCATGCTGGTGGCGGTGCTGACCAACTTCCGCAGCTGCGAGGCGGGCGGCGAGAGCGCCGGCAACGAGCACTCGGAGTGGAACCTCGGCATCATCAGCGGCGGGCTGGGGCTCTTTCTCGGCATGCTGGCGCTCTACACCTTCCTCACCTGGGCGCCCATGTTCGTGAAGAACAAGTTCGGCATCCCCTTCGAGGAGGCGGGCAATATCATCACCCAGTACTGGACGGCGGCCCTGCTCGGCGCGCTGGTCTCGACCGCCATCGTGACCCGCGTTGCGATCCGCACCTTCCTGTTGGTGATCATCACCCTGGCGATGGGGATGACGGCGCTTATCGTCACCACCGACAACCTGAGCCAGCTGCCTTATCTCACCTACGGTTACGGCTTTGTCTGCGCCGCGCTCTACAACGCCTTTATCGCCTACGGGGTGTCGTTTGTACGGCAGGCATCGAGCAAGAACGTCTCCTATATCCTTATCAGCGGCAGCGCGGGGGCCATGTTCAGCCCGGCCATCAGCGCCCTGTTCGAGCAGGTGATCGGTCTGCAGGCGGTGATGTACGCCATCCCGCTTATCTACGGCGTGATCCTCGCCATGCTGGTGGCCTCGCTGCGGATGGCCCGGCCCCAGCCTTGTCTCGCCTGAGCGGGAGAGTAAACAGAAGAGGGGGCGGTATAAACCGCCCCTCTTTTTTGTTGCTGTTTCGCTTGTTGCTGTTCAGGCGGCGACTGATGCCCGCGACTTATGGCTGCTCCAGCAAGGCCTTGAGCCCCGCCAGATCGCGGATCTGCAACCCCTCTTCGCCGCGCTCCACCAATCCTTTATCCATCAGCTCTTTCACCGCTCGCCGGTAGACCCTGTCCGTGGTGCCGAAGCGTTCCGCCTCCTGATACCCCTTGCGAAAGCCGCTCACCGGGTTGTCGTGGCAGTGGCTGTGATAGAGGTCGAGGGCGATGTTGTAGCTGATGGGGTAGAGCATGCGGCAGGTGAAGATAT
Source organism: uncultured Aeromonas sp. (assembly GCA_945957575.1). Lineage (GTDB taxonomy): Bacteria > Pseudomonadota > Gammaproteobacteria > Enterobacterales > Aeromonadaceae > Aeromonas. The sequence goes on along the minus strand of CAMFLW010000020.1, from coordinate 5,140 downwards.
CCACCGTGTCCTGATAGTCGATGGCAATGGCGGTGGCAAAGAAGAGCGCCACCTTGGGGTGGGCGACCAGCGCCTGCTCCAGCTGCTCGCCGTCGATGCGGGCCACTTCCAGCGGCTCCTCGGCGATGATGTCGAGCTGGCAGCGGTAGCCGGTGAAGAACTCCATCTCGCCAAAGAGCTGGTTGTCGCACTCAAGGGTGCCGAGCTGAAAGCGGCGGCCATTCATGGCGGTGTGGCCCATGGCGATGCGGCCGCTTGGCACCAGCACCAGATCCCGCAATAGCTCCCCCTGACGCATCAGGGGCTCCCCCTCGGGGATCAGACGCCGCTCCGTGATGCAGGATTGCACTACCTGCACGATCAGATCGTGGCTGGCCTGCCAGTGGGGCTGAAAGCGGCCCTTGAGAAGGGGTTTGAGTTGCATGAGGTGTGCGCGCCTGCTGAAAATAAACGACTATTACACACCCTTGCATCCAGATATGCCAGCCCCGCACCGCGCACTGGCGCGCGTCGATATCGGGCGCCCACATCGCGATACAAAAATGAGACATAAAAAAGCGCCCGCAGGCGCTTTTTTTCATTTGGCTGTAAAGCCTTGGTTGGCCAAACAGGCTTAGCCGATCAGGCTGGCCCACAGGTCATATTCGTCGGATTCGTCGATCCGCACCTTGACCATGTCGCCGGGCTTGAGGCCGGTTTCACCGTTCAGATAGACCAGGCCGTCGATTTCGGGGGCATCGGCGGCGGAGCGGCCAGTGGCACCCTCTTCGTCCACCTCGTCGATCAGCACCAGCATCTCCTTGCCGACCTTGCGGGCCAGCTTGCGGATGGAAACCTGCTGTTGCAGCTCCATGAAGCGCTGGAAGCGCTCTTCCTGCACCTCTTCCGGTACCGGATCCGGCAGCTCGTTGGCCTTGGCACCTTCGACCGGGCTGTATTTGAAGCAGCCGACCCGATCCAGCTCCGCCTTGTCGATGAAGTCCAGCAGCATCTGGAACTCTTCTTCGGTTTCGCCGGGGAAGCCGACGATAAAGGTGGAGCGCAGGGTGATCTCGGGGCAGATCTCGCGCCACTTCTGGATCCGCTCCAGGGTGCGCTCGACGGTGCCCGGGCGCTTCATCAGCTTGAGGATGCGCGGGCTGGCGTGTTGCAGCGGAATGTCGAGGTAGGGCAGTACCTTGCCGTCGCGCATCAGCGGGATGACGTCATCCACGTGCGGGTACGGGTAGACGTAGTGCAGGCGCACCCACATGCCGAGCTTGGCGAGCTCTTCGCACAGGGCCACCATGCTGGTCTTGACCGGCATGCCGTCGTAGAAACCGGTGCGGTGCTTGACGTCGACACCGTAGGCGGAGGTGTCCTGGGAGATCACCAGGATCTCCTTCACGCCGGCCTCTTTCAGGCGCTTGGCCTCGGCCAGCACTTCGCCGATGGGGCGGCTCACCAGATCCCCGCGCATGGAGGGGATGATGCAGAAGGTGCAGCGGTGGTTGCAGCCTTCGGAAATCTTCAGATAGGCGTAGTGGCGGGGGGTCAGCTTGACGCCCTGGGCCGGCACCAGGCTGGTGAAGGGGTTGTGAGTCGGCTTCTCGACGTACTTGTGCACGTGGCCCAGCACCTCTTCATAGGCGTGGGGACCGGTGATCTCGAGCACCTTGGGGTGGATCTCGCGGATCTGGTTCTCTTTGGCACCGAGGCAGCCGGTGACGATCACCTTGCCGTTTTCGGCCAGGGCCTCGCCGATGGCTTCCAGGGACTCCTGTACCGCGCTGTCGATGAAGCCGCAGGTGTTGACCACCACCACTTCCGCATCGTCATAGCTGGGCACCACGTCGTACCCTTCGGTACGCAGCTGGGTCAGGATGCGCTCGGAATCGACCAGGTTTTTGGGGCAACCCAGGGAGACGAATCCTACTTTGGGGGCCTGTTTTGTGTTGGACATCGCTCAATCACTCTTAGGTGGCTTCTCTTTAAGGGCGCGGATTTTACCTAAATGGCTAACCAAAAACTATACAGCGGAGCCGGGAGAACCGAACAATATCTCCGAGTGGGCAGGATTGGGCGGTGCGAATTGCCACCAATGGCCTGCCATCAATGTGGCTATCGCCCCCGCAGGGTGGGGTTGTTATCGGGATCGCGCTTTGCTGATTTTAATGTCAACAGAGGTGAGGGGGGCAGAGGGAGTCACTATAATCCCATCACGGAGTTCCGGTGGAGATGGTCATGGAGAGTTCATTTGGCGAAAGGATGCAGAGCTTACACGCCACCCTCAGGGAGCGTTTTGACAAGCTGAGCCGGGTGGCCATCGCAATCTACGACCCCCACACGGATCAGCTCAAGACCTTTGCCCACAGCACCGAAGGCCACTCTCCGCTGGTGCAGTACGAGGTGAAGCTGAGCGATGTGCCCTCCCTGCGCTATCTGGCGGAGCACCACCACACCCGCGTGCTCGGCAATCTCGATGCCCTGCGTGACTCTGCGTCGGAGCACAGCCGCAAGCTACTGGAGGCGGGCTATGCCTCCAGCTATACCGAGCCGCTGCTGTTCAACAGCAAGCTGTTTGGCTTTCTGTTTTGCGATGCCATGGAGCCGGACTATTTCAACGAGCCGATCCGAAGCGAGCTGTCAGCCTATGCCCAGATGCTCTCGGCCATCATTGCGGTGGAGTTTTTCTCCATTCAGACCCTTGGCGAGGCGCTGACCACGGCGCGGGAGTTCAGCCGCTACCGGGATGAGGAGACCGCCAACCATCTGCACCGGATGTCGGCCTACTCCCGGCTGATCGCCAAGACGCTGGCCCCGACTTGCGGGCTGAGCGACGAGGAGGTGGAGTTTATCTATCTCTTCTCCGAGCTGCACGATATCGGCAAGATTGCGGTGCCGGATGCCATTTTACTCAAGCCTGGCAAGCTGACCCCGGAAGAGTTTGAGATCATGAAGATCCACCCCGGTAAGGGGCAGGAGATGATCAACCTGATGATCAGCGAGTTCGGCCTCGATGGCATTCACCACACTGACATGCTGACCAATATCATCGCCAGCCATCACGAGCGCTTCGATGGCACCGGTTATCCGCTGGGACTGGCGGGGGAGGAGATCCCGCTGGCGGCGCGCATCGTGGCGGTGGCCGATGTGTTTGATGCCCTGACCAGCGAGCGCCCCTACAAGAAGGCCTGGCCGTTCGAGACGGCCTTTGCCTATCTGGAGGAGCATGCCGGCAGCCAGTTCGATCCCGCCTGTGTCGCCGCGGCCCTGCGTAACAAGGCCGAGTTTTATGCCATCTATCAGCAGTATCAGGATCCGGCCACTACATCGGAGGCGGACGAGGCGAAACCGGCTGAGTGAGATGGGGGAGGCAAAGCCAGCGCACAGGGGATAACAAGGGATAAAGGGCAAGCAAGAGGGCCAAGGGGGCAGAGCAAGAGAAGGGGACGCCAGCGAGCGTCCCCTTTGCATTTGTCAGATTTGATGACCGCTGTTTTTGGCTCGTCGCCCGCAGCCCGTTATGGTTTGCGCGGCGGCTCGTTTGATTGGCTGAGGTGGTCTGCGCTGGCACTCGAACAGCCGCAGGGGCGGATCTGCTTGTCCGGTCGCTGCTGGGCCAGCCGATACTGGCGCCACCAGATGATGGTGCCCATGGCCAGGATCAGCACAAACGAGGCGAGCAGGCTCAGCAACCAGATGGACATGATCTCTTCTCCTTGCTGATGACACGCATGGTGCTGGCATCAGTGATGATGGCAACAACCGCCCTGTTGGTTGGTGCCCTCACTGCCGTGGCAACAAGTATGGCCTTGTCGTGGGCTCTCTGCCTGATTGCCACCATTGGTGCAACAGTGATGGGAACCACTGTTGCAACCACCATGGCAATTGGCATGGCCTGCGCCAGCAGGCTGGATAGCACGGATCGCCGCCTTGCTTTGATGACGGCGAGACGGACGGCCCTGACTGGCCTCGGTGAGAGGTTGCAGATTGGCAGGGGCCAGCAACGCGGGCAGCGGCAGCCGGGCGGAGCGGCACTGCAGCACACGGATATTGGCCGCCAGCAGGCGCCCCAGCATCCGCTCGCCGATATTGCGCACCACCACCTGACCCACCTGATGATGGGCGAGGGCGTCGAGCAGCGCTTGCTTGCCGTGGCAGCCTTCGGCGGCAGCCGGGTTGGCCAGGGTGGCGATGACGCTTCCTTCAGGGCTCAGGATCTGCAACTGCTCGGCACGGCTGAAGTGCCCGGCCAGCAGCCCCTGACTCAACATCAGAGCGTGGTTGCCGGGATTGGTGCTGACGATGGTTGTTTGGTTCATTGCAATTCTTCTCCACTGACTTGTTGGTCTGGCGCGGCGGGCTGCATCATCAATGCCTTGCCCAGACTCAGACACTCCACCACCTTGTAACGACCTTTTTTGAGGATATTGGCCAGGGTCTGGCGGGAGACCCCCATCACCAGGGCGGCCTGCTGCTGCTGCATTCCTTGAAGGTCGACGAGGCGCAATGCCTCGAACTCGTCAGGGGCCAGCGTGACCTGCTCCAGCTGATACATGGGGCGGCCGTTGGGTTTGAAGCAGCTGTTGGCAGGGCGGCCACAGATCTGGCGGGCAATCTTGGGTCTTGGCATGGCGGCTCCTAATTGGCATACGCTATTTATACGCTCGTATGTGGCATATGCCAATAATTTGTCGGGTACAGAGGGCTGCGCCAGTGCTGTTTACGGCAGAGAAGGGTAAAAGAGGGAAGGGAACAAAGAGAAACAGAGAAAAGCAGAGATAAAGCATAGAAGGAGGCTGACACGACACAGGCCCGAACAGAGGTTCGGGCCTGTGGTTTTTGCAGAGGATGGTCGGGCCATCCCGGCGAGCTTACGCCTGTTCGGCCTCGGCTACGGGGGCAGCGCTCTCGCTGCCATTGGCGAAGCGATCGGCCCACAGGGCAATCACGCCATCACCAGTGACGTTGCAGGCGGTGCCGAAGCTGTCCTGTGCCAGATAGAGGGCGATCATCAGGGCGATGGAGGCTTCACCGAAGCCGAGCATGGAGGTGAGCAGACCCAGTGCCGACATCACGCCACCACCCGGGGCGCCCGGGGCAGCGATCATGATGACACCCAGCATCATGATGAAGGGCAGCATGGTGTCGATGCCCG
>CAMFLW010000019.1 GCA_945957575.1 uncultured Aeromonas sp. | reverse complement strand
TCTGAACGGTCACCTCTAATGGCGTGGGCAGTTACACAGAATTATTTACAGGCTCGACATAGCCTTTTTCTTGCCCGCTGTTTCATAAATACGCTCCGCCTGCGTGAGGGGATTCACACTTTTCACCAAGGCTCAGCTGCCAGCTGAAAACGGGAAAGTGCGCCACTGCTCACACTAATCCAGCCTCGTTCAGACCTTTTTCACTCTCTTTTGCCAATAAAGGGCCCTCTTTGACCCCGAATAACGGGAATTTCCGCTTCGAATCGGAAAAAAGCTGCCCCCTCTCTCCATCCATGTTGGCTTAGGGTAGAGCCATCCCTTCTGCCAGCCTTGGAGAGCAGACATTGCAAACAGAGACCCACGACCAGACCCTGCCCCCGGACAGCCCGGCGCTGCTGCGCCAGACCGACCAGATCCTGGCACGCATTCATATTCTGCTGGGCGATCAGGGCATCCGCCCCAACGAGGTGCAGCAGCAGATGCTGGCCTCCCACATCAAAGCCATGGTGTGGCGCTCCCACAGCGGCGAACCGCTGCCGGAAGTTGACCTCAGCCTGTTTGAGGAGATTTCCCCCCCTCTCGCTGCGTCTCGCCGAGCAAGGGGGGGGTTGCCGCCGCCCTCAGCCAGGTACAATCCCGCCTGCTCCAGGACAACCTGCTGGTGATGCTGCAAATTGAGCCGCTGGCGGTGCAGGTGCTCAAGGCAGAGGAGTTGGTCCGGGTGGAGAAGTTCCTGCCCTTCTTCCTGCCACGTCAACACCGGGATCACACGATCGATCGCCGCCATGATAGTGCGCGGCATTCTCTCTCGCCTTGAGCAACACATGCCTCTCCCCATAACGTGCCGATTGAAATCGTGCTGCCCAAGGGGGCATAACGTCAAATCAAGCGGGAGTATCCCCAGTTGCAGCTGACCACGCTGGAATCGGTGCGGGATTACGAAGGTCTGGCGCAGATCGCGCAGGACTTTGTCATCAGTACCGTCAAAGTGAACGAAAAAAACGCTCCCGTGGTACTCGTTGCCCCCTTCCCGACCCAATACCAGCTGGAGCAGCTTGGCAAGCTGGTGCTGATCGACCGCACCCGTCCCTATATGCTCAACAAGTACTTCGATGCAGACCACTTCATGGTCATCAACGAGCCGCTCACCCAGGCGGAACTATTTGATCGCATTTGCAGCCAGCTGGAGGCGGAAGATCTGGTAGAGAGCGGCTTCAGGGCCTCATTGCAGGAGCGGGAGCGGATCGTCTCCACCATGCTGGGCGAGGGTATCGCCCTGCCCCACTCCCTCGCTCTGCTGGCACGCCGCACCCTGGTTTACACCGTACTGGCCCCGCAGGGGATCGACTGGGGCAATGGCGAAAACGCCACCCTCATCTTCGTGTTGGCCATCAGCAAGGCTGACTATGAGGAGGCGATGGGGCTCTACGACCTGTTTCTGGCGCTGATGAACGAAAAAGCCAGCAGGAGTCTGCTGGCTTGTCGCAATTTTACCGATTTCAAGGCACTGGCAAGGGTCGCGCCCTGATCGCAGCGACTACTCCTCGTTGAAGCCGGAGGTGAACAGCTCAACTACGGCAGCCAGGGCCTCCACCTCTTCGGGGCCCTCAACCTGTACTTCCACCTGCCGCCCTTGCGCGGAATCCAGCATCAGCAGGCCGATGATGCTGTCAGCATCGGCCTCGACACCATCTTCATTGCGTAGCAGGACGTGGGCATCGAAACCCTGCACCAACTCGAACAGCATCATGGCCGGTCTGGCATGAATACCCAGCTTGTTTTTCACTTCAACCGAGGCGGAAACAGTCATCGGATCGTCCTATTGGTCCGTCAGGATTGGGGGGCACTCTTGTCGAGAGTGCGGTGGCGGATCTGCACGTTCTTGCCAAGCAAGCGGAACGCACTCGCCAGCCGCTCTGCAATAAAGACCGAACGGTGCTGACCGCCGGTGCAACCGATACCGACCGTGAGGTAGCTGCGATTGTTGCGCTCTAGGTGGGGCAACCAGGTCGCCAGCATGTTTTCGATCTGCTGGGTAAACAGCATTACGTCAGCCTGCGCCGAGAGGTAGTTGGCGACCGGCTCATCCTTGCCGGTAAACGGCTTGAGCTCGGGGATCCAGTGCGGATTGGGCAGGAAACGGGCATCGAACACGAAGTCGGCATCCTTGGGGATGCCATATTTGAAACCGAACGACTCGAAAACCAGCACCAGCTCGTTCTCTTTCTTGCCGAGTACCCGGGTCTTGATGAGCTCGCTCAGGTCGTGAATGCTGAGGGTGGTGGTGTCGATGCGCAGGTCAGCAGTCGAGGAGATGGGCGCCAGCAGGTGGGTCTCCTCCCGAATAGCCTCATCCAGCGACAGCTTGTTGCGTGAGAGGGGGTGCAAGCGGCGGCTCTCGCCATAGCGCTTGAGCAGGGTGCCGTTGTCCGCGTCGAAGAAGAAGCTGGAGAACTCTACCCGCCCCTCATTTCGCACCTGAGCCAGCAGATTTTCCAGTTTCTCCGGATCGCTCGGCAGGTTGCGCACATCGATACTGACCGCCAGCTTGTCATACTGGCTCTCCACCGAGACAATCAGCTGGGGCAGCAGATTGACCGGCAGGTTGTCCACACAGTAGTAACCCAGATCTTCCAGCACTCGCAGGGCTACCGTTTTACCGGAGCCTGAGCGTCCACTTACCACGATTAACTGCATCTTGTTCCCTCACGCCAAAACGGGTGTCTCATCCTTGGCCTGCGGTCAAGCCGAGGTCATGATCTGATAGAGCTCTTCATCGCTGGTTGCCTGGCGCAACTGGCGGCAAACCGCCTTGTCACCCAGCTTGGAAGCCATCAGAGAAAGGGTCTTGAGATGCTGCTTGCACTCGCTTTCCGGCACCAGCAAAGCAAACAGCAGGTCAACCGGTTGATTGTCGATGGAGTCGAAAGGAATTGGGTCGGCAAAGGTCATCAGGATCGCGGTTGGCGGGAACTCATCGTCAATACGACCGTGGGGGATCGCAATACCGGCACCGATCCCGGTACTACCCATTTTTTCGCGGGCCAGCAAGCATTCAAACAGCGCCTGACGGGAGGTGCCAAGGCGTTCGGCGGCCAGCTCGCTGATGATTTCGAGGGCGCGTTTCTTGCTGGTACAAGGGACTGCACTCTTGGTGCAGTCCCGACTCAGTATGTGTTCAAGTTGCATGGTTATTTTTTATTTAACTTATCTTTGTGCTTGATGATCTGCCTGTCCAGCTTGTCGAGCAAGGTGTCTATCGCAGCATACATATCGGCATGTTCAGAGTTGGCAAACACTTCGCCACCGCTGACGTGCAATTTGGCTTCCGCTATCTGGTTCAGTTTTTCCACGCTAAGCACCACATGAACATTGTTGATGTGGTCGAAGTGACGCTCGAGTTTGGCAAATTTGTTATTCACATAATCACGCAGAGCTTCGGTGATCTCGACATGGTGTCCGGTCAGGTTAATTTGCATAACATCATCCTTTTGTTTGCCTAAACCAGGCGTTTGCGCTGATTGGAAGGTGGGATAAACAAGGATTCGCGATACTTAGCGATCGTGCGTCTCGCCACCATAATACCCTGTTCGGCCAGCAAATCCGCGATCTTGCTATCACTTAACGGCTTGGCAGGATTCTCTGCCGTGACCAGCTTCTTGATGAGCGCGCGAATTGCGGTCGATGAGCACTCTCCTCCTCCTTCGGTGTTCACATGGCTGGAGAAAAAAAACTTTAATTCGAAGATACCACGGGGGGTATGCATGTACTTCTGGGTCGTCACCCGGGAGATGGTCGACTCATGCATCTCTACCGCTTCGGCGATGTCATTGAGCACCATCGGCTTCATCGCCTCTTCACCATACTCGAAAAAGCCCTGTTGCTGCTCGACAATGCAACTGGCCACTTTCAGCAGGGTGTCATTGCGACTTTCCAGGCTCTTGATGAACCACTTGGCTTCCTGCAAATGGGAGCGAATAAACTGGGTGTCGGTGCTGCTGCGGGCGTTGCGGGCCATAGCAGCATAGGTCTCGTTGACCCGGATGCGGGGGGCGGAGTCGGGATTGAGCTCGACCACCCACTTGCTGCCCTTCTTGACCACGGAGACGTCGGGGATCACGTACTGGGAGTCGCTCTGGATGATGCCGTTACCGGGACGCGGCTCCAGCAGCTGGATCAGATCCAGCACCTCCTTGAGGTCGCTCTCTTTGAGTTTTGTCTTGCGGGCGAGGGTGCGGTAATCCCGGTTGCCGAGCAGCTCCATGTGCTCGAGGATCACCTCCTTGGCCTCGTTGAGCCAGGGGGTCTGCGGGTCATACTGATCCAGCTGGATCAGCAAACACTCCTGCACAGAACGGGCAGCAATACCGACCGGATCGAAGTGCTGCACCCGCTTGAGTACCGCCTCGACCTCATCGAGTTCCACCTCTACATCATCGCTGGTGACGGCAGCCTGGATATCCTCCAGCGCAACGGTCAGATAACCGGATTCGTCGATGGCATCGATGATGGCGAGCGCGATGGCGGCATCCACATCGCTGAACGGCGTGAGCCGCATCTGCCACAGCAGATAATCCTGCAGGTTTTCGGTGGTTTCACCCTGATAGACGCTATCTTCCCCATCGTGGATCGGGCCCGCACTCTGGGCGGTGCCGGCAGAGTAAACCTCGTCCCAGGTGGTATCCACCGGCAACTCGTCCGGCATCTGCTCCTGAGCCATGGCATCGCTGGAATCCAGCTGGCTGGCATCGACCGGCGCTTCCGGACTGGTCTCTTGCGCCTCGCTCTCTTCCTGCTCCAGCAGAGGGTTGTTTTCGAGCGCTTGCTGAATTTCCTGCTGAAGTTCCAGAGTGGAGAGCTGGAGCAGACGAATCGCTTGTTGTAATTGCGGCGTCATGGTCAGGGACTGACCGAGACGCAACTGTAATGTCGGCTTCATCTACGTCGGGATATCCTTATGTTCAGCGAGGCACTCGTCAAAGGAAATGAAGGCATGCCCCCTTACTATAGACTGAATTGATCGCCCAAATAGACGCGCTTGACCTGTTCATCGGCAAGGATGTCAGCCGGTGCACCTTCGGCAATCATCTTGCCGTGGCTGACGATATAGGCCTTCTCACATACGTCCAGAGTCTCTCTGACGTTGTGGTCAGTAATCAAGACGCCAAGGCCTCTATCTTTCAGATGCTGAATGATCTTCTTGATGTCTATCACAGAAATCGGGTCAACCCCTGCAAAGGGTTCATCCAGCAGAATAAAACGCGGCTCGGCCGCCAGCGCACGGGCGATCTCGACCCGACGGCGCTCACCGCCGGAGAGACTCTGCCCCAGGTTGTCGCGAATATGGGTGATGTTGAACTCTTCCAGCAGTTGCTGAACCTTGTCCTCACGCTCCTCCCGGCTCAACCCCTTGCGGGTCTGCATCACTCCCATCAGGTTGTCGAACACCGACAGGCGGCGGAAGATGGAGGCCTCCTGCGGCAGGTAACCGATGCCGTTGCGAGCCCGCACATGCATGGGCTGCAGGCTGATGTCCTGATCGTCGATGGTGATGAGACCGGCATCGCGCTGTACCAGCCCCACGATCATGTAGAAGGAGGTGGTCTTGCCCGCCCCGTTGGGGCCGAGCAGGCCGACAATCTGGCCGGTGCCCACTTCAAGGCTGACGTCACTCACCACCATGCGGCGCTTGTAGCTCTTCTGCAGGCCCACTGCTTTTAACACTGCCATGACTTATTTTCCCTGCTGCTTCTGGTCGGCGGGCTTGTCGAAATTCTCTACCTGATCCGGCAGGAACACGGTTTTGACCCGCTGGCTCGGGCTCTTGCTCTCGGCGATCATCTTCTGTTTGACGATGTCGTAGCGGATCAGATCGCCATTGACCTGGCTATCTTCCTGCTTGAGCTGACCGTTGCCGGTGATGGTCACCAGCCGGTTCTTCAGCTCGTAGCGGATGGTATTGCCGTGGGCATTGACCGGCTTGCCGTTATCCAGGATCTGGAAGAAGGTGGCGGGCTTGCCGTAGGCAGTCATCACCTCGGCCCCTTTCTCGCCGGAACGGGTCACTACCACCTTGTCAGCCTTGATCCGGATGGTGCCCTGATTGATGGTCACATCCTCTTCGAAGGTGATGCGGTTGTCCTGCATCTCGGCCACCTGTTTGACGGCATCGACGTAGACCTTCTCGGCAAAGTCGGACTCTTTGGCGGTCACCGCACCACACAACAACAGGGCAGCGAGGGCCAGATTAGCGTTTTTCATTGAAATAGATGGCATGGCCTTGATCCAGTAACTCAAAATATTTGCGGTCCAGATGGCCCTTGAGGCCAACCCCTTGGGTCTGGAATTCCCGACCCAGAATGTTCACTTCACGGTTGCTGCGCACATCCTGCGTCACCAGGTCCAGCTCCAGATAGGGGGTATCCAGTGTGGAGATGAAGGAGGTGGGCAGCAGGCCATCCAGATGCACCTTGTCCCGCAGGATCACGTTGTCGCCGGTGTTGAGCACGCCGGTTTCGGCCGTCACCTTCCACTCGGCCTGTCCCTGTTCATCAAACATGTAGACCACCGGCTTGTCGAAAGTAGCCTGCTCGAGGATTTGATAATACTCGGCGTAGGTCGACTCCAGCCGCTCGGTACGCTTGCCATTGATATCAAAACGGGTGGTCACCAGATCTTTGGCGACAAAATCCGGCTGATAGTTTTCGATTTTGACGGTGCTCTCCGGTACCAGCTCCACCTTGCCCAACTGCCAGGCAACCAGAGCAACCAGAAACAGCAGGGCAAACAACAGGGTCTGTCTGCTCATACCGAGACCTCGGGCTGATAATCGTCATGGCCCTGCGCCTGCAAAATGAGGTCACACACCTCGCGCACCGCGCCCATGCCACCGCCAAGCCGGGTCACCATATCGGCACGGCTCAGCACCAGCGGATGGGCATCGGCCACCGCGATGCCCAAACCGCAGGCTGCCATCACCGGTAGATCGATGGTGTCATCGCCCATATAGGCGGCCTGTTCGGGTGTCAGCCCCAGCTTGGCCAGCAGCGCTTCGAAGTGAGGCAACTTTTTATCAGCCCCCTGCACCACATGGGCCACACCCAGGCTCTTCATCCGATCGCTGACGATACGGGAGTTGCGCCCGGTAATGATGGCGATCTCGATCCCGGCATTGAGCAATGCTCGCATGCCCGCACCATCGCGGGTGCAGAAGGTTTTCAGCTCTTCGCCGTTGTTTCCCATGTAGATGAGGCCGTTGGAGAGCACCCCGTCCACATCGCACACCAGCAGGCGGATTTGCGCCGCCTTGTCGAACTGGCTGCGCGTCACCGGACCATAGAGGGTCGGTACGTTTTGCATCAAATTACTCCGGCTTTCAGCAGGTCATGCATGTTGAAGGCACCCAGCGGGCGCTTGTCGCCATCCACAACCAGTAATCCGTTGATTTTTCTCGTTTCCATCAGTTTGACGGCTTCTGCCGCCATCATCTCCGGCCCTACGGTAACACAGTTGGCCGTCATGACGCGGCTGATGGGGGTGCGATGAATATCGATCTGCTGGTCGAGAATGCGGCGCAGGTCGCCATCGGTAAAGAGCCCAGCCAGCAGGCCATTGCCATCGACCACCGCCGTCATACCGAGCCCCTTGCGGCTCACTTCCAGCAGCGCTTCGCTGATGGTGGCATCGATCCCCACCCGGGGCAACAACTCGCCACTGTGCATCAAATCGCCCACTCGCAGCAGCAGACGCTTGCCGAGCGAACCACCCGGGTGAGAGAGGGCGAAATCATCGGCGGTAAAGCCGCGCGCTTCCAGCAGGGCAACCGCCAGCGCATCCCCCATCACCAGCGTCGCCGTGGTGCTGGAGGTGGGCGCCAACCCGAGCGGACAGGCCTCTTTCTCCACCTTGATGCACAGATGCACGTTGGCCTCTTTGGCCATGGTGGAGGCCGGGTTGCCGGTCATGCAGATGAGCGGGATACCACGACGCTTGAGCACCGGCAGCAGGGCCAGGATCTCGTCGCTCTCGCCGGAGTTGGAGATGGCGATAATGAGATCCCCTGCCGAAATCATTCCCAGATCGCCGTGGCTGGCCTCACCCGGGTGCAGGAAAAAGGCCGGCGTACCGGTGCTGGCGAGGGTGGCGGCAATCTTGCTGCCAATATGGCCCGACTTGCCCATCCCGGTGACCACAATCTTGCCACCACAACGGAGCACCATCTCGCACGCCTTGTCGAAGGCGTCGTTCAGATACTGATAGAGTCCATCAATGGCTTGCTTTTCTGTGTCCAGCACCGCGCGGGCACTGCGACGAAAATCGAACAGTTCAGACACTTTCTCGGGGGTTGCAGACATAAAGAGACAGCTCCGGGGCGAATTTAGCTGCGGGATTATAAAAAAGTCTGCTCTGATAAGCGAATCGGATGGCAAATCCCGTAACACATGACGCAGTTTGTTACATAAAACTGTCGCGCAAACCGCGCTGAAGGCTGCTCAATAGTTGTTCCTTGCTGTTGCTTAGACCTAGACTAGCCCATAAAATTCGCACCTCATTTACACCGGATGGACAATTGTTTGAACAATGACCTGATCACCATCTCCGATCTGACCTTCAGTCACGGAGATAGGCTGCTGTATGACGGGATCGACCTGACCATTCCCCGTGGCAAGGTGACCGCCGTCATGGGCCCGAGCGGCATAGGTAAAACCACCCTGCTGCGGCTGATCGGTGGCCAGCTCAAGCCGGAGTCCGGTCACATTCTGTTTGACGGGGAAGATATCCCCACCCTCTCCCGCTCGCGCCTCTATGAAGTGCGCAAGCGGATGAGCATGCTGTTCCAGAGCGGCGCCCTCTTTACCGGCATGACGGTCTACGACAACGTGGCCTTCCCGTTGCGAGAACACTCTGGTCTGCCGGAAGAGCTGATCCACACCATTGTCATGATGAAGCTGCAGGCGGTGGGCTTGCGCGGCGCGGCAAAACTGATGCCCTCCGAGCTCTCCGGCGGCATGGCCCGCCGGGCTGCGCTGGCTCGCGCCATCGCGCTGGATCCCGACCTCATCATGTATGACGAGCCGTTTGTCGGCCAGGATCCCATCACCATGGCGGTGCTGGTCAAGTTGATCAAGGATTTGAACGATGCCCTTGGTATCACCTCCGTCATCGTCACCCACGACGTGAAAGAGGTGCTGAGCATCGCCGATTACGCCTACATCATCGCCAACCGCAAGGTGGTGGCGCACGGTACGCCGGAGCAGCTGCGCGAGGAGCACAACCCCGAAGTCGAGCAGTTCCTCAAAGGATTGCCCGATGGTCCTGTTCCGTTTCACTTTCCGGCAGGCGACCTGCTACAGGATCTCTGATGTTGATAAGTCAAATAAGCAAGCTGGGGCGGGTCGGCATGCGCGCCATCACCTCCCTGGGCCGGGCAGCCATCATGCTGTTCCATGCGCTGGCAGGCAAACCCGAGCCACGCAAGCACTTCCCGCTGCTGGTGCAGCAGCTCTATGTAGTCGGGGTGCAGTCCGTCGCCATCATTCTGGTGTCGGGGCTGTTCATCGGCATGGTGCTGTCGCTGCAGGGCTACAACGTACTGAAAGATTTCGGTGCCGAGCAGAGCCTGGGCCCGCTGGTCTCTCTCTCCCTGCTGCGGGAGCTGGGCCCCGTGGTGACCGCTCTGCTGTTTGCCGGTCGCGCCGGTTCGGCTCTCACTGCCGAGATCGGCCTGATGAAGGCGACCGAGCAGCTTTCGAGCCTAGAGATGATGGCAGTCGATCCGCTGCGCCGGGTGGTGGCGCCCCGCTTCTGGGCCGGGGTCATCAGCATGCCGCTGCTGGCCTTTATGTTCAGCCTGATCGGTATCTTTGGCGGCAAGCTGGTCGGGGTTGACTGGCTTGGCGTCGACGAAGGGGGCTTCTGGTCTGCCATGCAGGCCTCTGTCGACTGGCATGAAGATATCATGCAAGGTGCCATCAAGAGCCTGATCTTCGCTCTGGTGGTCACCTGGATAGCGCTCTTCAACGGCTATGATGCCAAGCCGACCTCGGCCGGGATCAGTCAGGCCACGACTCGTACCGTGGTTCACTCGTCCCTCGCCGTCCTCGGCCTGGATTTTATTCTCACTGCAGTCATGTTTGGATAAGGTAAAGATGAAGTTCAGCAAAGTAGAATTCCTGGTTGGCACCTTCATGCTGGCCGGCATCGGTGCCATTCTGGCGTTGGCACTGCAAGTGGCCGGTTTGAGCTTCAAACCGGAAGGAGAGACCTATACCCTGCGCGCGCATTTCGATAATATCGGCGGCCTGAAAGTCCGTTCGCCGGTCAAGGTCGGCGGCGTGGTAGTTGGCCGGGTCAGTGACATCGTACTCGACCCGAAAACCCAGGTTCCCGAGGTCACACTGCAGATGGAAAAGAGTGCCGGCGAGTTCTCCGAGACCAGCACCCTCTCCATCCTCACTTCCGGTCTGCTCGGCGAGCAGTACATCGGTCTGGCCCCCGGCTTTACCGACGAGGAGATGGGGACCAGCATGCTCAAGGATGGCGACCTGATTGAAGACACCAAATCCGCCATCGTGCTGGAAGATCTGATTGGCAAGTTCCTCTATAGCAGCCAGTCCTCCGACAGCAAGTCAGACAGCAAGAAGGAGTAACCATGTTCAAGAAAATTGCCCTGCTGCTGGGTCTGATGACCAGCATGTTCTTTTCCCTGTCCGCTCAGGCGGTCGATGCCACCGATCCCTACGCGCTGGTAGATCAGGCGGCCAAACAGACCTTTGCCCGCCTGAAAGCCGATCAGGCTGAGGTCAAAAGCAATCCGGATCACCTGCGTGTGATCATCCGCGAAGAGCTGCTGCCCTATGTGGACAACCGCTTCGCCGCTTACAAGGTGCTGGGCAACCAGATCAAGGAGACCACTCCGGCCCAGCGTGACGCCTTCGTCGCCGCCTTTACCGAGTACATGGTGAGCTCCTATGCCGACGCGCTGGCCCATTTTGATAAGCAGACCGTCAAGGTCGAACCGGGCAAGGCGCCGGGCACCAGCAACATCACCGCAGTCAACGTCAGTGTGAAAGAGGCCGGCAAGCCGGACATCTTCCTCGAGTTCAAGCTGCGCAAGAACAACAAGACCGGCGAGTGGAAAGCCTTTGACATGGTAGCCGAGGGGATCAGCCTGCTCTCCGCCAAGCAGAGCGAGCTGGGCGGCCTCATCCGCCAGAATGGCATCGATGCCGTGATCAAGCAGCTCAACGAGCACAATGCCAAGCCGCTGGTACTCAAGAAATGATCCTGAGCGGTGATCTGCAAGCGCCACAGGTCAAGGACCTGTGGCAACGCCGCGACGAGTGGTGGCAGGATAACCGGCTCGAGCTCGGTGGCGTTACCACCCTCGACTCTGCCGGACTGGCCCTGCTGGTCAAATGGGCCAAAGCCGTATTAGCGCGAGGCGCCACACCGCAACTGGTGGGCGCCTCCAGTGATTTCTATACCCTGGCCAACCTGTACGGGGTGGCCGGGTTGTTTCAGTCAACCCCGCTCACAACTGAGGACGCATAATGCAAGTCTCTGAAATTGAAGCGATACTCCTCGAGGCTCTGCCATTGTCCGAAGTCCATGTCAAAGGGGACGGTAGTCACTATCAGGTGATCGCCGTTGGTGACATGTTTGACGGCATGAGCCGGGTCAAGAAACAGCAGGCCATCTATGCCCCGCTGATGGACAAGATCGCCAGCAACGCCATTCACGCCCTCTCCATCAAGGCGTTCACCGACGCCGAGTGGAAACGCGAACGTAAATTCCTAATGCCCTCCTGATTTGGTAACCAAGTAGAAAATGGACAAATTCAAAATCGATGGTCGTTGTACTCTCAACGGCGAAGTGACCATCTCCGGCGCCAAAAACGCCGCGCTGCCGATCCTGTTCGCAACCCTGCTCTGTGATGAAGAGGTTCACCTCTCCAACGTGCCGCGCCTGAAAGACGTGGGCACCACCATCAAGCTGCTGGAGATGCTGGGCGCCACCACCAAGGTCAACGGCAATGTGACCGTGCTGACCGGTGCCGTGAACAACCACGTTGCCCCCTACGAGCTGGTGAAAACCATGCGCGCCTCCATTCTGGCGCTGGGCCCGCTGGCCGCCCGTTTCGGTGCTGCCGACGTCTCCCTGCCCGGCGGCTGCGCCATCGGTGCCCGTCCGGTCAACCTGCACGTCCACGGTCTGGAGCTGATGGGTGCCAAGATCACCATCGAGGATGGCTACATCAAGGCCCGCGTCGATGGTCGCCTGAAGGGTGCCCACATCCTGATGGACATGGTCTCCGTCACCGGTACCGAAAACCTGATGATGGCCGCCACCCTGGCTGAAGGCCGTACCGTGATCGAGAACGCCGCGCGCGAGCCGGAAGTGGTCGATCTGGCCCACTTCCTCAACGCGCTGGGTGCCAAGATCCAGGGCGCAGGCACCGACACCCTGATCATCGACGGCGTCGAGCGTCTGCACGGCGGCAGCTATAGCGTCCAGCCTGACCGCATCGAAACAGGTACCTTCCTGGTTGGCGCAGCGGTTACCGGCGGCAAGATCACCTGCCGCAACACCGACCCGACCCTGCTGGAAGCGGTACTGGTCAAGCTGGAAGAGGCTGGCGCCCTGATTGAGAAGGGTGAAGACTGGATCACCCTCGACATGACTGGCCGCACCCTCAAGCCGGTCACCATCAAGACTGCCCCCTACCCGGCCTTCCCGACCGACATGCAGGCCCAGTTCACCGTGCTGAACGCGGTGGCCCAAGGCACCGGCATGATCACCGAGACCATCTTCGAGAACCGCTTCATGCATGTTCCCGAGCTGGTACGGATGGGCGCCGACATCGAGTTGCAGGGCAACGTGGCCATCTGCCGTGACACGGCTCAGCTCAAGGGTGCCCAGGTGATGGCGACCGATCTGCGCGCCTCTGCCAGCCTGGTACTGGCCGGCTTCGTTGCTGAAGGCTCCACCATCGTCGATCGCATCTACCACATCGACCGTGGCTACGAGAACATCGAGCAGAAGCTGCAAGGTCTGGGTGGCCGCATCGAGCGCATCAAGGGCTGATTACCGCTCCTGAGCACTGGCTAACAAAAAAGGCCCCTCGCACTGCGAGGGGGCCTTTTTTAAATTCGTCATAGCTGTCGAGATTGATGTGAAGGAGGCGGTGGCCTGACAACATTCACTGCTCGAGGTTCAACAAAGAACCAAAAAAGTGGGGTGACATTGCCATGTCACCCCCTCGCAAATAGCATGTTCCATATTGGAGTCCGGCCACACCGAGTTTCTGTTTCACTTTCCGATGGTTCGCGACCCATCTGAAGTGCGCGCCAATTGCAGCGATGCAACTGGCCAGCAACCCGTTACAACCTTCGTCCACACGGCAGACAAGCCGCCGTGTTTGTCCTTGCAACTGAAATATTACGCATAAAAACAAAATAAAAAACGTTTTTATGCCAGTTCCATTCAAATCAGAGTACAAAAAACAGCCTTATCATCACTATTAAATTGTTATAAAACAACTAGATAGATTCACCCATGGTTATTCGCCCGCAAGGGTCGTCAACAATGGCTTACAAGGCTTTGCGAGATCTCGCACAAAAAATGGCCACCTCACAGCCAACGGCGCAGTGGCAACCAGTCGCTCAGGCGGGCTATCAGCCGTCTTGACCACCCCTCGGGTTTGCGCGGCAATCCACCCGCCTGCTCCTGCCAGCGAGCCAGCCACATTCGCAGCGCCTCGCAGATCGGCGGGCAGTGCAGATGCAGCATCAGTTCGGTATTGAGAAACAGCGAGCGGGGATCGAGGTTGAGGCTACCAAACAGCGCCCGCTCCTCCCCCAGCAGGATCAGCTTGGCGTGCAGGCTGCCGTGGCCGTGGTCAAACTCGGCGACCCGGATCCCGCGCCGCAGCAACCAGCCGAGATAACGCTGATAGGCGCCATAGACCAGTGGCACATCGGTGCTGGCTAGCGAGTTGGTGAGAATGTCGATGGCGACCCCCTGCTGGCGCAGCCGCGCCAGACGGTGCCGAAACCCGCGAGTAAGGATGAGGTAAGGGGTCACCAGCCCCAGCGAGCCGGGATTGTCAGCCAGCTGGCGCCAGAGCTGACGGGCGGTGGTGGGACGGGAGATCAGCCCCTTGCCGGGACGGTCGAACCACACCTCGGCCCGCCCCTCATGCCATTGCAGCGGCACATCGCTCTCGTCAAACAGCGCCGCGGGCAGATCATAGACCGTCGCTACCGCCGGATCCGTCATGGTGAACAGGAAGTCGTTGACCACCTCTATTTCGGCGGGCAGCAGCTCGCGGCGCAGCAGATGGCGGATGGGGTGACTCCAGCGGCTGTGCCAGAACTGCTCGAACCCCTGCGCCATCTGCTGGCACAGCCCCCCCTGACAGGCGAGATCGAGATCCACGAAGGGGGCTTGCGGATCCAGACCGAAGTAGCGATCGCCGATGTTACGCCCGCCAATCAGTGCCAGCTTGCCATCCACCAGCAACAGCTTGTTGTGCATCCGGTGGTTGATACGGCGAAAGCTGAACAACCCCTCCAGCAGCAGTGCCAGCCGGCGCCAGCCCCGCAGCCAGAAAGGGTTGAACAGCCGCACCTCGATCCCCGGGTAGTGAGCCACCATCTCCAGAAAGCGGTTGTCACCGGCATAAAGATCATCCACCAGCAGCTGCACCTTGACGCCGCGCCGGGCGGCGTGAAGCAGCTCGCTCAGCAGCAGCTTGCCGCTACTGTCCTCCTCCCAGCTGTAGTACTGCGCCTGGATCCGCTCGCGGGCATGACGGATCCAGTGGCAGCGCACCTTGAGCGCCAGCAGGGGATCGTCGATCAGGGCAAAGGATCCGGGGATCATGGTGTCATCCTGCTGTCATGGCCGGGTGTCATAACGCTGGCGAGCCTCTTCACATATTCAAAAGGAGTTGCTGATGGAACTGCATGATACCCCGATGTTGCGCTATCTGGGCCAGCTCAGCCAGCCAGATCTCATCCCGGCCACCGGCCCTGCTCACTGGTTTTTGCAACACAGGGACGGTGGCTGGCAATTGCCGACCGTGCAGGCGACCCTGCCGGTCAACCGGATCAGGGCTGAGCCGCTTCGATAGCGGCAGCCTTGCCCTCGATCTGGGGCAGGCTGAAACGATAGGCCACGTAGTACTTGTAGATGGTGCCGACATAGTTGATCGGCCCCTGTCCGACTTCGTTGGCCACCAACTGATCCACGTTGCCGAACCAGACGTTGGGATCGAGCCCCAGTTTCTCCGCCTTGCCTCGCAGCGCCTGCACCCGGTTCGGCCCGGCGTTGTAGGCGGCGAGGGCAAACAGGTGGCGGTTGAGCCGATCCAGCTTGGGATCATTGAAGTAGGTATCGAGGATCAACCGCATGTAGCGGCAGGCGGCCTCCACATTTCCCTCCAGCGTGGTGAGCCTGGCGCCGTTGATGCCGACTTCCCGCCCTGTGCTGGGCAGCAGCTGCATGAGGCCCACAGCTCCCTTGGGCGAGCGCGCTTTGGGATTGAGGCCGGACTCCTTGTAGCCAAGCGCCGCCAGCATCAGCCAGTCGAGATCGTATTGATTGGCGTACTTCTCCAGCACTTTGCGAATGGTCGCGAGGCGCCCCATGGGATCCGGCGCCAAGATATTGCTCATCTGATCGCTGCGAACCAGCAACCGGCGCAGGGTCATGTCGCTGTAAAGGCTGTTGCGGCTGACACTCGCCAGATAGCCATTGACCGCCTTGAGCAGCTCGGGGCTGTTCTTGCGCAGCGCCCAGGCGCTGGTGCCGTTGCTGCGCAAGGGGATCAACTTGTGAGCCTTGAGGCCGGAGATCATGCCACCCAGCCAGATCCGTCCCTTGTAGCTGTCGGTCACCGTCAGGGGAATAATGCCAGCGGCCACCATCTCCAGCAGATCGCCATCCTGCAGGTATTCGGGCACCGTCTCGATATAGACGGGGGGCAACCCCAGCTCGCGAAACAGCCAGTTGAGCTGGCGCAGACTCTCGTAGTAGCTGGAGCTGGCGCGCACCCAGACCCGCCTGCCGGAGAGCTGGGTAATGCGGCTGAAGGCGGGCAGGCTCTGCTGGCTCACCACCCACTCCTCTATGGATGAAATGAGCGGCCGGGAGAAGGCCACCTGTTCACGCCGGGTCGGGGTCACCGTCATGGTCGCCGCCACCAGATCACCTCGCCCCTCGGTCAGATAGTCCAGTAACTTGTCCTGGCGCACCGGGATGTAGACCACCTTGAGTTTGACCTTCTCTTTGGCGAGATAGGTGTTGTTCAGCCAGCGCTCGAATCCTTGCAGCTGATTGACCAGAATGCCGTACTGGGAGCCGCGATCGAGAAAATAGAAACCGCGCTCGTAGACCACCAGAGCCCTGAGTTCGCGCTTTTGCAGAATGCTTTCGAGGTCACCGGGTTGGGGCAGACGCGGTGGCTTGAGTTCAGCCGCCAGCAAGGGGAAACAGCAGAGAGCCAGCAGAGCCCAGATCCAGCGTCGCATCACGATGGCAGCCCCTGTGCTGAGGTCACGCCTGCTGCTGGTTGGCAGCATGGATCAGGATAGAAAGTGGGATTGGGGGCAGAGATCCATCGCTGCGTCATGATATTTACACCTTCGGTTGACCGACTCGCGCCGGGCAAACAGGTCTGTGGGATAGAGTAACTATAGAACGCTGACCCACAGCAGAAGGGTCAACACGGCAGGCAAACCTGCCGCGTTATCAGACAACTCAGATAGAGCGGGCCCGCATTTCGAAAATCAGTTTTTCGGCGGTGCAGGTGAATTGCAGGCGGGCTTTCAGGATCACGCCGTTGGCGCCCTGGGTCAACTCGCTGCTCATTTGAACCTCGGTAGTGACCTGCTTGGCCAGTGCTTCATAGGCAGCCAGCTTGGCGCGGGAATCCGCCTCGGCTGCGGCCTCGATCACCAGATCCATCACATCGTCGCCTTCGCCGATGATGGTGCCGATCTCGGCAAAACAGCCACAGCTGTCACAGGTTTCGTTCAGTTCAACTTTCTCGTCTACAGACATTTTCTACTCCTACTGCTTATTTCGGATGATTTGCGTCGTCACGCATCGCTTTGCGAAAATCTTTGATGGCGGCCCCCAGATCCTCACCTGCACTGGCAAGCCGCTTGCTGCCAAAGACCAGCACAACGACCACCAAGAGGATCAACATATGCCAGATATGAATTCCACCGAGACCCATAGGGATACTCCCTCACAAAGAGATATCTGTTACTTGTAGCAAAATAGAGCGCATGGATTGTTGGACAAAATCAAGGCAGGTGCAAGTGAACAAATAAATCATAACCAAAAAATAGGGCGACCAGGAGGTCGCCATATTGGTTGTGCTACGTGTCCCCTCAACCGCTACATCCTGTACCAGTGGTTCATGCGAACCTGAGACCATTCGAGGATAAGATCGCCAAGATATGAAAACAAATGGTATAAATTCATCTTAGAATTGAAGAGGATTCATATCATGCTGCTGGAACAACTGGGTCGCATTGACCTCAATTTGCTGATTATCCTGCAGGTGCTGCTGGAGGAGCGCAACGGCAGCAAGGCGGCCAGACGACTGCACTTGAGTCAGTCCGCCGTCAGCAAGGCGCTCGGCCGTCTGCGCGAGACCTTCAACGATCCCCTCTTTATCCGCTCCGCCTACGGGCTGGAACCCACCGGCCGAGCCCTTGCGCTGCAACAGCAGTTGCAACCCATCCTGCTGTCGCTGGACAACCTGATCCAGCCGCCCGAGTTCGACCCCGTCAACTCCGAGCGGGAGTTTGTCATCGCCAGCATGGACAGCGCCTTTACCCTGTTCGCCCCGCTTTATCTGAGCGAGCTGAAGCGGCAGGCACCACGGATCCGTCTGCGCTATGAGGAGTGGACCGAAAACAGTCTGACCGAGATGAGCCAGGGGCAGGTGGATATCGCCTTCGCGGTGCGGGAAAACTGCATCAGCTCCGATTACCGGCTCGACACCCTGCCCGACAGCATCTGCCAGCGAGTGCTGGCGGTCGATGATCTCACCTGTCTGGTGCAGCAGCACCACCCCGCGCTGCGGGAGC
This sequence comes from uncultured Aeromonas sp., assembly GCA_945957575.1. Classification (GTDB taxonomy): domain Bacteria; phylum Pseudomonadota; class Gammaproteobacteria; order Enterobacterales; family Aeromonadaceae; genus Aeromonas. The sequence goes on along the minus strand of CAMFLW010000019.1, from coordinate 19,241 downwards.
CCAACTGGAATCTGGAGCACTACCTCAGCTATCCCCATGTGCAGACTTACTGCGAGGGCCGAGACCGCTGGATGCTGGATCACAAGTTGGCAGAGCAGGATCTCTACCGGCGTATCGAGGCAACCGTACCCTCCTTCGAGGCGGCGCTGCGGATGGGGATGCACTCCGACATGATAGTGACCCTCTCCAGGCTCTACGCCCGCCACGCCACCCAGGTCTATCCGCTGTTGCAACTGCCGCTGCCCATCGGGCTGGACAGCATCTCTCATCTGCTCATCTGGCATCAACGTCACAGCGAGGATCCGGGCCACCGCTGGCTACGGGAGCTGCTGCTGTCCCTCATCATGAGCAAACTGGAACCTGCAGCGACCACTCACGGGTGATGGCACGCCTTCTCGGCAACAAAAAAGCACGGGGCTCTGCGTAGCCCCGTTTCATTCACTTCAAGATGTAAACCACTCAGCCCTGGCCGGTCACTGCCAGATAGTGATGTACCCCGTCCAGCAACATTTGGACCGAGATCATCACCAGCAGCATCCCCATCAGCCGCTCCACCGCAGTGAGTCCCCGCTCACCCAGCAGCTTGTTGAATACCTCGTAGAACATCAGGATCACCGCACTGGCAGCCCAGGCCATAAAGAGTGCCAACGACCAATCCACCATCCGGGCAGGCTCCTGATTGGCCAGCAACATCAACGAAGCCAGGATCGAGGGGCCAGCGATCATCGGGATCGCCATCGGCACCAGAAAAGGCTCCTCGCCCGCCGCCAGCCCGGTCACCCCCCCCTCACTCGGGAAGATCATCTTGATAGCGATCAGGAACAGGATGATGCCCCCCGCAATGCTGACCGCCTCCTGCCGCAGGTTGAGGAAGCCGAGGATCTGCTGACCGACGAACAGGAACAGCATCATGATGGCCAGCGAGAAGAGCAGCTCGCGCACCATCACCTTGCGACGTCGCTTGGGATCGATATGACGCAGGATAGAGAGGAAGACCGGCAGGTTGCCCAGCGGGTCCATGATCAGAAACAGCATGACTGCGGCAGAGAAAGTATCCATACAACGCCCGGGCTACGCCCTGAATAGGGAACAGAGAGGGGGCGAAATATAGCAAAGGGCGAAGAATTGAGCGAGCGCCATGATGCGCTCGCAGCGGGATTAACCGTGGTTGCAGATCTTGTCGGCGCGGGTCTGGAAGCCCTCGGCCGAGTCGATGAATTTGCCACGAGCAGCCAGAAAGTCGATCAGCGCCTCCGCATCCATCTCGCTGGCGCTACAGGTATGAAAACGAGCTTCGGCACCGAACCGCTCGGCCATCGCCTGTTTCAGGCTGGCACGGGTAAATTGCCCCCCTTGCGCCAGCATCATTTCCATCACTTCGTGACCATGAACCGATTGCGACATCTCTCACCTCAATAATGAACATATTTAATGCCAATTAAATATCGCCCCGCCCGGAGGGATCTTGATATAGGCCAATAAATTGCGCATTACCTGGTCAGGGGAGTGGTCACCACCACCGCTTTGTCGATAATGTGGCAACCCGCGTCAGGGATCGCTACACTGGCGCCCCTTTTTGGCCATCGCAGACAATGTATAAGGATATTGGCGTCATGCTGTTCCATGGAGAGGCTCTCAAGCCCTGGCAGATCTGGACCCGCCGACCACTCTGGCTCAAGACCCTGATCGGCATGCTGACAGGGGTGGGTCTGGGTGTCGGCTTTGAACAGCAAGCCCTGCTGCTCAAGCCCCTTGGCGTCTTGTTCGTCAACACCATCCAGATGCTGATGGTGCCCCTTATCTTCTGCTCGGTCATCGCCGGTCTCACCTCGCTACTCAAAGGCAAGGCTCTCGATCGCATCGGCAGCAAGGCGATCTGCCTCTACTTCTGCTCGACCGCTATCGCCATCTGCATCGGCCTGATGATGGGCTGGCTGCTGGAGCCCGGCATGGGCGCCGATATGGGCCCCTATGAGCGGATCGGCATGTCGGAACCACCCACCCTGGCCAGCGTGCTGAGCCATCTGGTGCCGAGCAACCCGGTACAGGCGATGGTGAATGGCAAGATCCTGCAAGTGATCGTCTTTGCGGTGGCGCTGGCGGTGGCCCTCAACGCCAGCGGTCGCCGTGGCCGTCCCGCCATCCTCTTCTTCACCTCGCTGGCGGAGGGGATGTTCAAGCTGACCCAGATGGTGATGGCGCTCGCCCCTTACGGTGTCTGCGCCCTGATGGCCTGGATGACCGGTAAGTACGGCCTCGACCTGCTGCTGCCGCTGCTCAAGGTGATCGGCGCCGTCTACCTAGGCTGCCTGCTGCACGTGCTCGGGGTCTACAGCACCCTGCTGCTCCTGCTGGCACGGCTCAATCCGTTGCACTACTTCAAAAGCATCGTCGATGCCCAGGCGGTGGCTTTCACCAGCAGCTCCAGCAACTCCACCCTGCCCATCAGTCTGGCCTGCGCCGAGAAGCGGCTGGGCGTCTCTCCCGCCATCACCGCCAAGGTGCTGCCCATCGGCGCCACCATCAACATGGATGGCACCGCCCTCTATCAGGGAGTCACCGCCCTGTTTGTGGCGCAGGCATTCGGCGTGGATCTGCATCTGGTGGACTACCTGACCATCATCAGCATCGCCACCCTGGCCAGTATCGGCACCGCAGGCACCCCGGGCACCGGGCTGATGCTGCTGACCCTGACGCTGACGGCGGTGGGTTTGCCGCTGGAAGGGGTGGCACTGATTGCAGGTATTGACCGGATCCTCGACATGGCGCGTACCACGGTCAATGTATCGGGGGATATTCTGGTGTCGGTGCTGATCGCCCGCAGCGAAAACGAGCTGGATCTGGCGACCTATCACGATGCCAGCGCAGGGGAAGATATCGAGTTCCCGCCGCGCTAGCGGAAGAAAGATCAGCTGTCGTGGGGATCGTGATGACAGCGCCAGCAGACGTCGAAGTTGGCGCCGTTCTCCTCCCCGCACTGACCGCACAGCCAACCGTTACCCTGACGCTGCTGGTAACGCTCGATGACCCGCCCCGCCCTGCTGCGATCCTCGGCCCGCACCATCAGAGTCACCTGCAACATGTCGACCGGCAGTTCGCCAAGAGCGCCGGATAGCCCCTCGCCATTGAGTCGTACCAGCACCCCTTCCGCCTCCAACGCCCCTTTCAACGCGTGTGCCTCCAGGGTGTGAGAGGCGCGATAGAGATTGATCCAGTTATCCATAGCTCCCCCTTACAGCAACTTGTCGATGCCAAACTCGGCGCCGTTCTCAATCATGAAATCGATGAATGCCCGCAACTTGCGCGGCATCAGTTGCCGCTCCGGAAACAGCAGATAGATGGGCACCCTGGGTTGCTGCCACTCTGGCAGCAGGATCACCAGCTCGCCGCTGGCCAGCTCATCCTGACAGAGCATAGCGGGTAGCGAGGCTAACCCCAGCCCCGCCTTCGCCGCCTCCCGGGCACAGGTAATATTATTGACTCGAAAACGGGATGGGGGGTCAACCAGCACCTCTCTGCCATCCAGTTCGAAACACCAGTGAGAAGCGAGAAACCCGCTGCTCACCGTCACCCGCTCGTGGTTGGCCAGATCCTCCGGCCGCTCGATGACCGGGCTGCGGGCCAGATAGGCCGGGCTGGCACAGAGCAGCCGTCCGGTGCTCCAGAGGCGGCGCGCGGCCAGATTGGAATCGCTCATATCGCCGATCCGCACCACCGCATCCAACCCTTCGCTAATGGGGTCCACCACCCGGTTGGTCAACTCCAGCTCCACCTGCAGGGCCGGATAAGCCTGCAAAAACTTGGCGACCAGCCGCCCGACCACCAGTTGCCCCGTCTCGATGGGCACCGCCAGCTTGAGGGTGCCAGTCACCTCCTGCTGGCTGGCGCTCAGCATCAGCTCGGCTTCGGTCAGGGCATCGACCGCCTTGCTGCAGTGCAGGTAGTACTTCTCCCCCTCCTCGGTCAAAGTGAGCTGACGGGTAGAGCGATAGAGCAGGCGCACCCCGAGCCGCAGTTCCAGCTCGGCGATGCGGCGGCTGACCATCGCCTTGGTCATTCCCAGCTCGCGGGCGGCCCCTGTAAACGAGCCCTTGTCGACGATACGCACCAGAATTAACGCGGCATTGAGATCCATTGTTGCACCAGTGAAACTGTATATCTCGTGAACCAATACTAATCGAAACAGTTGACCAGTGTTAGCCTGCGCCCCTTAAGTTCAGGAATCACAAAAATGAGTCAACACAAGAAAATTCCCCTGCTGGCAGCCATGATATTGGCTCTGCTCGGTCTGCTGTTCGCCGGTTACTGGTATCTTCACGGCCGCTATTTTGAAAGCACCGACAACGCCTATCTGCAAAGTGAAGTGACCGGGATCAGCTCCAAGCTGCCCGGCTATATCCGCGAAGTGCTGGTCACCGACAACCAGCCGGTCAAAGCGGGCCAACTGATAGCCCGTCTCGATGATCGCGAATACAAAACCAGGGTCGCGGAGGCCGAAGCCGACCTGCGCCTCAATCAGGCGACGGCCGAAAATCTGGCCGCCACCCGCACCCAACAACTGAGCCTGATCCAGCAGGCCGAGGCCAAGGTCGCCTCCGCCAATGCCGAACAGCTGCGTGCCAGCCAGCAGGTCAACCGGATCAGTCAGCTCAACCAGCGCCACTACAGCTCGCAAGACAGTCTGGACGAGGTGCGTGCCGGACTGCAGGTCAATCAGGCGCAAGCCCGGGAGGCCCAAGCCGCCCTGCAAGCGGCCCGTGAACGACTGCTGGTACTGGATGCCGAACGCAAGCAGAATCTGGCCAAGCTGGCATTGAGCGAAGCACAACTGGAGCAGGCCAAGCTGGAGCTCGGCTACACCGAACTGCGGGCGCCAGCCGACGGCATCATAGGCAAGCGCAGCCTGCGGGAAGGGCTCTACGTCCAGTCCGGCATGCAGGTCGCCAGTCTGGTGCCGCTGCAACAGGTGTGGGTCGAGGCCAACTTCAAGGAGACCCAGCTCGCCCATATGCAACCGGGCCAGAAGGTCGAAGTGGTGCTGGACGCCTATCCGGATCAGCCGGTCGAAGGAGTGATCGACAGCCTGGCCCCGGCGACCGGCGCCAAGTTCGCCCTGCTGCCGCCGGAGAATGCCACCGGCAACTTCACCAAAATCGTGCAGCGGGTGCCGGTCAAGATCCGCATCCCCGAGCCTGGTCCGCTGGCAGGCAAGCTGCTGCCGGGTCTTTCTACCGAGGTGATCGTGGATACCCGCACCCCTGAGCCCGTGGTAGCCGCCAACTGATGGAACCCATTCCACGTCGCAACTGGATCGCGGTCATGGGGGGGCTTATCGGCGCCTTCATGGCCATCCTCGATATCCAGATCACCAATGCCTCCCTGAAGGACATTCAGGGGGCGCTGTCGGCCACCCTGAGCGAAAGCTCCTGGATCTCCACCTCCTATCTGGTGGCGGAGATGATCGCCATCCCCCTGAGCGGCTGGTTGAGCCGGGGGCTGAGTGTGCGCCGCTACCTGCTGTGGACCACAGGTGCCTTTATCGCCGCCTCAGTGCTCTGCTCGTTCAGCTGGAACCTTACCAGCATGATCGTCTTCCGGGCACTGCAGGGTTTCACCGGCGGGGCGCTGATCCCGATGGCCTTTTCCCTCATCGTTACCCTGTTGCCGTTACAGAAGCGGGCCACCGGCATGGCGTTGTTTGGCCTCTGCGCCACCTTCGCCCCCGCCATCGGCCCAACCCTCGGCGGCTGGCTCACCGAGCAGATGTCGTGGCACTACATCTTCTATCTCAACGTACCGCCAGGGTTGCTGGTGATCGCCATGCTGGCCCATGGACTGGACAAAAAACCGGTGGACTGGGAGGTGATCAAGCGGGTGGATCTCATCGGTATCGTCACCATGGCGCTCGGTCTCGGCCTGCTGGAGGTGGTACTGGAGGAGGGCAACCGGGAGGACTGGTTCGGCTCGACCTTCATCGTGCGACTGGCTGTTATTTCGGCGGTGGCGCTGGTGTTCTTCGTCATCAGCCAGCTGATCCGCCGTCACCCGCTGGTCAATCTGCGGCTGCTGCACAACCCGCGCTTCGCGCTGGCCTGCTTCGCCTATCTGATCCTCGGCATGGCGCTGATGGGCTCCATCTATGTGCTGCCGCTCTACATGACCCAGATCCACAACTACAACGCGCTGGAAATCGGCGAAGTCTTGATGTGGATGGGGCTGCCGCAACTGCTGGTGCTGCCGCTGGTGCCCAGGCTGACCCACAAGATAGACCCGCGCTATCTGGTGAGCTTCGGCTTCCTGATCTTCGCCGTCAGCTGCTTTATGAACGTCAACATGAGTGCCGACTACGCCGGGCCACAGCTCATTCAGGCGCTCATCGTGCGGGCGCTGGGCCAACCCTTCATCATGGTACCGCTGTCACTGGTTGCCACTGCCAGCCTTAGCCACGATGAGATCCCCTCCTCCTCGACCCTGCTCAACGTGCTGCGCAACCTCGGCGGCGCATTCGGTATCGCCATCATCGCAACCCTACTCGACAACGATACCCGCACCCATGCGCTGCAGATTGGCAGCACCCTGGCCGCCAGCAGTATCGAGGGGCAGAGCTATCTGCTGCAGCTGGCCCAAAGCATGATGACACAAGGCTCAGACCCCGAGATTGCCCAGCAGCAAGCGCAAGCCATGCTGGCCAATACCATCAACCGGGAAGCGGCCATCATGGCCTACAACCAGGTGTTCTACATCATGGGGATCTTCCTGCTGATCGCCAGCGGCCTGATGCTGTTGCTCAAATCTCCCGCCCCACGGGCAGCGGATGCCGAACCGCTAGAGGCGTGAAAAACCGCCGGGGCATAAAACGAAAAACGGGCAAGCGCCCGTTTTTCTTTATCTGTTACCTGGATTCAACTGCATGGCGTCATCCCGCCAGCGACCCCGCAATCAGGAACTGGGCGGCAAAGTAGCTGCTCATCACCCAGGCTCTGGCGTGGGGGAAGGGGCGGCGGAAGCGATCGAGCGCCAGCATGCAGTCGGAAAAGAGGAACATCAGCGCCCCCACCAGAGCGGCGGCAGAACCGGCGGTGAGAGAGGCGTGCCAAGCACCGGCGGCCACCCAGGCCATGCCGATGATCACCAGCATGTAGCAGAAAACCGGGATCCGCATCTCTCCCAGCTTGCCCCACAGCAGACCAAAGACCATGCCGGCAATCAGCAACAGTAGCAAGCCGTCCACCAGATTGAGCAGCAGCGGTCCCTGGGCAAAGCCGACGATATAGCAGAGATGCGCGACAAGAAATGCCGCCAGGCCCTGAATAAAGCGATCGCTTGGCAGCATCAGCAGCACATCGCCCGCCAGCGAGAGGCAGAGGCCGAGCAGGATCCAGGCGTGAGAACCGTCGTGGTCATAACTCTGGTAGCCAAACGCCAACGCGATGATAAGCAGCATGGTCAGCGGCTTGCTGATATAGAACTGGCGGCTGTCTGAACCGTAAGCAGCACGGATGTGCCACCAACCTGAAGCGATGATCAAGAAACTCAATAACATGCCCTGCTCCTCACCCGTTGCTCGCAGTCATACGGCAACCGTTTTTATCATGGTGCAGGGTAACAAATTCCCTCCCCCAGTGGCAGGGGTGCTTCTCAAATGGACAGACTAAGCCTAAAGTCTAATTGCTGTCCCCAGTGGTTCAGGGCATAAGTGACGGGTCTGGAGGATCACCATGGAAGAAGCTATGAAAAACTATCTGCCCGCCATCGACATCATGATGTGCCATCTGGGGATCAGCTTTGAGCAGGCCTGTGAACAGCTGGGTCTCAGCCAGCAAGAGCAACAGGCACTGGATCAGTTGCAGCAACAGCAGAGCCAAGCCAACTAGCTCGTTCAAACATGCACACCAAAGAGAAGACCGCCAGCTGGCGGTCTTCTCTTTTAGTCTCTGTGATAACCGGGCGGCATCATGCAATACCTGCCAGCAGGCGACTCCAGTTGCGTTTACCTGCGATAAAGCCGTCCCGCAGGGCCCGATACTCCAGTTGCAGCTTGAGGCGGTCATAGCGCGCCAGCGCCTTGCGCTTGCGCAGCTCCAGCAGCCGCTTGCGACTGGCGTAATAGTGTTGCAACTGCTGGCTCAGCTTGTCGTACTCCTCCTGCAGCAGCGCCTGCCACAGTTCGCGATCTTCCTGCTTGCGCAACTTGGCTTGTGCCCGTTTCAGCTGCATCTGCAGCCGGGCTTGTTCGATACGCTCCTCCGGCGATGAACGCAGATCTCTCGCCAGCCCGCACCATGAGGCAAACCGGATCAGCCACTTGGTCGGATCGAACTGCCACCACTGGATACCATTTCGGTAATCGTTCTCGAACAGATGGTGGAAGTTGTGGTACCCCTCACCAAAGGTGAAAAAGGCCAGGATGCCGTTGTCACGGGCAGTATTGCGATCTGTATAGGGCTGGCTGCCCCAGATATGGGCCAACGAGTTGATGAAAAAGGTTGTGTGGTGCGTCATCACCATCCGCAAGACGCCCGCCAGTAGCAGCATGCCGAGCAGATCCCCGTGGATCAGACCAAACAGCAGCGGCAGGCCCAGATTGGTCGCCAGCACCAGCGCCAGATAGTGGTGATGCTGAAACATGACCACAGGGTTGTTCTGCAAATCCCGCACATTGCTGTAATCACCATATTGTTCCCCCTGATACTCCCGCAGCATCCAGCCGATATGGGAGTACCAGAAACCACGCCCTGCACTGTAGGGATCCTTGTCGTTGTCATCCACATGACGATGATGGCGGCGGTGATCGGCCGACCAGTGCAGGGCCGAATTCTGTAGCGCCAACGCACCGCCGAAGGCAAACAACCACTGCAAAGCGGGATGCGCCTTATAGGCCTTGTGCGACCAGAGCCGGTGATAGCCTGCGGTGATGGAGAGGCCACTCAGGCAGAACAGCAGCAGGAAACTGGCCCACTGCCAGAGATCGTAACCGTGGCTCATGCCATACCAGGGCACGACAATCAGCGCCACCATCCCGGAGAGGGAGAACAGCAGGGTATTGGTCAAAATAATCGGGGGGCTGGCCATCTCATTGCATCCTTTCAGCGAACAGCTGTTCACCATTTTCCATGGTGATTTCCTCACGGTCAATGGTAAAAAAGTAGGATACAAACCTGATCCTGAGGCGCCTTCGGGTTATCATTTGGCCTCGATAAGCTGAAGGTGACTGATTCTGTGGGTATTCGCGCTCAACAAAAAGAAAAAACCCGGCGTACATTGATCGATGCTGCATTCAGCCAACTGTGTGCCAACCGGAGTTTCTCCAATCTCAGCCTGCGGGAAGTCGCTCGTGAAGCAGGTATTGCCCCCACCTCTTTCTATCGCCACTTTCGCGATATGGAGGAGCTGGGCCTGACCCTGGTTGACGAAGGGGGTCTCACCCTGCGCCAACTGATGCGCCAGGCACGCCAGCGCATTGCCGGTGGCGGCAGCGTCATCAGCACCTCGGTGCAGACCTTCATGGAGTTCGTCGAGAACAACCCCAACGTATTCCGGCTATTGCTGCGAGAACGATCCGGCACCTCGGCCGCCTTTCGTCAGGCGGTGGCTCGCGAGATCCAGCACTTTATCGCCGAGCTGACCGATTATCTGGAAGCAACCACCAAAGCACCACGGGAAGATGCCTACATTCAGGCAGAAGCCATGGTCACCATCGTCTTCAGTGCCGGGGCCGATGCGCTCGACATGACCAGCGAAGAGTGCCGGGCACTCTCCGACCGTACCATTAGCCAACTGCGGATGATCGCCATGGGCGCCGAAGTACAAAACCAGAAGCGCCATGCACCTCACCCATGATCACAGGATGAAGAACGACATGCCTGAACAGCTTATGATCCCGAAAAAACCGCTCGTCATGGCGATGCTGATTGGTATCTGTGGCGATGCCTCGCTGGCCGTGCTGACCAACTCGGTTGTACCTTTCTCTTTCTTCCCGCTGATTGCCCTCTGGCTGGCAGCCTACCAGCTGTTCCAGCACTATCGCCATGAGCCCATGGTGGGCAATACCCCCATCTGCACCCTGCTCTGCTTCTTTATCGGTGCCTTCGGCCACTCCGCGCTGCTCAAGGTGCAATACCCGGAACTCGGCAGCAATTTCTTCTCCCTGATCATGATGCTACTACTACTGGCAGCCCTCTCCATCAAGCTGGGCTTGAGCATTGGCAAGAAAAAGAAGCCCTGATAAACCGGTAGAACTGGCAATCACCTGATAGATAAAAGACAGGGGTCTTCACCAACGGGAAGGCCCCTTTGCTTATGCTTCACCGAATCCCCCCCAGTTCCCCGGACACCTTACAACCTTAAAATGAGGCAACTATTGGAGGTGTTATGCAGACCCGCAGCGTTATCCAGAAACATTCAAAATCGAAGCGGTTAAACAAATCACCGAGTGCGGCCGTCCTGTGGCTGACGTTGCTCGAGCCTTCGGAGTATCCAGCCACAGTCTTTATGCTTGGCTCAGCAGTATGGTAAGCCCGATCTCGAAGAGTCTGCCTTGCAAGCCTGACTGCGCCAAGTCACTAGGGAATACAACAGCTGAAAGGGCTAGCTGCATGGTGGGGTCTAGTCCCAAGACAGCATTCCTGCGGTGACAAACAAACGTTGCGGGGGATCAGTAAGCGGGGTGACCGTTATCTGCGTATATTGCTAACTCATGGCACTCGCAGCTCAACAGCCATGAGCTTGGCCAGATGGGTCAACTGCATATTCCGTTAGCGACTCATTTTTACATCAACGTGACAGCTGTGTGGCTGTGGCGCATAGGAGCAACAGAGTATGACCACATCGTGGGGAGTCATTTCGAACAACGGTCATACCTCCAAGCCCGCGCAATGCCTCGTTCTTATGAGAGAATAGATAAACATGATTATCATTTACAACTCATATGGCCACACCATTAATTCACAAAAAAAATTAACTTATGAGGCGGTTAATAACCTTTCAAATTCATTCCGTCAAAACACACGAAAATCATAGAAATAGACGGAAATGAAATTTAATTACACCGCATAACTGAAAGGGATAAAAATGAGGCTGGACGGCAGTCATGCCATCCAGCCTGAAAGAATAAGTTCAAAAATTGGGAAGAAGCTGATTCCTGAGAACCAGACGATAGGTTTTCCTCAAGAAGCCACCTCATTCTATCAAATGCATAGCCAAATTAAAGCATTTACTCTAAATGACGCACATAAAAAAACACCCCGACGAGAACCTCATCGGGGCAGCTATTCAGCCACATTCAATTACGTGAAATAAAAGGTCTGAAAGATAGAACATCTTACCTCTGTACCCTACACCGACAACTGTACAGCAAAGCAGCAGAAAATGAAAGTAATTTATGTAATTCAATTTCATCTCTTGCTGACTATAGAAAAACCTTTATTTTCATTAAGATAAAAAAATCCCCAGTACAAATACCGGGGAGTTATAAAGGTGACTAGCTAGCACTTCCTCAACTATCTAGTTAGTCAGCGCCATTTCAAAGTAGTTCCGCTACAAAACAAAAAAACTTTGAAAAATCAGAGGTAGATAGCACCATCCTCAGCAAACTCTTGTTCTTCAATGAGTTTTTCAGCCAACTCTTCAATATCAAAACGTACACTTTCGAAGGCTCTTGCGATGTCATCCTCTCTCGTCAACGCCAGACCGGTCATTCTCTCCAGTCGCCGCAGACTGATGTAACAATCTATCAGCGCCCCCATCTGCTGAGCAGGAAAACGCACCCGCTGTTCGTCAGCCTGCCACTCCATCAGGTCGGAAAACAGAATACCCTGGTTCATATCACCCCCAAGTTACGCTTCAACTCTCTCAATACCTGTTTAGTCCCGGGACGGATGCCGCGCCACACGGTAAACGCTTCAGCGGCCTGTTCCACCAGCATGCCAAGCCCATCCATAGTTTGACGAGTACCATGCTGCTTGGCCCAACGAATAAACGCCGTATCCGAGGCGCCATACATCATGTCGTAGATGGCAATATCGGTGTGGATCAAGGCGGGTGCCAACGGCGGCAGCTCCCCTTGCAGGCTGGCGGAGGTAGAGTTGATGATGAGATCGAACGGACCAGCCAACTGCTCATAGGTCTGGGCTGTCACGAGCCCCAGATCGCAGAATTCGGCCGCCAGCTGCTGCGCTTTGGCGGGCGTGCGGTTGGCAATCACCAGCTCGCTTGGCAGCTCGGCCAGCAGCGGCGCCAATGCCCCACGAGCCGCTCCGCCGGCACCCAGCAGCAGGATCCGGCTACCTGCCAGCGTCACGCCATGGGACTTGAGATCGGCGACCAGACCGGCGCCATCAGTGTTATCCCCCAGCAACACGCCATCATCGGTCAGCTTGATGGTATTGACCGCGCCCGCCCGCTGGGCCCTTGGGCTCAAGCGATCGACCAGAGTGAATGCCTGCTCCTTGAAGGGGACGGTGACATTGCACCCCTTGCCCCCTTGGGCAAAGAAGGCGCGCAGAGCTTGGGCAAACTCGTCGATGGCGGGTTCAGCCAGCCCATACTCCAGCTCTTGCTGGGTTTGTCTGGCAAACAGGGTATGAATGAAGGGGGACTTGCTGTGGCGCACCGGGTGGCCAAAAACCAGATAACGATCCATCAAAGAGTTCCATCAGAGGGCAATATTCCGATTTAACGGTTTTTCACTCTCGGGAACAAGCCGAATATCGGCCCGCAAAAAGGGGCCATCATGGCCCCTCCAGTCACAACCACTCTCGTGGCATGAGATAGTCAGTGTAGAGCAAGGCCTCAGGAGTGTCCGCCTGTGGCTGCCAGTCATACTCCCAGCGCGCCAGCGGTGGCATCGACATCAGGATCGATTCGGTACGTCCGCCGGTCTGCAACCCGAACAGGGTGCCCCGGTCATACACCAGATTGAACTCCACATAACGGCCGCGACGATAGAGCTGGAACTCCCGCTCCCGCTCGCCATAGGGCAGTGCCTTGCGTCGCTCGATGATCGGCAGGTAGGCAGCGAGATAACCCCGACCTACCGCCTGCATAAAAGCAAAGCAGTCGGCAAAGGGCCAGCGATTCAGATCGTCGAAGAAGAGACCGCCCACCCCCCGCGTCTCGTTGCGGTGCTTGAGGAAGAAGTAGCGATCGCACCAGGATTTGAACTCGGGGTAGATCTCATCACCAAATGGCTGGCAGAGATCACGGGAGACCTGATGCCAGTGCAGGACATCCTCGGCAAACGGGTAGAAGGGTGTCAAATCGAAGCCACCACCAAACCACCAAATGGGCTCTTCGCCCTCTTTCTCGGCAATGAAGAAACGGACGTTGGCGTGGCTGGTCGGCACATAGGGGTTGTGCGGATGGATCACCAGCGACACGCCCATCGCCTCGAACTTGCGACCGGCCAACTCGGGCCGATGGGCTGTAGCAGAGGCAGGCATGGCATCGCCATAGACATGAGAGAAGTTGACGCCCCCCTGCTCGATCACCGTGCCGTGGCGCAGCACGCGGGTGCGGCCGCCGCCACCGCCTTCCCGGCTCCAGGCATCTTCCACAAACTGTCCACTGCCGTCGGCCTGCTCCAGACCACGGCAGATCTCGTCCTGCAACTGCAACAGGAAGGCCTTGACCTGGGCCACATCCGGTTTGCTCATCTTCTCTCCAGTCAGGCAGGATCGTGAACGCCCTGTCCATTTTTATAGTTAAAGCAATCCGGTGAGCTCACCGCTCAGCGGATTGATGGCAAATCATGACGCATCCACCCGCTCAGGAGGGGCGAATAATGGCGCCGGTTCGGGCGTCCTTGATCTCGGATGGATTGGCTTGACCACCGACTTCACCGGGCAGGATATAAGCCAGCTTGCTGGCCAGCCGCTCACCGATATCGGCCACCCGACGGGCAGGCTCCTCACCGGTGAGGTTGGCGCTGGTTGAGACCAGCGGCTTGCCAAAGGCGCGGCACAACGCCTGCACCTGAGGATGAGCCGTCACGCGCACCGCCAGGGTCTCGAACTGCCCGGTCAGCCAGGCAGGGGTCGTCACACGAGCAGGCATGATCCAGGTAAAAGGGCCGGGCCAGCTGGCTTCAACCCGCGCCAGTTGCTCACCGCCAAGCTGGCTCAGATCGATATAATCCTGCAACTGCGCCAAGTCGGCAGCAATCAGGATCAGCCCCTTCTCCACCGGGCGCTGCTTGATGGCCAGCAGTCGCTGCACTGCGACTTCGGAGTCGGGATCGCAACCCAGACCAAACACGGCCTCGGTCGCATAGGCAATGACTTGCTGGTTATTCAGGGCGGCAACTGCCTCTTCAAACTCTGGTCTCATGGCTCACTCCGGCACGCTCGTGGCGGCCTGATCAATCAGGGAGGCTGGATTATATCTGCTCACTTTGGTGGCCGCATTTCTTTTGCGGACAGACACAGCGCAGCGTTCCCCGCACCTTTTTCTCGACCATGATGCCCCAGCCACATTGAGGACAAGGCATGGGAACCGGCTTGTCATTCACCACATATTTGCAGTGTGGATAGCCGTCGCAGGAGTAAAACTGCTTGCCGTAGCGGGAGGTGCGGCTCACCAGATGACCCTTGCCACACTCCGGGCAGAGGATCTGGGTATCGTCGCTCTCCTGCAGGGATTCGATATGCTGGCAGGCCGGGTAGTGGGTACAGCCGACAAACAGACCGTAACGCCCCTTCTTGATCGCCAGCGGCTCTCCGCAATCGGGACAGGCAGAGCCCTCGAGCACCTTTTCGATGTCACGGCCGGATGGCGTCAGGGAGCGAATGTAATCACAGGCAGGATAGGCAGAACAGCCGAGAAAGGGACCATGCTTGCCCTGGCGGATCACCAGCTCGGCCCCGCACTGCGGGCACGGCTCGCGCTCGAAGGCATGTTCGTGGGCTGAAAAGAGGTGATGATCGATTTTTGACATGGGCCGCGCCTTGAAATCCAGATGACCTGAATTCTACCAGCGCGGCACCGGACTGTCAGTGAATGACGCCGTCTGACTCATCAAACACCAGCTCTTCCATCTGCTGGTAGGCATTTTCACTGCCCGGTACGTTGAACAGCACCATCATGACGACCCACTTCAGGTCATCCAGCTCGATATCCGGCTTGTCCAGCTCGAGCAGACGCTCGATACAGATCTCGCGGGTTTCGGCATTCAGCACCTGTGCCTGTTCCAGAAAGAGCAGGAAGCCGCGGCACTCGGTGCTCAGGCGTGCCAGCTCTTGCGGGGCATAGATACGCATCGAGCCTTGCGCGCTGGCGGTGACATAGACCTCCCGCTCGCTATCGTGCAGATTGGCCAGTCGTTCCAGCCAGTCGAGCGCCTTGTCGATCTCTTCTTTATCGAAACCGGCCCGGCTCAACTCGTCGGTGAGCTCATCCTGCTCGACCATCACATCTGCATCGCTGTGGATGTAGGTCTCGAAAAGGTACATCAATACATCAAACATGATTCGCCCTCCTCGCTCTGACGTATCCACCGGCTACCGCCATCACAGCACCGGCCAGCTCCAGCTCTACCAACCTGCCCAATACCACGTCGACAGGAAGCTGGGCCCGCTCGGCAACGGTATCCACGCTCGTGGTCTCATAATCTACGTTATCCAACAAATCGGCATAAGGCAATTCGCTATTATGCGGTTGCTCAGATGGTGTAGCCGATGGATGTGGCCGTGCGACCCACTCTGGCAGCTCTTCTACTATATCGGCCGCACTCAGCACAAGTTTGGCCCCCTGCTGAATTAATCTGTTGCACCCTATCGCCTGGCCATTTTGTGGGGAGCCAGGTACCGCAAACACTTCGCGACCCTGCTCCAGTGCATAGCGTGCAGTGATCAGCGAACCGCTCTGCTCGGTTGCCTCCACCACCAGGGTTCCCAGTGACAGACCACTGATAATACGGTTGCGACGAGGAAAATGTTCCGCCAGCGGCCCTTTATCCGGCGCCAGCTCGGAGATAAGCAAACCACCCTTTTCCAGAATCTGGCCAGCCAGTCCCTGATGGCGTTTGGGATAGATACTGTCGAGTCCCGATCCCAACACGGCAAGGGTGATACCACCACAAGCCAGCGCCTGCTGATGGCAGACACCATCAATGCCGAGCGCAAGGCCCGAAGTGATGGCCAACCCGCACCCAACCAGCTCGCTACAGAGACGGGAAGCGTTATCCTTGCCTGCGTAGGTGGGATGGCGCGTCCCCACCATCGCCAACTGGGGCAGTGACAACGCAGCAAGATCGCCACGACAATAGAGCAACAGGGGAGCCGCGGGGATTTCCCGCAACAAGGGTGGATAAACCGGGTGATCTTGCGGAATAAGGAAATTGTCAGACAACGCGGCCCAAGCCAGGCTCTGCTCAACAACCGGCGAGGGCCAGCGCAGTTGCTTGATCTGCTCTGACGACAACCCCATACCATGCAGATGCGCCTCATCGCTCTGGAGCAAGGCATCAATCGAACCGCTGCTCTGATCCAGCAGCCGAGCAGCGGTCACAGGGCCTATACCGATGACCGCATCGAGGGTAAGCCAGAGCGCCAGACGCGCGTCGGGATAGTTCACGTCAAAAGTGAGTGACCTGATAACCCGAACTCACCATGTCGCTACTCTGCATGATGAGGCCATAACTCAGCTTGTCATACACCTTGAACAACATGACGCGAGCAATCGCTTCAGAGGGCAGTGGTGCCTTGTTGTTACTGCTGTAGAAGACCTTGTCGTAGACCGACGAGAATTCCTTGTATTGCACTGCACCATTCTTGGTGACCAGCGCAGCACCGGGCCGCCGAACATCGAGCACATCGCCCGCAGAGAGTTGATCCCGAGCGCCTTTGTTAATCAAGACCACATCAAACTTGCCCCCCCCTCTGGCTTTGCTCGGCAAGTCGACGATATAGCCCGGCGTGATGGCAGGTGCCGCCTTCGGCGTGAACACTGCGGGCATGCTCTCCTGAGCGGGCAGCGGCATCACCTTGTCGCCCTGCAGCACTTCACGCTGGTTGTGAGTCAGCATCACCTCAGTTCGGTCGTCATCAAGACGCGCAACCGCTCGCACCACGCCAGCAAAAATGGCCTCCTGGCCCAACAGCTCTCCGGTCTCGCGATCCTTGTAGACCACCCCGGGATGATAGATGCCATAGACCTGCCCCGGTATCAGGGAACCCTGCACATAGAGGGTGTCTCCCTCCAGCATGCCGATATGTTTCTGATCCGACCCCAGCAGATAGGGCAAGGTTTTCTGCTGCTGACTGTCGGCCAGGATATGGTCAGTCTGCAAAAAGGGACCTATCTCGCTGAAGGGCAGAGTCGGGATCGGATTTACCTTGCTCTCATGGCGGGTTTTCGGGCCAAGACGGATAACCTGCTTGCCTCCCTGCATCGCTTTGCCAAGCCGTGGCTCACCATTGACCCAGCTTAGATGCAGCACGTCCCCCGGGTAGATCCAGTGAGGATTGGCAATCTGTGGATTGATGCTCCAGAGCCGGGGCCAAAGCCAGGGCTCGGCCAGATACTTGCCGGAGATATCCCACAGGGTATCGCCTTTTTGCACGACATAATTTTCGGGATAACCCGCTTTCAGCCTCAATTGGTCGGCCGGAGCGGAGTAGCTCACGGTCGCCAGCAGGCAGGCGAGGATGGTTTGCTTCAGATACATAACACTCCCTGTTACTTCTGCACGCAAAGTGTTGCTGTTTTTTGTCGGCGTAAATGACTAGAATTACGCCAATATTGACTGCATTTATACGAAACTAAAGAAAAAACTATGGCCATTCTAGATGTATTGCGCTTTCCCGATGAGCGTCTGCGTACCATCGCAGCCCCTGTCGAGACCTTTACTCCCGAGTTACAACAGATTGTAGATGATATGTTCGAAACCATGTACGCGGAGGAAGGCATTGGCCTGGCCGCGACTCAGGTCGACATTCACCAGCGCATCATAGTGATCGATGTCTCTGAAAACCGTGAAGATCCTCTGGTATTGATCAATCCGGAGATCATCGAGCAGTGCGGCAGCACCGGCATTGAAGAGGGTTGCCTCTCCGTGCCCGGCAGCCGTGCTCTGGTGCCTCGCGCCGAACAGATCAAAATCCGCGCACTGGATCGCCACGGCAAGCCGTTCGAGCTGGAAGCCGATGACCTGCTCGCCATCTGCATCCAGCATGAGATGGATCACTTGGTCGGCAAGCTGTTTGTGGATTACTTGTCCCCGCTCAAGCGCCAGCGCATTCGCCAGAAGCTGGAAAAGATGGCCCGTGAAGATCGCAAAGTCCTCTGAGGATCTGCCCCATTGAATAAGCTGAAACTGATTTTTGCCGGTACTCCCGACTTCGCCGCCCGTCACCTGGCGGCGTTGTTGTCTTCCGACCACGAGGTCGTCGCCGTTTATACCCAGCCTGACAAGCCCGCCGGCCGTGGTCAGAAGCTCACTGCCAGCCCGGTCAAAGAGCTGGCGCTGGCCCACAATCTGCCGGTTTATCAACCGGCTAGCCTGCGCAAGGAAGAGGCCCAGGCCGAGCTGGCAGCCCTTGGCGCCGACCTCATGGTCGTGGTGGCCTATGGCCTGATCCTGCCCAAAGCGGTACTCGATACCCCGCGTCTGGGTTGCATCAACGTCCATGGCTCTCTGCTACCCCGCTGGCGCGGTGCCGCACCGATCCAGCGCTCCATCTGGGCGGGCGATGCCGAAACCGGCGTCACCATCATGCAGATGGATGTGGGGCTGGATACCGGCGCCATGATCCGCAAGGTAAGCTGCCCCATCGCCGCCGACGAGACCTCCGCCAGCCTCTATGACAAGCTGGCCGAACTGGGCCCGCAGGCGCTGGTCGACACCATCGACGCCATGGCTGCCGGCGACACCGCAGCCGAAGTGCAGGACGATGCACTGGCCAACTACGCCGAGAAGCTCTCCAAGGAAGAGGCCCGCATCGACTGGTCGATGGAGGCCGTTGCCATCGAGCGCTGCATCCGCGCCTTCAATCCCTGGCCCATCAGCTGGTTCGAAGTAGCTGACCAGACCGTCAAGGTTTGGCAAGCCGCCGTCATCGACAGCGACCACGGCCAACCCGCTGGCACCCTGCTCAAGGCCGACAAGCAGGGGATCGATATCGCCACCGGCAAAGGAGTACTGCGCCTGCTGACCCTGCAGCCACCCGGCAAGAAGGCGATGTCCGTAACGGACCTGCTCAACTCTCGCCGCGACTGGTTTGAACCCGGCACGCAATTGAATTGAA
>CAMFLW010000018.1 GCA_945957575.1 uncultured Aeromonas sp. | reverse complement strand
AGTCCAACCTCTGCCTCGAGATTGCGCTGCCGACCAAGCCGCTCAACAACATCGACGACGAGAGCGGCGAAATCGCCCTGTGCACCCTCTCCGCCTTCAACCTCGGCGCCATCGACAAGCTGGAAGATCTGGAAGAGATGGCGGATCTGGCCGTGCGTGCACTCGATGCCCTGCTCGACTATCAGGACTACCCGATTGCCGCAGCCAAGAAGGGCAGCATGGGTCGTCGTACTCTGGGGATCGGCGTCATCAACTACGCCTACTACCTGGCCAAAAACGGTGCCCGCTACTCTGACGGCTCCGGCCTGGCGCTGACTCACCGCACCTTCGAGGCCATCCAGTACTACCTGCTGAAAGCCTCCGTGCAGCTGGCCCGCGAGTTCGGCCCCTGCCCGCTGTTTGACGAGACCACCTACGCCCAGGGTATTTTGCCCATCGACACCTACAAGAAGGATCTGGATGTACTGTGCAACGAGCCGCTGCATCTGGATTGGGAAAGCCTGCGTGAAGAGATCAAGTCCGTGGGTCTGCGCAACTCTACCCTGACTGCCCTGATGCCGAGCGAGACCTCCAGCCAGATCTCCAACGCCACCAACGGCATCGAGCCGCCGCGCGGCCTGGTCTCGGTCAAGGCCTCCAAAGACGGCATTCTCAAACAGGTGGTGCCCGAGTATGATCGCCTGAAAGATCAATACGAACTGCTCTGGAAGCAACCGAGCGTTGACGGCTACCTGCAGCTGGTCGGTATCATGCAGAAGTTTGTGGATCAGGCGATCTCCGCCAACACCAACTACGACCCGGCCCGTTTCGAAGGCAACAAGGTGCCGATGAAGCAGCTGCTCAAGGACTTGCTGACCGCCTACAAATACGGCCTCAAGACCCTCTACTATCACAACACCCGTGATGGTGCGGACGACACCCAGACCGATCTGCAAGATGACGGTTGTGCGGGTGGGGCCTGCAAGATCTGATAAACCGGGCGGGAGCATTGGCTCCCGCTCTCCTGTTTTCTCCATACAGACATTCTGGTAACCATGGCCTATTCAACGTTCTGCCAAACCCAAAACGACCAGCTCAAAGAGCCGATGTTTTTTGGCCAATCGGTCAACGTAGCCCGTTATGACCAGCAAAAGCACGAAGTGTTCGAGCGCCTGATCGAAAAACAACTCTCCTTCTTCTGGCGCCCGGAAGAAGTGGATGTCTCCCGTGATCGCATCGACTACCAGGCCCTGCCGCCCCACGAGCAGCACATCTTCATCTCCAACCTGAAGTACCAGACCCTGCTGGACTCCATTCAGGGCCGCAGCCCCAACGTGGCGCTGCTGCCGCTGGTCTCCATTCCGGAGCTGGAAACCTGGATCGAGACCTGGGCGTTCTCCGAGACCATCCACTCTCGCTCCTACACCCACATCATCCGCAACATCGTCAACACCCCCGCCCAGGTGTTCGACGACATCGTGACCAACGAGCAGATCTTGAAGCGCGCCGGCTCCATCAGCCACTTCTACGACGACCTGATCGAAGCGACCGCCCTCTACAACCTGCATGGTGAAGGAACCCACACCGTTGCTGGCCGCGAGGTGACCATCACATTGCGCGAGCTCAAGAAGAAGCTCTATCTCTGCCTGATGAGCGTCAACGCGCTGGAAGCAATCCGCTTCTATGTCAGCTTCGCCTGCTCCTTTGCCTTCGCCGAGCGTGAACTGATGGAAGGCAACGCCAAGATCATCAAGATGATCGCCCGCGACGAAGCGCTACACCTGACAGGTACCCAGCACATGCTGAACCTGATGCGCACCGGCCAGGATGACCCGGAGATGGCCGAGATCGCCGCCGAGTGCGAACAGGCCTGCTTCGAGATCTTCAAGGAAGCCGCCATTCAGGAGAAAGAGTGGGCCGAGTACCTGTTCCAGGACGGCTCCATGATCGGCCTGAACAAGGACATCCTCTGCCAGTACGTCGAGTACATCACCAACCTGCGGATGGCCGCCGTCGGTCTGCAGCCAGCCTTTGCCGGCACCAAGCAGAACCCGATCCCCTGGATCAACACCTGGCTGTCGTCCGACAACGTGCAGGTCGCTCCGCAAGAGGTGGAGGTAAGCTCCTATCTGGTGGGTCAGATCGACAGCGAAGTGAATGCCGACGATCTGGGTGATTTCGAACTGTGAATGACGCCATCCGCACGCTGACCCCTGCCCCGCACTCGCCTGCCGAACAGCAGGCGGTCGTGGCACCACGGGTACATACCCGGGATGGCGTGCTGCACGCTCATCCCGGCGAAAGCGTGCTGGAAACCCTGGAACGCCACGGCCATCGGGTCGAGTTCCAGTGCCGCAGCGGCTATTGCGGCGCCTGCCGCACCCCGCTGCTGGCAGGCAAGGTGCACTACCCCAATGTGCCGCTCGCCTTTGTCTCCCAGGGGGAGTGTCTCCCCTGCTGCTGCAAGCCGGTCGGCGCCATCAAGCTGGATATCCAGAAACGCTGATCCCGCTTGCAGCACCTCATGCCCGCAGCCAAAGAGACCGAAACAAAAAGCCGCCGGATTGCTCCGGCGGCTTTTTTACATCTATCTCGATGCCTATTCGATGCCTGAGTTGGCTGGCGGCTGATGCACCAACCGCCAGCACAGACATTACAGCCATGGCGCAGCAGTCGGCCCATGGTGCAGCCCCAGCTTCCAGACCCGGCCGAAGTGCTTGTAGTGACCCGCTGCGACACCGGCCTTCTCGCCCATGCCGTGATAGAGGTCGAGATGGCCCTTCTTCACCGCTCCGCCCACATCCAGCGCAATCAACAGCCGCAGCTGATGTTTGCCGGTCCAGTTGCCCTCTTTGTCGAGCAAGGGAACTTCGGCGAGGATCGGGGTGCCCATCGGCAACAGAGTCTTGTCGGCAGCAACGGCCGCCATCGGCAGCAGCGGAATACCGGCGGCACCGATCACATCGTTGGTCGGGCGGCGCTCGAAGAAGACATAGGAGGGGTTCTGCTCCACCAGCTCCTTGACGCTCTCCTCCGGCTGGCGGCTCGCCCAATCCTTGATGGCCTTCATCGACATCTGCTCCTTGGGCACTTCACCGCGGTCGATCAGCACCCGGCCGATACTCACGTAACCGTGGCCATTCTTGCCGCTGTAGCCCAGATATTGCAGCCGATCCTCGTCGCCATAGTGCACAAAGCCGGAACCCTGCACATCCATCAGGAAGTTGTCGATAAGGGATTTGCTGTAACCCAGCTCCAGTCCGCGGTTAGCCAGCGCCCCCTGATGGATCTGGGCCCGGGTCGGACAACGGCTGCCACAGTTGGGCATGGCATAGATAGGATATTTGTACTTGGCATCGGGACGACGACGCACCTCCAGCACCGGCGAGTAGTAGCCGGTGAAGAGCACGTTACCCATCCGATCCGCCCCGCCCAGCTGGGCTAGGCTGATACCGTACCGGGTGATGTCAGCAGGGTTGCCGCCGTTGGCCACCCAGCGGGAGAGCTTGTGGTAGAGCTCGCCATAACGGCGATTCATCTTGCCGGAGCGCTCCAGCACCAGCCGGCTCTGGGGGCCAAACTTGCTGTAATCGGCTCGTGCACGGCTATTGACCCGCTCAACCCTGACCAGCTCCCCCGGCAAGGTGCCGTCCAGATACTGCTTGCCCAGATTTACCGGCACCTCGCAGTTCAGGAAACATCTGTTGTCGGTCTGTTTTTTGGGCACCTGAGCTTGCTCAGAGTTGCCTGCACACCCGGCCAGACCCAGCACC
This sequence comes from uncultured Aeromonas sp., assembly GCA_945957575.1. GTDB lineage: Bacteria > Pseudomonadota > Gammaproteobacteria > Enterobacterales > Aeromonadaceae > Aeromonas. Next base: position 33,721 of record CAMFLW010000018.1, on the reverse strand, counting down.
ACGGCGGTCAGCCAGTACGCGTGTTTGTTCATATGTCCTCATATAACGCCAATAGCCATGCTCGGCGGGGAAGATGCCAAATTTGCAGGGGGAAAGCAAACGACATCAATCACTTGAAGAGGGATTTCGCCAAAGGTGACAGCTGGGTTATAACAAGGTGACAGGATGTGCGAGGTGATGGATGGAACAGCTCGAGATCTTCCCGCTGCAGAGCCCCTGCATCGGGGTCTGCGAAGTGAACAACAAGGGCTACTGCAAAGGGTGTTTGCGCAGCCGCGAAGAGCGTTTCAACTGGCTCGCCATGACCCCCGCCCAGCAGCAAGATGTAATGCGTCTGTGCCGTGCCCGCAAGGCGCGGGTCGAAGCAGCCCGCCGCAAGGCACAGGAGGGAGCCCAACCCGAGCAGCCAGAACAACCGAGCTGGGATTTTTAACCTCTGCCTACCAGTAATCCTCCTCATAGATCATCAATTTCCCCAGCAAAACAAAAAGCGGCCCGCAGGCCGCTCTTGGTTATGACGTGTTGCCGGGTGGCAAGGCTTATGCGGTGGCCAGCTTGGCCTGCTCTTCGCCGCGTTTGAGCATGGCGTAGGAGACGCCGGTCAACAGCGAGCCTGCCGCAATCGCCACGATATACATCATGACATTGCTGATGGCGTGCGGGATGAACAGCACGAACAGACCGCCGTGGGGGGCCATCAGTTCGCAGCCGAACAGCATGGAGAGCGCACCGGTCAGGGCGCCGCCGACCATACAGGCCGGGATGACCCGCATCGGATCCTTGGCGGCAAACGGAATGGCCCCCTCGGAGATAAAGCACAGACCCAGCACGAAGGAGGCTTTGCCCGCTTCCTGCTCCGCCTTGATGAACTTGGTGCGGGCCAGGAAGGTGGCGATCCCCATGCCCAGTGCCGGCACCATGCCGGCGGCCATCACCGCAGCCATCGGGGCGTAGGTTTTGGAGGCCAGCAGGCCGACCCCGAAGGCGTAGGCTGCCTTGTTGACCGGGCCGCCCATGTCGAAGCACATCATGGCGCCGATGATGACACCCAGCAGCACGGCGTTGGCAGAGCCCATGTTGTTGAGGAAGGTGGTCATGGCATTCATGATGCCGGCCACCGGGCCACCCACCACGTAGATCATCACCAGACCGGTAAAGAGGCTGGCAAAGAGCGGAATGATCAGGATGGGCTTGAGCGCTTCCAGGGTCACCGGCAGGCGCACCTTGTCGCTCAGGTACTTGGCGCTGTAACCGGCCAGGAAACCGGCGACGATGCCGCCAAGGAAACCGGCGCCCAGCGAGCTTGCCAGCATGCCGCCGATCATGCCGGGGGCGAGACCCGGACGGTCAGCGATGGAGTAGGCAATGTAACCGGCCAGCACCGGGATCATCAGGGCAAAGGCGGAGCCGCCACCGATCTTCATCAGAGCCGCGGCCAGAGTGCCTTCCACCTTGAATGCCTCGATCCCGAATACGAACGAGAGCGCGATGATAAGGCCGCCCGCCACCACCATCGGCAGCATGAAGGAGACCCCGGTCAGCAGGTGCTTGTAGGGGCCCGCTTTTTCCTCTTTCTTGGGCTGGCTGGCACCGCTGTGGCGATAGGTTTTCGCCTCACTCCACGCCTTGTCGAGCTCGGCGCGGGTTTTCTTGAGCGCCGCCCCTGTGCTGGTGCGATAGACCGGCTTGCCGTCGAAACGGGCCATGTCCACCTCGATGTCGGTGGCGAGGAACACCAGATCGGCAGATGCAATCTCCTCGGCAGTCAGGGCGTTCTGGGCACCGACCGAGCCTTGGGTCTCGACGCGGATCTGATAACCCAGCTGTTTGGCCATGGTCTCCAGCGCTTCTGCCGACATAAAGGTGTGAGCCACCCCGGTCGGACAGGCAGTCACCGCCACGATGCGCTTGCCAGCGGCGGCCGGTTTGGCGGCAGCATTGGCAACGGCGGAGGCGGCTTGATGGCGATAGACGCTGGCGCCGCTGGTGGCTGCCTCCAGCAAGGCAGCCGGATCCTGCAGGGCGAGATCCATGCTCCCCTGATAGACCCGCTTGCCATCATAGGCGGCGAGATCCACCGGAGCGCTGGCGACAACCAGTACCAGATCAGCGGCGGCAATCTGCTCTTTTAAGGGGATCTGGCGCGGCTGCACGCTGGAGCCGACGTCGAGGGTGAGTTCCCAGCCAGCCAGTTTGGCCTGCTGTTCTATCCGTTTTGCAGCGAGAAAGCTGGTGGCAATGCCCGCCGGGCAAGCCGTAACCAAGATTGCTTTCATTGGGCATCTCCTGAGTTTTCCATTGAGGGGGTATGGCACTGAACCGGTGCCAGCGCATCCAGACACTCTACGCGCACCTGTTCAAGTAAAGGGTTGAGCACATTGATATCGTCAAAGCCGACCGCGACCTGACTGACCGCCAAGGCCGAGACGGCGGTGGCCAGCCGCAGGGTCTGCTCCGGCGTCCAGCCAAGGCTGAGACCATGGGCGAGACCGGCCACCAGCGAATCGCCGGCACCCACAGTGCTGACCACCTGCATCCGCGGCGGAATAGCCTGCCAGACGGCATCCGGGGCAAACCAGATGAGGCCATCGGCACCGTTGGAGATCACCACGTTGGGGATCCCGCTGGCCTGCAGCGCGCGGGCACACTCGGCCTGCTCGCTCAGCGTCTTGATGGGGCGGCCCGCCCACTGGCTCAGCTCCTCCAGATTGGGTTTGACCAGGGTCGGCGCCGCCTTGATCCCTTCGCTTAACGCCGCGCCGCTGCAATCGAAGATCACCTGCTTGCCCTTGGCCTTGAGCAGGCGGATCAGATGGGCGCAGTAATCGGGAGCCACCCCTTTGGGCAGGCTGCCCGCCAGCACAAACCACTCAGCATGCGCAGCCAATTGGTCGATGGCCAGCTCCAGCGCGCTCACCTCCCCTTGCTGGATGGTGAGCCCCGGCAGGTTGAGATCGGTGACCCGACCGGATTGCTCGGAGATCTTGACGTTGATGCGGGTGCTGCCCGCGACACGGACAAAGTGATCATCCAGCGCCCGCTCTGCAAACAGGGAGACAAAGCTCTGCTCATTGTCTGCGCCCAGCCAGCCGGTCACGCCCACCTCACGGCCCAAATCCTTGAGCACCATGGCGACGTTGATCCCCTTGCCCGCCGCCCGCAGGTTGGCCTCGCTCACCAGATTGACCTCGCCAAGGCTCATCGCCTCGAGACGAGTGGTGAGATCAAGGGCGGGGTTGAGGGTAATGGTGACAATCTTCATCAATGCGCCCCCTCGCCCAGACCAGCTGCGATCGCCTCACCGATCCCCTTGAGGGCGGCTTCGGCATCCACCCCTTCGGCGCGAAACGCCAGACGATGCCCGCACTTGACCCCAAGGCCAATCACCTTCATCAGACTCTTGGCGGAGACGGCCTCGCCGCTGCCATCCAGATTGGAAACCCGGATGTCGGATGCAAACTCTTTGGCCACCTTGACCAGCATGGCGCCTGGACGGGCATGCAGGCCGTGAGGGTTGATGATGGTGAAGGTTTCGGAAAGACCGCTCGCGGGCCCTGCCTGCAACATGGCCAGTCCCTCGCCGCCCGCCAGCGTCGCCAGCTGGCCAGCAGCCGCCAGTTTGGCCAGATTCTCCAGTTGCGGCAGATGGCCGCTATCTGCGGCGCACAGCAGCAGCATGGCGCTGACCGGCAGCTCACCTGCGCGAAGTTCGCTGCTAGGCGTTGCCAGCACCCAACCGGTCTGGGCAGCTTGTGCCCGCGCCAGCCAGACGCCCTCGCCCAGATAGGCCGGTTCGCTTGCCAGCAGGGCGCTCACCATGGAGGCATCGCCCCAGCCAGCGGATTTAGCGCGGGCAGCGGCGCCCAGCAGCAGCTGGTCGCGATCATCGGCCGGAAAGTCAGCTAGGGTCAGGTATTGCACCTCTTTCGCGGCAGTAGCGCCGGTCAGGATATTGATGATGGTGTCGGCATCTGTGGCCTCTTTGAGCTGGGCTGTCGCCTGCTCGTCACCCAGCACATGGGTGAGCTGGCGCAAAATGCCCAGATGCTCGTCAGACTTGGCGGCGATACCGATGGCGACGTAGGCGATCTGCCCCTCGTCCCACTCGATGCCATGGGGGAACTGGGCCACCATGACGCCGGTGCGCTTCACCAGATGACGGGTGTCGGTGGTACCGTGGGGAATGGCGATGCCGCTGCCAAGGTAGGTGGCATGCTGCGCTTCACGGGCCAGCATGCCATCTACATATCCCGCCTCCACCAGACCGGCCTCGGTCAGTTTGCCTGCCAACAGGGCAATCGCCTCGGCCTTGGTCGCCACCGACTGCCCCAGCAAGATCTGCTCTCGCACCAACTTCAACATAGCCACTCTCCATCAGATCCCGGCATCGCCGGGTCAACACAATTGAACATTCGGTTTGCCTGCCAGCTGACGATAGTCGGGATACCTCGAAATGTGATCCTGACCGGGTTTTATCACCCTGCTCTGCATCTCTGCGAAGCGGTGCTGCTGACAAGCTGAATCGTTTCACTTACACTCAGACTGAATCGTTTCAGCGAATTGATCAAGTACCCACAAAGAGCGGTTTTCAATGATATGATCCCGCGCACACTTTTCGGTGCCCTTACCAGGCAGTGCCCGTGGGCCTAGCAACTCAAACAGAGCCAATATGATGAAACTGGATGAAATCGCCGCCCTCGCCGGTGTCTCGCGCACCACGGCCAGCTATGTGATCAACGGCAAGGCCGACCAATACCGCATCAGTCAGGCCACCCGCGACAAGGTGATGGCCGTCGTCACCGCCCACAACTACCAGCCGGACAGCCGCGCCGCCTCCCTGCGCGGCGGCCAGACCAAGACCCTCGGCTTTATCCTGCCCGACCTTGAGAACGCCAGTTACGCCAAGCTGGCCAAACGGCTGGAACAGGGGGCGCGGGCGCAGGGCTATCAGCTGCTCATCGTCTGCTCGGAAGATGATCCTGCCACCGAAAAAGAGCTGGCCCAGATGCTGGTGAGCCGCCATGTGGATGCCCTGCTGGTGGCCAGCTGCCTGCCGCCGGACGATCCCTTCTATGGCAACCAGCAGGCGCAAGGGGTGCAGATCCTCGCCATCGACCGGAGCATGGCGGCCGATCGCTTCGTCACCGTCGCCAGTGAAAATGAGAAGGCAAGCTTTGACCTCACCGCCTCCCTGCTCACCCCGGCCATTCGCCATATCGCCTTGATCACCGCACTGCCGGAATTGACGATCAGTCAGGAGCGAAAAGCGGGCTTCGAGCAGGCCATCGCCAGCCACAGCGCGACATGCCACCTCTGTGAAGGGGCCCACTTCTCGCGCACCGAGGGGTATCGCCTGATCAAGGATCTGCACCAGCAGCTGGGCCAGCTGCCCGAGGCGCTGATCACCACCTCCTACATCCTGATGGAAGGGGTACTGGACTACCTGCTGGAACAAGAGACCGATATGAGCCAGCTCGCCATGGCCACCTTCGGCGACGATCGGCTGCTCGACTTCCTCCCCTTTGGCATCAACTCCCTGCCCCAGCAGCACGACGCGCTGGCCAGCCAGGCGCTGGAGCTGGCGCTCAAGGCGGTCAATGGCGACTACCAGAGCGGGCTGCACTATGTAAGCCGCACCCTCAAGCGCCGCCGCTAAGCCGCCTGCGGCAATTGCTCACAACCGCACAGGCTGCCGGCACAAACTGCCTCATGAGCAGCCATAACTGACAGCCTGTGCGGCTGCTCTTCTCAACGCCCATCTTTGCACGCGCCTGTTTGGCCAGCGGAAGATCGGCCAACCGGCCGACAGGGCTTGCTCCCCCTGCTCAGGGCCCGTTTATCGGCCTATCGGCTCGCTATAAATTGAATTTATGGATTTTGGCTGTATGACCCTATTTTTACTTATGCCGAGTCATCCGGGCCGATAACACCCCGTTTTGCCCTCTGTCGCCTCCTCCAAGCGCCTGTACCAACTCCCTCCGATCCCGAGGGCGGTTCAACCGGATTGGCATCAACACCTTAAGCAGTACATTTTTTCAGCTCACAGCGCGAAGTGTAATTTTTTGTTTCCACCAAAATGCTTTTCACAGCACAAGATCCGCTTTTTAGGGGTTGTATCCGCTATTTCGATCCGTTAACGTGGCAACCATATTTTACGACTGACAGGTTTTAGGTACAGATGTTCCCGTTCCGATATTGCTAGCCTCCGGCCCTATCCCCGGAGGCGCCTTCTGATAACGCCAATCGGCCCCCTCTTGTTAACGTCACTGCTGACATCGCCTGTTTGCACTGACACCGCTACGTTCGGATGGATAACATGAATACCAAAACTCTGGGTTGTACCCTGTTGATTGCCGGCACCACCATAGGCGCCGGTATGCTGGCCCTGCCGCTGGCCTCCTCGTCCCTCGGCGGCCCCGCCACCCTGCTGCTGATGATTGGCCTGTGGGCCCTGATGGCCTTTACCGCCATGCTGCAGGTAGAGGCCAGCCTCAATACCGGCAAGTGGTACCTGCACCAGCTGGCGGATCACCTGCTCGGCCCCTGGGGCAAGCGCATCGCCTCCTTCTGCATCCTGATGCTGTTCTACGCCCTCGCCTCCGCCTACATCAGCGGTGGCAGCAGCCTGTTGGCACAGGCGCTGGCCGATGCCGGCATCACCCTGAGCCAGGAGCAGGCCGCCTGGGCCTTTACCCTGCTGTTTGGGGGTATGGTTTGTGTCGGCACCCGCTCGGTGGATTACCTCAACCGGCTGATGTTCACCGTCAAACTGGTGATCATGGTGGGCGTGCTGGCGTTGCTGCTGCCGCGCGCCCAGGGCGAACACCTGCTCGCCATGCCGCTCGGGGAAGGGCTGCTGCTGGCGGGCCTGCCGGTCATCTTCACCTCGTTCGGCTTTCACGGCTCGATCCCGAGCGTGATGCTCTACCTCGGCGATTGCCCCAAGCAGCTGCGCCGGGTCTTTGTCTGGGGCTCCGCCCTGCCGCTGATCCTCTACGTGCTGTGGCAGGTGGCCATTCTGGGGCTGCTTGGCCAATCCTCCCTGCGGGCCAATGGCGGTGCGCTCGACAGCCTGCTCGCCAGCGTCGGCAAGCTGGTGAGCTGGCCCGCCTTCAATCAGGCGATGCACCTGTTCGCCGATCTGGCGCTCGCCACCTCCTTCCTCGGGGTGACGCTGGGACTGTTCGACTTTATGGCCAAGGTGACCCGCCGCAAGGACAACTGGCAGGGCCGCAGCCAGACCGGCCTTATCACCTTTGTGCCGCCCCTGCTGTTTGCCCTCTACTTCCCGCAGGGCTTTATCATGGCCCTCGGCTACGCCGCCATTGCGCTGGCCATCCTCGCGGTGCTGCTGCCGGTGGCGCTGGTGTGGCAGAGCCGCAAACAGGCTCCTGCCCACCACTACCGTGCCCCGGGTGGCGTAGTGGCGCTGGGAGTAGCCGGCGCCATGGGTGTGCTGATTGTCGGCGTCCAGATCAGCGTTAGTATGGGACTGCTGCCTACGCTCTAACCCTTACAGCCATTCGATGCCCCAAAGCACAACAGCCCCGCCAACGGATATTGGCGGGGATTTGTGAGCATACCGCTCCATAAACAGGATCTTTAGCGACAACCAATTGAAATAAAAAATGCTTCATTTCCGTTCTGCGTTTATCGTCAAGCAAAACCGCCCCCCTGAATCCACGCCAACTTCTATCTCAATCAACTCCTCGCTCCCGCCGAATATGAGCACATTGCCCGTCTCTGGCGAGTATTGCCTGCTGGTATCCACCTTTAAAGAGGAGACTCTGCGTCAGACCATCCATCCCTCCCTGATGCCAAAAAGCTGATCGGCAGCCTGCTGCTGGCAGATAGAGCCTGTAAATAATTCGGTGCCACTGCCCGCTCCCGAGCACGGTCAGCTTGTGTTATGGGCTCCGCAGACCCTCAATAGCAACAGGCCCACACCATGTGATGCGGGCCTGTTGGAATTGGCATAAAGGAAAACAATCAGTAGAAGGTCTGCTGCTCTGCGGCCATCGCCTTGAGGCGGGAACAGGGAGCAAACCGGTCGCCATGGCGTTTCTGGTAATACTCCAGACGGCCAACCAGATGATCGATCCCGAGCGTGTCCATGTAGCGGAACGGGCCGCCAAGGAAAGGCGGGAAACCGATACCGAAGATGGCGCCGATATCGCCATCACGGGCCGACGCCACCACACCGCTATCCAACGCCATGGCCGCTTCGTTGAGCATCAGCAACACGCAGCGCTCTGCGATTTCCTGACGAGCCAGCTTGGCAGACGGCTTGATACCGAGCACGCCATAGACGCTCTCGTCCACCGTTTTCTTGCCCTCTTTACCAGTCAGCTTGTTGCGCGGTGCCGCCTTGCCATAGAGATAGAAGCCCTTGCCGTTCTTGCGTCCCTTGCGATCATTTTGCAGCAGCTTTTCGAACGCCTTGGGCGCCTGGAACTGCTCGCCGCCCAGCTCTTTCTCGAGAATGGGGGAGATCTTGGCTCCCACATCGATCCCCACCTCGTCCAGCAATGTGATGGGGCCAACCGGGAAACCAAAGTCCAGCAGGGCGCTATCCAGCACCTCCACCGGCTCCCCTTCCAGCACCAGTCGCGCCGCTTCATTCATGTAGGGCGCCAGGATGCGGTTGACGTAGAAACCCGCTTCGTCCTTCACCACGATAGGCGTTTTACCCTGAGCACGGGCAAAGGCCAGGGTGGTGGCGACCGTCTCGGCACTGGTGCCAGCGTGGGGGATGATCTCCGCCAGCGGCATCTTGTCCACTGGGCTGAAGTAGTGCAGCCCCACGACTCGCTCTGGGTGCGCCGCCTCTGCCGCAATCTGGTTGATGGGCAGGGAGGAGGTGTTGGAGGCAAACACTGTGTGCTCACCGCACTCACGCTCCACGTCCTTCACCATCTGGTGTTTGAGATTGAGATCTTCAAACACCGCCTCCACCACCATGTCCACCCGGTGAAAACCGGAGTAGTCGAGGGTACCGGTCAACAGGCTCATCTGCTTTTCCAGCTCGCTGCGCAAAATGTGACGGCGCTTGAGCTTCTTGGCCAGAATGTCATAACTGTAGCGCATGGCATTGCCGATCCCGGCGCTTGCCACATCCTTGATCCGCACCGGCACACCCGCCTTGGTAGCGGTGACGAACGCAATGCCGCCCCCCATCAGACCACCGCCCAGCACAGCAGCATGGGCCACCTTGCGCGGCTCGGCCCCCTGATAGGTGACCTCTTTCTTCATCTCGGTGGTGGCAAAGAAGATGGAACGTAGGGCCGCAGACTCAGCTGTCATCACCAGCTCGCCAAAGTGGCGGGATTCGGCAGCCAGACCGGCCTTCATCCCCTCCTCCACGCCGATGCGCACAACATCCAGGATCCGCTCCGGCGCCGGGTAGTTGCCACGGGTCTTGGCTTTCACCCCCTTACTGGCCTGATCGAACAGCACTTTGCGACCCAGCTTGTTGGTCTCCAGCACCTTGCCCTGCAGATCCCGTTTCAACTGATGGCGCGGTTTGCCCTTCTTGGCCAGCTTGATAGCAGCATCCAGCAAGATTGACGGCGGCACCACATCGTCCACCAGCCCCAATTTTTTGGCTTGTTTGGCGCGAACCTGCTTGCCGGTCAGCATCAGATCCAGCGCCTTGGCCACCCCGATAAGGCGCGGCAGACGCTGGGTACCGCCAGAGCCCGGCAGCAGGCCAAGCTGCACTTCCGGCAATCCCAGCACAGATTTGCCGTGATCGGTCACCACACGGCCATGACAGGCCAGCGCCAGCTCCAACCCGCCACCGAGGCAGGGGCCATGAATGGCGGCGATCACCGGAATGGTCAGCCCCTCGATCTCGGCAAAGATCTCCTGCCCTTCTCGTGACAGGGTCTCAGCATCCTTGGCACTGGTGCAGGCGGCCAGCATGGTAATGTCAGCGCCGGCGATGAAGGAGTCCTTCTTGCCGGAGGTGATCACCAGCCCGATCAAATCCTTGTTGCGTTTTACCTCGTCCAGTACGGAGCGGATCTCCTCCACAAAGGCGGCCTTCAGGGTATTCATGCTCTCGCCCGGCACATCCATGGTGAGGATGCCGATGCCATCTTTGCGAACATCCAGGGAAAAAGTCTTAGCGCTCATCATTCAACCTCCAACACCATAGCCACGCCCAATCCACCCGCCGCACAGGCGGTGTTGAGCCCCAATCCCCCACCACGACGACGCAGCTCGTGCAGGGTCTGGGTGATCATCCGCGCACCGGTCGCGGCAAAGGGGTGGCCATAGGCCAGCGAACCGCCGAGGACGTTGAACTTCTCCATGTCTACCTCGCCGATGGCCTGATCGCGGCCCAGCTTGTCACGGGCAAACTCGTGGCTGGCAAACATCTTGAGGTTGGCCAGCGTCTGGGCGGCAAAGGCTTCGTGCATGTCGATCAGGGTCAGATCGCTGAGCGTGATGCCGGCTCTGTCCAGCGCCAGCGGCGTGGCGTAGGAGGGCCCCATCAGCATGTCTTGCCACACATCGATGGCCGAGAAGGCGAAGCTGCGGATATAACCAAGCGGCTCGAGGCCCAGCTCTTTCGCCCGACCTTCCCGCATCAGCAACACGGCTGCAGCGCCGTCAGTGAGCGGGGTTGCGTTGGCAGCAGTGACTGTGCCATGAAACCTGTCAAACACCGGCTTGAGCTTGGCGTAGCTCGCGAGATCCGAGCTTTCACGGATATTGTTGTCCCGCTCCAGCGGTGACTTGTAGGGCGGCACATGGGCGGTAAACACCTCGCCGCTGAGCTTGCCATCGGCCCAGGCCTGCGCGGCCAGAGTGTGGGAGCGGTGAGCCAGCGCATCTTGCGCCTCGCGGCTGATCTGGTGGCTCTTGGCCATCTGCTCGGCGGTCTGCCCCATGGAGAGGCCAGTAGAGTATTCCGCCACAGCGGGCGGTACCGGCAGCAGATCCTTGACCCGCAACTGACGAAGAATATTGAAGCGCTGCTGCAGATTGCGCGCTTTGTTGAGATCCACCAGGGCGCGGGCCAGCTTCTTGCTCACACCGATGGGCAGCACGGAAGAGGAGTCAGCGCCGCCGGCGATGGCGATGTCTACGGTACCGGCCATGATGGATTCGGTGACGTTGGCCACCGCCTGAAAACTGGTGGCGCAGGCGCGGGAGACGCTATAGGCATCGGTATTGACGCTCATGCCGGTACCGAGCACGATCTCGCGGGCAATGTTGGGGGCTTCCGGCATCTGAACCACCTGACCAAACACCAGCTGGTCGATAAGCTTGGGATCGAGATCGGTACGGGCGAGCATCTCGCTCACCACCAGTTTGCCGAGATCGACTGCAGGCACGCCATGAAAGGCGGTGGCCTGCTTGGCAAAGGGGGTACGCAGCCCCGCCACGACGGCAATCCGTTCGCCCTGGCGAGTCGTCAGTTTCAATGGCTGTTTCATCCTGGCTCCTTGGTTTAAAAGGCAGAGGTCTGACCTCATTGCGCCACATCTTAACAATCCAATCACAAGTTTCATACAGCTGATTGAAACTAAATTCAGCAAGGCTGGCGCCCTTCACTCGCCCTTGTGGCTCAACTGGAGTATAAAAAGATCAACTTCCATAAAAACAACGGGTTTATCGCATGGCAGCGGCGGAGTTCAAACAACTGAGAGACTATCTTGCCAGTCAAATTCTGGGACAGGATGAGCTCATCGAAGGGCTGTTGATCGCCCTGTTATGTGAAGGACATGTATTAATCGAAGGCGCTCCCGGCCTTGCCAAAACCCGTGCCGTCAAGGCGCTCGCTGGCGCCGTCGAGGGGCGTTTCGCTCGTATCCAGTTCACCCCTGATCTGCTGCCGGCAGATCTGACCGGCAGCGAGGTGTTTCACCCGCAGGATGCCAGTTTTGTTTTCCAGCCAGGCCCCCTCTTCAACCATCTGGTGCTGGCAGACGAGATCAACCGGGCACCGGCCAAGGTGCAATCAGCGCTGCTGGAGGCCATGGCCGAACACCAGATCACCGTGGGCAAAAAGAGCTGGCGGCTGCCACCCCTCTTTATGGTCGCCGCCACCCAGAACCCAATCGAGCAGGAGGGAACCTATCCCCTGCCGGAGGCACAGCTCGACCGCTTTCTGCTCAAGCTGATGGTGGATTACCCGAGCCCCACCATGGAGCTCGCCATCTTGCAGCTCAACGCCAGCGGGGAACAGCTCGGCGCGGCGCCGGTGAACCTGAGCCAGACCACCTTGCAGCGTGCGCGCAGCGAAGTGCTGGCGGTCACCATGCAAAGCAGACTGGAGCACTATCTGGTGGAGCTAGTCTGCGCCACCCGCCCGGGTAGTGGCCTTTGCCCTGCCCTTGAGCCATTGATTGCCGTGGGAGCCAGCCCTCGGGCTACGCTGGGGCTGGCTCGCTCCGCCCGTGCCCGCGCCTGGCTCGCCGGACGTGATTATGTGCTGCCGGAAGATATCCAGCTGCAAGCCTATCCGGTGCTGCGCCACCGCCTTATTCCCAGCTATCAGGCACTGGCCGACAATCTGGATAACGATATCCTGATCGCCCAACTGCTGGATCAGGTGCCATGTCCCTAACGCCGGACCTCCATCCCGATATCGCCCTGTCGCTGCCACGGCTGCTCAATATCCGGCTCTGGGCCAAGGCCAGGAAGCCACCTCACGCAGGCAGAAGCAGCAGCGAACGCGGCAAACCGGGCCGCTCTCCCGGACTCACGTTTCGGGAGCTGCGCGCCTATCAGGCTGGTGACGAGGTACGCCATATCGACTGGCGAGTGACGGCGCGCCTCGGTCGTCCCTATACCCGCCTCTATAGCGAGGAGCTGGATCAGGTTCACTGGCTGCTGCTCGATCTCTCTCCTGCCATGTATTTCGGCTCCATGCTGCAGCTCAAGGCGCGTCTGGGGTGCGAGCTGGCAGCAGCCCTGATCTGGCAAGGGGAGAAGCAGCACAACACCCTGATCTGCCACGGGCTTATCCCCCATCACCAGAGCCAGCGCGGCAGCGTGCTGCCCCTGCTCGAATCCCTCTGCCATCACTATCAGCAAGGGCTGGCCCGCCGGGCGCTGTCTCACTCTCTGGCCGACACCTTGTCCGGCGTGAAGCTGCCTCACGGTGCCAAGCTGACGATCATCACCGATCACAGACCCTGCGAGTCGGCGCTCTGTCAGCAATTGCAACTGCTCTCGCGGCGCCATGATATTCACTATTGGCAGATCCGCGATCCCCTTGAGGCAGCCCTTCCCCCTGACGGCCAGCTGCCAGTGGCTATCGATCGGCCAGGGCAGCACTATCAGGGCTGGCTGGATGGGGGCCATGCCGGTTTCTCCCGCCGCTACCGGCAAGCTGCCGAACAGCAACTGGCCCACGGCAAGCAGTTGCTGTTGCCATTGGTGCAGCGCCTCTATCTGCTCGATAACAACCAGACGCTGCAACAGCAGTGGCAGGAGGGGTTATGTCATCAGGGATGATCTCCCCCGCCGAACTCGACAGCGCCAGTCCAGCCTCCGAGGCCATCACTCCGCCGCTGGCCGCCCTGATGCGCGACATCCACCCGGGGCCAGATCTGATTGAACAGAGTCTTGATCCCAGAGTGCAGGCGCTACTGTGGCTATTGATCACAGCGTTATTGCTGCTGCTGATCGTCCTGATTGCCAAGAGGGTGATACGTTACCGCCGCTGGTGTCGTCAGCTGGAGGGAGATCCGGCACTGCTGGTGGCACGCATGCAGGAGGCCCTGCGTCATGAAGCACTGCAACGCTGGCCCGAGGCGCGCCAGCTGCAGGGAGAGGCGTGGCTCGCCTTTGTCGATCGTCACGGCGGCAGCGATTTCAGCCAGTTCTCGTCTTACTGGAGCAGTTGGCTCTATGGCAGCCAAAACCCGACTCGCGAGCAGTGCGAACTGCTTCAGCAACATTATCGTCGTTGGGGTCAAACCCTCTTCTTCCAGCTCTCCCCCCGCTCGAGGCGTAAAACCGCTCGGAGGCATCCATGATCCTGGCCTGGCCCTGGTTTGCGCTGGCGCTGGTGCTCCCCTTGCTGGTGCGCTTCGGCTTGCCGCCCCTGCGCCGCGGCTATCTGGCTCACCCCGGGTTTGCGCTGCTGCGTCCTCAGGCCGGATTACCGCTCTGGCGCGCCATGCTGCTCTGGTGCGCCCTTATCCTCGCCCTCTGCCGCCCCCAGTGGTGGGGAGAACCGGTTATTCAATATGAAGGGAGTCGGGATCTGCTGCTGGCGGTGGATCTGTCAGACAGCATGCGTACCCCGGATATGCTCGATAACGGCGAGCAGCAAGCACGGCTGACGGCGGTGCGCCAGCAGATCAAGGCGCTGATCGCCAAACGGGCCGGAGACAGGGTGGGCCTCATCGTATTTGCCGATCACGCCTACCTGCTCTCTCCCCTCACTCAGGAGATCCCGGCGCTGTTGACCTTGAGCGACGAGCTCGATTTTGATCTTGTCGGCCGAACCACCGCCCTTGGCGAAGCCATCCAGCTGGCACGTCAGCATGGAGATCCGGGTCGCCCCACCGCCCTGCTGCTGGTCACTGATGGCCGCAATACCGCAGGCAATGCCGACCCGCTGCAGGAGGCAAAACTCGCCGCAGCGCAGGGAATACGGATCTACACGCTGGGGGTCGGGGCCGATCCCGATACCTTTATTCAACCCTACGATGAGGCGGGCAGCGGTCAGGCCGATCCCAGCAGCGAACTGGACGAGCCGCTCCTGAAAGAGCTGGCACAGACAGGCCAGGGGCGTTACTTTCGGGCACGCACCCAGAGCGATCTAGATGCCATCAACGCGACTCTCAATGCCCTTGAACCTGCCCCCATGCCGATTGCCCAGTACCAGCCGGTGATCGAGCTCTACCCCTGGCCGTTGGCACTGCTTTGTGGCTTGTTGCTTCTGCCGTCAGGACACGGCAGGCTGGAGTTTCGCATGGTGCGTAGCTGGCTGACACGAGGTGCACGCAGATGGATCTGATCTTGCTCCGCCCCCTGTGGCTGATCGCACTCATCCCCTGGCTTTGGCAAGGGTGGCGCCGTCGTCGCCAGCCCCCGCTGCTCGCACCTGCGATGCAGGCTTATCTGCTGCCAGCATCCCATCCTCAACGTCCCTGGCTCTGGCTGGCAACCCTGCCCGTCATTTTGGCCCTGAGTGGACCGGCACTGCGCGGTGAGCTGCAACAGCAGCCTGCAGCACCGCTAGATATCTGGCTACTGGACTTGTCACGCTCGATGACCGCCACCGATCTCAAACCGGATCGGGCGACCCGGGTCAGATGGCAGTTGCAGCAGTTGTTGAGCCACACCAAGGGTGAACGCATTGCGCTGATCCTCTACGCAGGCGATGCCTACCTCGCCATGCCGCCAACCCGGGATCATCAGGCCCTTTCGCTGCTACTGCCCGACTTGCGCCCCGATATCATGCCGTTGCAGGGCAGCAACCCGGCACGGGCGGTGGAACTTGCCATGAAGCAGCTGGCCCCTGGAGAACAAGCGCGTCTGCTGCTGATCACCGACGACCTCACCCAGAATCAGATGACCCAAATCGCCGCCCTGTGGCCCTGCCAGCAACGCCTTCTTTGCCGCGACACCCAGTCGGCACGCCTCGATATTCTGCTTGCCAGCAGTGGTCAACCGGCCCCCATGTCCGCCATTCCGGCCAATGAGTTGGGGTTTGCCAGCCGCATGCCCGCGCAGTTGCCCGTCCCCGATAGTCAGGCCATTGCCGCACTGGCCAATCGCCTCGGCGGTGAGCTGCAATGGCTGGGTAGCGATGTCCCCCACTTTGCACCGCTGCCCACCACCACCTCGGCCCTCACCCCGGCGCCACTGGATCTTGGCCCCTGGCTGCTGATCCCCTTGTTACCACTGGCCTTGCTGGCCAGAGTCGGCGCCCGGTTGATGATGGCGCTGATGGTGGGTGCTCAGCTGCTTTCGCCACAAGATCTACAAGCTGCTGAGAGGGGCGAGCTGCAAGCGATGCAGGATTATCAACAGGGAAATTTTCAACAGGCCGCCCGCACTTTCGACGATCCGATCTGGCGCGGCAACGCCTGGTATCGGGCCGGAGCCTACCGACAAGCCATCGCAGCCTATCAGGAAGCGACGAGCGCCACCGCCCACTACAACCGCGGCAATGCCCTGCTGCAACTGGGGGAGTTTGCGGCCGCCAAGGAGGCCTATCTGGCCGCTCTGGCACTGGAGCCCGGCCATGAAGATGCGCTCTATAACCTCTCTCTGTTACAGGGCGCAGCGGCGGCTGCTCCCGATACCAGCAACAGCAAGCAGCCCAAGCCATCGGCTGAACAGCAGGCAGCAGCAATGCCCCTGCCACCCTCTCCCCCGGTGTTGCTGCTGGAGCAGCGACTGCGTAAAGAGGCGCTGCGCCGGGATCTGATCAAGGTGGAGGAGCCCTGGTGACGCGGGCAGGATGGGGGCTATTGCTCGCACTGGTGAGTCCACTTGGTTGGGCCCTGCCCCCCCGGGCAGAGCTGCTGCCGGGGGCCGACCCCAGCGATTGGCTGCTGATCATCGAAGCGGATGGCGAGCGTCAGAGCAGCGAGCTGGAGATCACCCCCCTACTGCGCCAATTTGCAGTAGGCAGAGTGACCATGAGCCGGGTCACCACCCCGGTACAACAACTGACTCGCTGGCAGATCCCGCTGCACCAGAGCGGTTCACCTGCAAATACCGAGGTGGTGATTGCCCCGCTCAAGCTGGGAAATGAGTTCACCCCCTCGCTCACATTGCCATTGAGATTGCCATTAAGAGAGGCGAAAACTGCCTCGCTGCCGCAGCTCCCAACCCCCTCGCCCCTCGAGATGCAGGCCAGCCTTGATCATCAGGGCCCGCTCTATCCCGGCCAGCCGGTGATCTACCGGCTGACACTGTGGCTGCCCACCAGCATGCAAAACCCGGCGTTGAGCGAGCTTAGCTCTGCCCACTTCACCATCCGTCGTCTCGGTAGCGACGAGTGGATCGCCCCCGCTCAGGCAGGTCTGCCCGGCAGGCTCACCCGCAGCTGGCTCGTCCAGGCAAAAGCACCTGGGCTCTGGCACCTCGACTCACCCCGCTTGCAGGGGCAGCTCACGCAGCAAGGGGAAAAAGCGCAACGACTCTCGGCCCGTGCGGCACCGCTCGAGGTGAGGGTTGACAAAGCCCCCGCCACGCCAGTGGCCACCCGGCTGACCCTGAGTCAACGGCTTGAACCGGCCACCACGGGGGATGTGAGTGAACCGCTGATCCGGATCCTCACCCTGACCATGGAGAATGGTGACAGCAGTCAGATCCAGCTTGCCCCCCTGATGGCCCATCAACTGCCAGGCGGCATACAGGCACATCCCGATGGCGAGCAACAGCAGGAGCGTTACCGCGATGGCAAGCTGCTGTTTGAACGACAGTGGCGCCAGACTCTGGTCGCAGAGCAGAGCGGTGAGTATCAGCTCCCCCCTATCGCCCTCCCCTGGTTTAATACCCAAAGCGGCCGAATCGAGCAGGCCAGCCTGCCCGCCATCACGCTGAGGTTTCAGGCAACGACCAGTCGGCAACCTGATCAGCAACCCTCGCAGATGGCACTGCGAGAGAGCCTTTGGTGGGTCGTGCTGGCTCTGGCGCTGCGTGCGCTATGGCGCCACGGTCCCCGATGGCGTGCCTTCTATCGACTGCAACGCGCCCTTGCTCAACACCAGCCGGATGCCAGTCGCAAGGCACTGCTCCAGTGGGCCAGTTTGCGCTGGCAGGTCTCCTATTATCAATTAGGCCAGTTGCCTCATGCTGGACATAATCGGGTCGGCAACGCGATCGACTCCCTCGAGCGAGCCTGTTTTGCACGGCCCACTTCTGGCCCGCCCATCGAGTGGTGCGCTCTGGCGCTTACCCTCAGGGCTGATGAAACCGCCGGTATTGCGCACCTGATTTACCTGCTGGGGTACAGGGGGGCCCGCCACCGCCTGCCCGTCCCCTGACAAGGATTGCCTTATGGCTCTG
Organism: uncultured Aeromonas sp.; assembly: GCA_945957575.1. Taxonomy (GTDB): domain Bacteria; phylum Pseudomonadota; class Gammaproteobacteria; order Enterobacterales; family Aeromonadaceae; genus Aeromonas. Next base: position 15,727 of record CAMFLW010000018.1, on the reverse strand, counting down.
CTGTTTTTTAGAAAAAAACGTGCTCAACAGCATATTGGTGGAAATGATCCGGCCACTTCGCCGGTCTCTGATCCTATGGCTGACAAACAAACCAAATTTGAAGCTCTAGTTCATGCGCTGCACGGCGATCTCTACCGCTATGCCTTCTGGCTGACCCGAGATCCCAACGTGGCGGAAGATCTGGTGCAAGAGACCTTCCTGCGTGCCTGGAAGGCTATCGACACCCTGCAGGATGACAAGGCGGCCAAAGGGTGGCTGATCACCATCCTCAGACGGGAGAACGCCCGCCGCTTTGAACGCAAACAGCTGGAGCTAGTGGATCTCGACGATCACCCTCAGCCCCAGCACGATGCGCTGCACAGCGAACAGGAGATGGAGAACGAGTGGTTGCACCGTCACATCGCCCGGTTGCCCGAGGAGTACCAGGAGCCACTGCTGCTGCAAGTCGTGGGAGGATTCAGTGGTGAGGAGATTGCCGAGATGCTCGGCCTTAACAAAAACACCGTCATGACCCGCCTGTTTCGCGCCCGCAACCAGATCAAGGAAGCGCTGGAGCAGAAGAACCAAGCAAGAGGACACGGACATGGATGAACTCGAATTTCGCCGCAACGCCATGATCCAGCCCAACGATCAACAGCCGGACTTTCTCAAAACCGCCGAAGCAAGCCAAGCCAATCGGAACTACCTCGATGAGATGAAGCAGTTCGACAGAACCCTCCAGCGCACCATGCAGGTGGAGATCCCCGCCGGACTGGCCGAGCGGATCCTGCTCAGGCAAGCCATGCTGCAAGACAGTGACACGCAAGATGATATGCTGCAATTCAGGCCCCTTGGCACGGAGCCAGTCAAGCTCCGGACATCGACATCCTGGCGCCAGATCGCCCTGGCCGCATCGGTTGCCTTCCTGCTGGGAATGAGTACCCGCTGGATCACGTTGCCAGAGTCGACTCCCACGACCCTCTCCCTCGCCCAGGTGGCGATGGCTCATGTCTATGGCGAAGCGCCCTTTATCGAAGGTGTCGATGAGCGGGTCAATCTGCAACACATCAATGCCAAGATGGAGAAGTATGGCGCCACCTTAAGCGGGATGGATGGGCTCAAGGTGACCTATGTCAATCACTGCTCGTTTTATCAGGGACCGGCCCTGCACATGGTGATCCAGGGAAAGATGGGGCCCGTCACCCTCTTTCTAGTGCCCAAGCATGTCCCGTTAACCCTGCAACAGGCCACCTTTGCAGATGGCACCCTCAGAGGGGAGATACTCCAGCTCAAAGGGGCCAATATGGTGCTGATTGGCGAGATGAAAGAGCCACTTGCCCCCGTTGCCAATACCCTGCAATCACGACTTCGCTGGCAAATTTGACGACCCCACACCCCCGATAAAAACAGGCAACGGCGCCACTCTGCGACCTGTTCCGATCCCGTTGCCTGCTGTTTGTCACAATATCGCGAAAAACAGCACAATTATTTTTGTGAACCGGATCAACCATTTCGCCTAAAAAACACCCTGTTTTACCCCGTAACTGATGAATTAAACACCCGGTTAAAACAAATGATTAACACATCGATCACTTTTATGTATTCTGCTGTCACTGGTCTGATTTCTTACCTCCTACCAGATCCATAGAATCACGCCAGCATTGATTGGGAAGAAGCTGAAATAAAAACGGATTTTGTCGAGGTTTGCATTGAACGTGCAGCCAATATCGGCAAAAAAATCTGCCTACAAGAGAGAACACCATGACGACAACAGTTTTCAAGAAGAGCCTGATTGCAGCGACTATTGCCCTGGCCACCAGCCAGGTTCATGCTGCTGCGTTCCAGTTGAACGAGCACTCCGCCTCCGGCCTGGGTCGTGCCTATGCCGGTGAAGCGGCCATCGCCGACAACGCCTCCGTGCTGGCCCGCAACCCGGCAGCCATGACCACCTTCGACAAGATGGCCGTCTCCGTCTCCGGCACCTATATCAAACCGGATGTGGATGTGGAAGGAAAAACAAGCGGTAATCTTACTCTACCTATTCCACCTAATGGTGTAACCGTTCCTAATTATTTTAACAAGAATGCTTCGGCCTCAGATATCGCTCCATCAGCCTTTGTGCCTGCTACTTATTTTATACAGCCTTTGAATGACCAGTGGGCATGGGGTATCGGGCTTTTCTCTAACTACGGTCTCTCTACCGAGTACGACAAGAATTTTGCAGCTGGCTCAGGTGCTGGTGATACAGAACTCTTAACTTTCAATATCAACCCGAATATTGCCTATCGCATAAACGAGCAATTCAGCATCGGGGCCGGCATCAATGCTGTGTATGCAGAAGCCGAGCTGAACCGCTATGCCGGTGTGCTGGCACCCGTTTTGACTCAGAAAACAGAAAAAGTACATTCCGCCGACACTAAAATTGCTGGACTTAAAGGTGACACATGGGGTTTTGGCTGGAACGTAGGTGCTCTTTATGAAGTCAACGATGACCATCGTTTTGCATTGACTTATCGTTCCCAAGTCGATCTCAGCTTTGATGGTGATTTCAATGGTACCAGCTCCAATTACAAGACTGTTGACGGCAACCTGAAGCTGGATCTGCCAGCCCAGGCCGAGTTCGCTGGCTACCATCGTCTGAACCAGCAGTTTGCCGTGCACTACTCTGTCAACTGGACTGACTGGAGCGCGTTCCAAGAATTAAAGGCGACCAGCTCAGGTTGTAATACCCCGGGCCAACCGGGCGTGTGTCTCAATAAACCCGAGAAATTTAAAGACTCCACTCGCTACTCCATCGGCGGTACCTGGTATATCAACCCGGCTTGGGAAGCGCGTCTGGGCTTTGCCTATGACACGACTCCGATCGAAGCTGAATATCGCAGCCTGAGCATCCCCGACTCGGATCGAATCTGGTATAGCGCTGGCGCCACCTACCATATCAACACCGATATGAGCGTCGACTTCGGTATGGCCTATCTGGATGGTAAGAAGGTTGATGTAAACGAAGGCCTCGTAAGCCATGATGGCACAGTGAATAACCCACGCTGGCAGGGCACCTCACACGGTAACGCCTTCCTGGCATCTGCCCAGTTCAATATGAAGTTCTGATTAGAACGCCACCGAAAAGAGCGCCGTCAGGCGCTCTTTTTTTGTCCAAAAAAGCCATTTCAGCGCACAGGTGTAGCGCACACGTGTTTATTTTTCTTTTTTTATCAAGCTATTAGGGTGTACTCCCCCAGCATTAAATCTTGTTTTATCCTGATGCCGACCATTACCGTTGCCTTACTGGTCATACCATATAAAATCCTGTCTCCATTCATATAACCTATTGAACCTTCGGGTAACAGCCAGGATTTTGCCATGCATTCCATCATCAAACCGTCCGCCATCGCCCTGCTGGTGATCGCGGGTCAGACTCATGCCGCCGGGTTCCAACTGGCTGAACAGTCAGCTACAGGCCTGGGACGCGCCTTTGCCGGTGAGGCTGCCATCGCAGATAACGCCAGTGTGCTCTCCCGCAATGCGGCTGCCATGACCCGCTTCGATCAGATGGCGCTCTCTGGCGGCGCTATCTATGTCAGTCCTGACGTCAATATCGAAGGAAAAACGGCCGGTTTACTGACTCATGCTGATGCTACAGCACACGATATTGCAGCAGTAGCCTGGGTGCCCAACGCTTATCTAATCATTCCACTCAGCGAGCAGTGGCGCCTCGGTTTCTCGGCAACCTCTTACTATGGTCTTGGTGTCAAGATGCCGGATAACTACAGCGCTGGCCACTTTGGCAATGTCTCCGATATCAAGACCATGGATCTGGGCACCTCACTCGCCTATCGCATCAATGAGATGTGGTCAATCGGTGCCGGGATCTCCGCTATTCAGGGCGAAGGCGAGGTTGGCGGTGTATTTAATGTCGGCCAACATAAGATAGTGAAACACTTGGAAGGCGATGGATGGGCTTTAGGCTGGAACGCGGGGGTGCTGCTAACTCCATCGCAAAATACACGGGTAGGGCTGTCATATCGCCACGATACAACACTGACGCTCGAAGGTAATGCTCAAGGAGCAAACGGATTGACCCCATACGAAGATACAGGACGACTTGATTTACCATTGCCAGCAACCGCTGAATTGGCTCTCTTCCATCAGTTGACCGACAAACTCGCACTCCATGGCAGCCTGAACTGGACCAACTGGAGTAAATTTGTGCAACTGGAAGCAGAGCTGGATCACCAAGGCTCAATGCACATCAAGGATGAACACTGGGAAGATAGCTGGCGCTATGCGCTCGGGATGACCTATCAACTGACACCCCAGTGGCAACTGCGATCCGGTGTTGCCTATGACGCCAGCCCGGTGCCAGCCGATCGCCGTACCATCTCCATACCGGATGCGGATCGGTTCTGGTATAGCCTGGGGATGGGGTATCAGTTTACGCCCAACCTGACCGTGGATCTGGGGCTGACCCTGATCGATGGCAAAAAGGTCGATGTTACTGAGACCATGAGCTCTCCTATTCCGTCTCAATTCAAAGGCACTTCCGAAGGCGATGCCTGGCTGGCCGGTACACAATTGAGCTATCTCTTCTAAATTCAGCGCTGACAGAAAAACACTCTGCCAATTATTGCCTTACTCAATAGGGGCAAGACTGGCATAGTGTTCTGCAACACCATAGAATCAAGCCAGTACCCATATCGGAGCCAGGCATGTATTCCTACGTTGCAAGACAGCCCATCCTCGACAAAGACCTTAATACTTATGCCTATGAGCTGCTCTTTCGCGATAGTCTGAATAATGTTTTCCCGAGTATCTCCTCCCAACTGGCGACGTCACGCCTGGTGGTCGAACAGTTCCTGCAACAGAATATCGATCAGTTGTTGGGAGGACGCTCCTGCTTTATCAACTTCCCCCACTCACTGCTGCTGGATGGTTTGGCCGAGTGCCTGCCTCCCGACAAGGTGGTGATCGAAATTCTGGAGGATGCCTCCCCGGATGATGCGCTGCTGGAAAAGGTGACACAGTTGCACAAACTGGGCTATCAGCTGGCACTCGATGACTTCACCATGTCACCGGATTGGGAGCGCTTCCTCCCGTTTATCCACATCATCAAGTTTGATCTGCGAGCGACATCACTCTTTCAGATCAAGGTGTTTATCCGGCGCCATCAGTCACTCGGACTTACCTATCTGGCGGAAAAAGTGGAGGACAAGGCGGAATTCGAGCGGGTCAAGCAGCTTGGGATCCAGCTATTTCAGGGCTTTTTCTTCAGTCGCCCCGAAATGGTCAAGCAAGCGACCATGGAACCAGCCCAGGTCGTCGTCATGCAACTGCTCAACGTGGTCAATCAGTCTGAACCTGACATCAACCGTATCGAGCAGCTGCTAAGCCAGGATATCTCCCTTTCCCTCAAGCTACTGCGCTACGTCAATCATCTTAAAGGCCACGCCAATCCCATCTCCTCGTTTCGCCAAGCCGCCATCTACCTTGGCAACACCCAGCTAAAGCGTTTTGTCTCGCTGGTGGCAGCAACCAGTGCAGGCAAGGGCAAGAGCGCCGAGCTCTACCAGATGTCGATGATCCGCGCTCGATTCTGTGAACTACTGGCTCATGCTCACGCACCGACCCAGCAGACACAGCAAGCCTTTATCACCGGCCTTTTTTCGCTACTGGATGTGCTGATGGAGCAGCCGATGGACAAGCTGCTGGGCACCATCCCCCTTATCGAAGACATTCGGCTGGCGCTGCTGGAACGCAAAGGCAACCTGGGTTTCTACCTCGCGTTTTGTGAAGATTACGAGAATGCGAACTGGTCACGGGTCACAGCCAGAACAGCCAAGCTTGGCTTGAGCGAGGATAAGGTGAGTCACCTCTATCTGGCTGCCACCACCTGGGTCAACGAGCAACTGCAGGCGATGGAAGCAACCGATTAATCGATCTCTACCGCGATCGCGGTCGCCTCTCCCCCTCCGATACACAAAGAGGCGATCCCTCTTTTTCCTCCCCGCTGCCGCAAAGCCGAGACCAGGGTGACCAGAATACGGGCACCACTTGCTCCGAGCGGATGCCCTAGGGCACAAGCCCCACCGTATACATTGACCTTGTGATGAGGGATGCCGCACCCAGCCATGGCCAGCATGCTCACCATGGCAAAGGCCTCGTTGATCTCGAACAGATCCACCTCCTCCACTGACCATGCCAGACGATCCAGCAACCGTGAAATGGCCCCAATAGGCGCGGAAGTAAACTCGGCGGGCAATGCCGCATGGCTCTGATAACCCACAATCCTCGCCAATACCGGCACCTGAAAAGCTGCTGCCATGGCGACATCCATCAATATCAGCGCCGCAGCACCGTCCGAGATGGAGCTTGAATTGGCCGCCGTAATGGTGCCCTCCTTGCCAAACGCAGGCTTCAGGGTTGGGATTTTCTCCGGACTGCTCTTGCCTGGTTGTTCGTCCTCGGCCAGCAACAAGCGATCACCGTGATAGACACTTGTCAGCTCGGACAAAAACGCACCGGCTTGCTGTGCATCGCGGGCACGCTGCAACGATGCAAGGGCAAACTCATCCATGGCACTGCGGGTCAAGCCGGCCTGATCGGCGCTGCGCTGGGCATGTATCCCCATCAGCTGGCCATCATAGGCATCTTGCAAACCATCGAAGAAGAGGTGATCCAGCACCTTTTGATGCCCCATCCGAAAGCCGCTGCGGGCATTATCCAACAGATAGGGGGCGCGGCTCATGCTCTCCATGCCACCAGCAACCACAACCCGGTTGTCGCCAAGCCGGATGGAATCTGCCGCCAACATCACCGCCTTCATGCCAGAGCCGCACACCTTGTTGATCGTGGTGGCTGGCACACCAACTGGCAGCCCCGCTTTCAACATTGCCTGCCTGGCTGGCGCTTGCCCCATGCCAGCCGATAGCACGTTACCCATAAATACTTCGTCTATCTGCTCCGGATGCAGACCACTTTGCTGTAACGCGCCCTCAATGACACAGGCTCCCAACTCAGGCGCTGTCACCTCTGCCAATGCCCCCTGAAATGCCCCCATCGGGGTCCGCTTTGCCGCCACGATCGCAATATCCATTTGCCAGCCTCTTTTTTGTTACATGGTCATAACATAGGTTTTCTCCGTCACGGGAACAAGAGTTGCAGTGCAGTTTACGTTTAGGTAAGGTGCCAGCAGGATGTCGTTCGCCAAGAAGTTTGTATGAACAAAAATAAGGATGACGCCAGACGCTACAGCATCAGTGAGCTGGCCCGGGAATTTGATATTACGACACGCAGTATCCGCTTTTATGAGGACCAAGGATTGCTCAATCCTGCCAGAGAGCGCCAGACCCGCATCTATAGCAAGCAGGATCGGGTACGTCTCAAATTAACCTTGCGCGGCAAGCGCCTGGGGTTCACCCTCGCCGAGATCCGTGAGTTGTTTGATCTCTATGATGCCGACAAAAGCAGCCGCACCCAGTTGCAAACCATGCTGGGACTGGTGATGGATAAACGTGACACGCTGCAGCAACAGATGGAAGATATCAGAATGGTGCTGCTGGAGCTGGATGCCGCCGAACAGCGCTGTCAGCAAGCGTTGAACCTGCTGGGGTAACCGGCTTCGAGTCGCTTGGTCAGCTGGCCATTTCAGCCTGCTCACCAGATCGTAGATAGCAAAAAGCCACTCCTGGGAGTGGCTTTTCTTCAACCTGATGGTTCGCGATTAAACGCGAACGAAGTCCAGGTGGATCAGCTTGTAACGTACCGGGTGACGCTGGATAGCTTTCACTTTTACGTTAACTTCTTCGCCGTTGATGACCAGAGTCAGTACGGACTCATAAAATTCCGGCTTCTCTTGAGCCAGGATCATTTTTTTGTGGTCAACAGTGATGGACAGAGCTTCTTTGCCTGCACCGTAAACGATGGCAGGAACTTGGTCAGCTTGACGCAGGCGGCGGCTCGCACCTTTCCCCAGGTCAGAACGGACTTCAGCTTGGAATACGAAAGACATAGTATGTATCTCTTTTGGATGAATTTATGGTGCTAACTGCGACCGGTCAGCACCTCGCAAAACGAGCGCGAATACTACCACGGGCCAAATTCGGATACAAGGCACCGACTCTGCATTTAGCGCCCCTGCTCCAACCGGGCGAATTGCTGCTGACGCTGGGCCGGGCTCAGGGCATCAAACTTCGCCAGGGTCTCGGCGCGCGGGCAGTAGAGACCCTCCCCCGTTCTGACTCGAATGCTCTTGCCAAGCCGCTGCTGGTTCTCTGCCACCAGCGCCAGCAAATAGCTGTAGGTATCGGCTCCCCGGGCGCTGGATAACTGGTTGGCAATGCGCCACAGGGTCTCCCCTGCGGCGACCTGATGACACACAGTTTGTGGACCGCCGACCGCAGGAGCCGAGAGGGTAAGCATGGCGTCACTGCCTGCGGATAAGCTAGCCGTGTGGCTGGCGAGCACCATATCGGCGCTCGCTACTCCCTCATATCCTTGGGCACCACTCATCCCCGCTGTGCGAAAGGTCACCCCCAGCTGAGCGAGCAGAGGTTCGCTCTCGTCGGGGTCGCTGGGCATATCAACACCACCGAACGCGTCTTGGGGTGTACGGAACTCGGCGATAAAGGGCGCGACAGGTTGCGCGTGATAAGCAGGGGACCCACTCCCCTGCTGCACGATTGCACCAGCAGCAACAGCCTGCCCGGGGACAACCCCGTAAGCCATCTCGTCGATGCGCCGCAGCCTTGCCAGATAGGTTTTGGAGAGCTGCGCCTCCCCCTCGAACAGATCGAAGGGGGGCACCAATCGGGCTGGAAAGAGGATCTGCCAGCGACCGTGCTTTTGCTTTTGGGCCAGCGGCGGAAACTGATTGCCACGCCAGGCCACAAACATCGCAGGCGGCGTGCGCGCCAGCGGGTAATATTCCGGGTTCAACTGCACCCAGGTTTGTTCCGCGATGGGTTGATAACCGCTGATCACCACCTGCGCCACACTCAACCAGATCCCCAGCATCCTTGCCTCCCTGACTTGCGGTTTGAAGGGGCTACCTGACCGGCAACCCCTTCTCAGCACCCGCTATCATGCTGTTAAAACAGTTAGATAGCAGCTTAGCACTGAGCGATAGCGTTCAGCACCCGTTTATCCGACACCGGATAGGGGGTTCCCAGATTCTGGGCAAAAAACGACACCCGCAGCTCCTCGATCATCCAGCGGATATTGGCCACCTCGGTGGGAATAAGCTGGGATTTGGGGATCTTGGCCAGCAGCGCCTTGTACTCCGACTCCACGCTGTGCACCTTGAGCATGTAGACCCGATCCCGGTTGGGATCGATGGCAAGCTTCTCGAGACGACGCTCGATGGCCCGCAGGTAGCGCAGCAAGTCAGGCAGCCGCTGCCAGCCGGTCTCGGTGACAAAGCCCTTGTGGATAAGGTTGCCGAGCTGCTGCTGGATGTCGGACATGGCAAAGGCGGTGTCGAGCTGCATCTTGCCCTTGAGCCGCTTCTTGATCTCATGGGACAGCGTCAGCACGGCTTCCACCTGCTTGGCCACCTCCACCACCGCATCGTTGAGCTCGGCGCGGACATACTCCTTGAGCGCCTCGAAACCGGCCTCGTCCCAAGCCATGCCGCCGTGCTGCTCAATCAGCTTGTCGCAGCCGCAGGCGATGCAGTCGTCGATAAGCTCGGCCACCTTGCCAAACGGGTTGAAATAGAGCCCGAGCTTGGCCTTGTTGGGCAACTTCTCCTGCAGATACTTGATGGGCGATGGTACGTTGAGCAGTACCAGCCGACGCTGACCGGCCCACATCAGCTGCTGCTGCACCACCGGGCTCTCCACCAGCTGGATGGCGACCGAATCCTTCTGATCCACCAGGGCCGGATAGGCCTTCACCTCGAACCCGCCACGCTTCTGACTGTACTCCTGGGGCAGCTCGCCAAAGCTCCACAGGGTGAGACCGGACTGCTCGATATCATCGTCCGCTACTTGCGACAGGGTCTCCTGCACCTTGCCACGCAGGGACTCTTTCAATGCCTCCAGATCTTTGCCTTCCGCTACCTTCTTGTGCTTGTCGTCCACCACCCGGAAGGTGAGTTTCAGGTGATCGGGTACCGCATTCCAGTCCCAGGATTCACGGGGCACGGTCACGCCAGTCATCCGCCGCAGCTGGCGCTCCATCTCGTCCAGTAGCGGCCCCTGTTCGGGGTTGATACTGGCGAGCAGCGCATCGGCGTAGTTCGGCGCCGGCACAAAGTTTTTGCGCATCGGCTTTGGCATCGACTTGATGAGGGCCACCAAGAGTTCATGACGCAGCCCCGGGATCAACCACTCGAACCCCTTCACCTCCACCTGATTCAGGAGCGGCAGCGGAATATGCAGGGTCACGCCATCGGCGGCCTCCCCCGGCTCGAACTGATAGGTCAGCTTGAGCTTGAGGCGCCCCTGCTGCCAGAAGTTGGGGTAGTCGAGATCGCTGATGTGGGCAGCATCCCCCTTCATCAGCATCTCTTTTTCGAAGTTGAGCAGCTCAGCGTCCCGCTTTTGCGCCTCTTTCCACCACTTGTCGAAGTGACGGGCGGAAATCACCTCCTCCGGCAAACGGGCATCGTAGAAGCGGAACAAGTCCTCATCATCCACCAGAATGTCGCGCCGACGGGATTTGTGCTCCAGCGCTTCCACCTCGGCCAAGAGCTTACGATTGTCGCTGAAGAAACGGTGGCGGGTCTCGAAATCCCCCTCCACCAGGGCGCGGCGGATAAACAACTCGCGGCACAGCGCCGGATCGATACGGCTGAAGTTGATGGTGCGCTCATTGACCAGAGTCAGGCCATAAAGCGTCACTTTCTCCTTGGCCATCACGGCGCCGTTTTTCTTCGACCAGTGGGGATCGCTATGGTGCAGCTTGATAAGATGACCCGCCAGCGGCTCCACCCACTCGGGTTCAATCTTGGCGTTGATGCGGGCATAGAGGCGCGAGGTCTCCACCAGCTCGGCGGCCATCACCCACTTGGGCGGCTTTTTGAACAGACCCGAGGCCGGGAAGAGGTGGAAGCGGCCGTTGCGAGCACCAAGGAACTCGGGCTTTTCCAGATCCTTGTTGCCGATATGGCTCAAGAGGCCGGTCAGCAGCGCGCAGTGCACCGTCTTGAAATCCGCCGGTTCATGGTTGGCTTTAAAACCAAGCTCTTTCACCGTCTGACGCAGCTGGAAGTGGATGTCCTGCCATTCGCGCACCCGCAGGTAGGAGAGAAACTCCTTCTGGCACATGCGGCGGAACGGATTGCTGCCGAGCAGATCCTGCTGCTCTTTCAGGTAGTTCCACAGATTGACGAAGGCGAGGAAGTCGGAATCCTTGTCTTCAAAGCGTCTGTGCTGCTCGTCTGCAGCCTGCTTCTTCTCCATGGGCCGCTCACGGGGATCCTGAATGCTGAGGGCCGCGGTGATCACCATCACCTCGCTCAGGCAACCAGTTTGCGCCGCGCTGATCACCATCTTCGCCAAACGCGGATCAAGGGGGATGCGCGAGAGCTGGCGACCGGTCTCGGTCAGCTGCAACTTGGCTTCGCGATCGCCGGTGGCGGGCAGCTCGCGCACCGCCTCCAGCTCTTTCAAGAGAGTCAGGCCGTCCTTGATATGGCGCGACTCTGGTGGCTCGACGAAGGGGAAAGCCTCCATATTGCCAAGGCCGAGCGCCAGCATCTGCAGGATGACGGATGCCAGGTTGGTACGCAGGATCTCGGGGTCGGTAAAGGCGGGGCGGCTGTTAAAATCCTCCTCCGAGTAGAGGCGGATACAGATGCCGTCCGCCACCCGACCGCAACGCCCTTTACGCTGGTTGGCGCTGGCCTGGGAGACCGGCTCGATGGGCAGGCGCTGCACCTTGGTACGCCAGGAGTAGCGGCTGATGCGGGCCGTACCCGGGTCGATGACGTAGCGAATGCCCGGCACCGTCAGCGAGGTCTCCGCCACGTTGGTAGCAAGCACGATGCGCCGACCGGCGTGTTGCTGGAACACCTTGTTCTGCTCGGCGTTGGAGAGGCGGGCATAGAGCGGCAACACCTCGGTATCGCGCAGATTGAGCTTGCGCAAGGCATCGGCAGTATCGCGGATCTCCCGCTCGCCGTTCATGAAGATAAGGATGTCTCCTAAACCTTCTCTAGCCAGCTCTTCCACCGCATCGAAGATCCCCTGCAGTTCGTCGCGCTCTTCAAGACCTTCGCTCTTGTCACTGGTAAGTGGGCGGTAGCGCACTTCCACCGGATAAGTGCGGCCGGAGACCTCGATCACCGGCGCCTTGTTGAAATGGCAGGAGAAACGTTGCGGGTCGATGGTGGCCGAGGTGATGATCACCTTGAGGTCCGGGCGCCTTGGCAGCAGTTGCTTGAGATAACCCAGAATGAAGTCGATGTTGAGGCTACGCTCGTGGGCCTCATCGATGATGATGGTGTCGTACTGGGTCAGCATCCGGTCGTTCTGGATCTCCGCCAGCAAAATACCGTCAGTCATCAGCTTGATGTGGGTCTGCTCGCTCACCTGATCGGTAAAGCGCACCTTGTAACCCACGTAGTGACCGAGTTCGGACTCCATCTCCTCGGCAATACGGGCCGCCACAGTGCGGGCCGCCAGACGGCGCGGCTGGGTGTGGCCGATGAAGCCCTTGACCCCACGCCCGAGCGCCAGACAGATCTTGGGGATCTGGGTGGTTTTGCCCGAGCCTGTTTCCCCTGCAATGATCACCACTTGATGTTCTTGAATGGCCTTGGCGATCTCAGCCTGCTTCTGGCTGACCGGCAGGTTGTCCGGATAAGTCACCTTGGGTACTCCGGCCAGACGGGTTTGATAACGCACTTCGGCGGCGGCCAAATCAGCGGCGATAGTCTCCAGCACGGCGGCCTGTTTGCCTTCAGGCAGCTTCTTGACCCCGTGCAGACGGCTGGAAAGGCGGCGGGCGTCGAGATTCATGCAGGCAGAGAGACGGCGGCGCAGCGCCTCGATAGAGAGAGACAAGGTACGAATTCCTTAAATAGGTGCCCAAAGGGGCCATATCGATTAGCTGCGAGCGATCCTAAAGAGCGAGCGGGAACGGTGCAAGCCTTAACATAGCGTTATATATGGTATGACAGAGAGATTGGCCGATCTTTATACATGGCAAAACGATCATTGTAAGATGGCATAACATGAATAAATGATGACTTACCAAATAGCCAAGGCAAGCTGCAACTTGCCTGGCGATATAGAAGGTGTCGACAATCTTGTGGATGTCCTGCTCGCGCAGCCGGTTCTTGTTGCCATCTTTGATAAAGCCTTTGCTGGCATCGATCATAAACAGCCCTTGCTCATTGCCAGCCAGAGCATTTAAGGCGCGGGTGTGGGCGCTCTCTTTGTCGATAACGATGATGCAGGCAGGAATACCGGTGCCGTAGAAGAGGTTGGCGGGCAGACCGATGATCCCCTTGATATAGCCTTGTTTCAGCAGGTTCTCGCGAATACGCGCCTCGGCATTGCCACGAAACAGCACGCCGTGGGGCAGGATCACGGCGCCCTTGCCGGTGCTCTTCAGGCTCTTGATGATGTGCAGCAAGAAGGCGTAATCGCCGTTTTTCTCTGGCGGTACGCCCCAGACAAAGCGGCCGAACTCGTCGTGTTCAGCATCGAGGCCGCTAGTCCAGTTCTTGTTGGAGAAGGGTGGGTTGGCCACGGCAAAGTCGAAGGTCTTGAGCTGGTTGTTGCCCTCCTTCCATTGGGGCGCAGCCAGGGTGTTGCCCTTCCAGATTGCTGCGGTGGGGTTGTCGTGCAGGATCATGTTCATCCGCGCCAGCGCACTGGTGGCGTTGTCCATCTCCTGTCCGTAAATACTCAGTCCCTTGGGACCGGCCTCGTCGCTAGCCTTGAGCAGCAAGGAGCCAGAACCACAGGTGGGGTCGTAGACGGTGGCATCTTGCGGGGTCTGACGGCTGATGCCAATCACCTTGGCCAGAATGCGCGACACCTCGGCCGGGGTGTAGAACTGCCCCTTGGACTTGCCCGACTCGGTGGCGAAGTGGCGCATCAGGTATTCGTAGGCATCACCCAGCAGGTCATCCCCTTCGGTACGGTTGGCCGACAAATCCAGCCCCTCGAAGATAGCCACCAACTTGGAGAGGCGGTCGATCATCTCCTTGCCCTTGCCGAGTGTGTCTTCATCGTTGAAGTCGGCAATGGTGATCACCCCTTGCAGATCGTTGGCGGTCGCCAGCGCACTGATGATGGTGTTGATCCCCTCGCCTATCTCCTTGCTACCCTTGAGCGCCACCATGTCGTCAAAACTTGCCCCGGCTGATACCTCGATCATGGCTTACTGGTTGCCCTTGGCCTTGTCGGAGACGTATTTCACAAACAGCAGGGTCAGCACATAGTCCTTGTACTGGGAGGGAGGCATCCATCCCGCCGCGCAGCTCATCGCAGCCAGCCCAGAGGGAGGAGTAGAGTTAGCTCTTCTTGATAGCCATGAGTCAGGTATTCCGATAAGAGTCTGTGTGCGCCAAGGGCGCATGGAACACGAAAAGAGGCAGAGATTCACAACCTTGCCGGTTACGGAGCCAGAAATTGCCGACGAGTTTACCCATTTGGCCCCGTTGCAACCATGCCTGATAGCACATCAGAGGGTGATGCACCGATCGTTTGCTGCAAAAGCCATCATTTGCCTTCAAGCAAGGCTGGCGGTGTACTCTCGCCACGGCATTTGAGTTGCCCCAGCGCGTTGGTTCGGCAGACGGTGCCATCGGAGGCACGCAGGTTACCGAGACTATCCTCACGCCACGTCACCCGTTCGCCGGTTTTGGCATTGCTGCCACGCACATGGCCCAGCGCGTCTTTGCTGTAGGTGGTGCCATCGCTGCCCTTGAGGTTGCCCAACGGATCGGTGCGCCAGGTGATGCCGGTATCCGAGTCTTTGATGTTGCCCAGTGCATCCTCACGCAGAGTGCCCTGTTTGCCATCATCACACTGGTAGATAGTGTTGCCCAGCGCATTCTCCCGATAGGTGCAGTCTGCGGCAAACACGATTTGCGGCGTTAGGCCCAGCAACAGGGCGATTAATGACAACGGGCATGTCGCTAACCAAAAGCCGGGTTGGTTACTCATCGCATATCCCCTCTGATGTGAACTCGGCTGACTATACCGGGCCAGCCGCACAGCTTCGATACTGGGGTTTTGCACATGTCGTGTTTTCAGGCGGATACAACTTTGACTCTAAAGAGTGTGAACAAGGAGCTCACTGCAATAATTTGAGCCGTGTTACTCTAGGCCAAATGGAACTTGCCTGAGGGATATCATGCCGATACAACCACCCCCTTCTACTTATCGCTGTCCAACCTGTGGCTGGCACAAGACGGTCGTTCCCAAGAGCGATGTTATGGTACGTGGCCACACCTGGTTTGAGGCCTGTCCCGAGTGCCACCATGCCCCGCTGGAACAATCGTCGGCCACCATGGTGGAGCTGGCCATTGCAACGCTGAAGGGTGTCATCCGCAAGTAGCCACTGCTATCACCACATTGCTATCCCAGCCAGTTCCTCACCAACCTGATGATCAAGCAGCAGGACAGAGAGTCTGGTTGTCAAAGATGGCTATTCATCTGATCGAGAAGGAGATCGTCGTTGAATTTTGAACAGTTGAAAACTCGTCACCGGACGCTGCGTGAACACTCTCCCAACAACCTCAACCTGCGAGTTCATCGTGCCCTAAGCTGGCTGCAACGCGCTGAAATGGCCG
>CAMFLW010000017.1 GCA_945957575.1 uncultured Aeromonas sp. | reverse complement strand
GCGTAATCTTGCGATAGGGCATGAGGCTACTTTGTTAAATTGGTATTACCAATTTTATGGATGGGGCGAAAATTAGCAGAGGCCTTTTGAAAAGTCCACTCAAAAGATGATCTGAGTCAAGAATAAGCCCCGCCACTTAAGAGGTAAAGCAGGGGAAACATGATTTAGCTCATAGAAAATGGTCTGACCAATATTCTTGACCTCGCTCACAAATAACATTTGCGCAACCAGAGACAAAAATGGCCTGCCAGATAGGCAAGCCATTGATTTTAAAACCCTAACTAAATTTGAATATTTACTTTAGCTGTTTAGTAGTTGCCGGTAGTAATCCCACTGGAAACTGGCTCCGGGATCCGTCTTGCGCCCTGGCGCGATGTCACAATGGCCGACAATTTTTTCGTGGGTAATCGCCGGATAGCGCTCCGAGATGGCTCGGGTGAGCCCCGCCAGCGCCCGGTACTGAGCCTCGGTATAGGGGGTTTCGTCAGTCCCTTCCAGCTCGATGCCGATGGAGAAGTCATTGCATGCCTCCCTCCCCTGCCAGCTCGAGACACCTGCATGCCAGGCGCGCGCGCCAAACGGTACATACTGCACCAGCTCGCCATCACGGCGGATCAGGCAGTGGGCCGAGACCCGCAGCTGATGGATACCGGCAAAATAGGGGTGAGCCTCGGGGTCGAGCCGCCCCATAAAGAGATCGTCGATAAAGGGGCCACTAAACTCCCCCGGCGGCAGGCTGATACCATGCACCACCAGTAGGGAGATATCGTCGGGCGTGGCCCGTTCGTTGTGATGGGGAGAAGGCACCCGACGCGCCTGCTGGCACCAGCCAGCGGCATCGATAGAAAAACAAGGTTGCGAAGCGAGTTGAGTCATCGGCTACTCGAGTTGGCTGATTAATGGCGAAAAGATGAGATGTGATGGACAAGCCAGCACCAACTCACTGAATCAACGGGAAATGGTATGTTAGGCTGAGTCATCTTCCGCTCGATATGGATGGGGTATGCAGCACACGGCACGCTGGATGTGGTTACTGGCCTGGCTCTCTTTGATGGGCCTGCTGACCCTCTATTTTCACTCCCGCAACCAACCAAGCGTCACCGCCAGCGGCGAGCTGCTACTGCGGGCCGACCAGAGCGGCCACTATCGTCTGGAGGGTGCCATCAACGGCCAGCCGGTGCAACTGCTGCTCGATACCGGCGCCACCCGCATCACCATCCCGCAGCAGGTTGCCGAGCGCCTCGGCCTGACCGCTCATGGCAGCAGCCAGGTCAATACCGCCGCGGGGCAGATCCGGGTCGGCAACGGCACCATCGAAACGCTGGCGATGGGGCCATTGACCTTGTACGATCTGGCCATCTTTATCAATCCGGCGGCAGACGGTGACGAAGTGCTGGTTGGCATGAACGCCCTCGGTCGGCTGGAGCTGGTTCAAAAGGAGCGGCAGTTGCTGCTCAGACCCTTGCAGGAATAAGGCATGTTTCAACAGGATGTCAGCCGCGCCGTGCGCGCCGCACTACTCGAAGATCTGGGCGATGCCCTCACCACGCTGGACCAACCGGACGCCAGCGCCGATATCACCGCCCAGCTGATCCCGGCCGACAGGATCTCAAGCGCCCGGGTTATCACCCGTGAAGCGGGTGTATTCTGCGGCCAGCCTTGGGTGGACGAAGTCTTCTTGCAACTGAAGACCCAGCTCGGCGGCGAGGTGAAGGTGGAGTGGAAGGTGCAGGATGGGGAAGTGCTCTCCCCCAATCAGGAGCTGTTCCGCCTCCACGGCCCTGCCCGCCTGCTGCTGACCGGCGAGCGCAATGCGCTGAACTTTGTCCAGACCCTCTCCGGCGTTGCCACCCTCACCGCGCGCTATGTGGCAGAGCTGGAGGGCACTGACTGCCGCCTGCTCGACACCCGCAAAACCATCCCTGGGCTGCGCACCGCCCAGAAGTACGCGGTTTCCTGCGGTGGTGGCAAGAATCACCGCATCGGCCTCTACGACGCCTACCTCATCAAGGAGAACCACATCCTCGCCTGCGGCGGCATTGCCGAGGCGATTAATGAGGCTCGTCATCTCAATCCGGGCAAACCGGTGGAGGTGGAAGTGGAATCGCTGGCAGAACTGGAGCAGGCGCTGGCGGCAAAGGCCGATATCGTGATGCTGGACAACTTCGACGTGACCATGATGCGGGAAGCGGTCGCCATCAATCAGGGCCGCGCCAAGCTGGAAGTCTCCGGCAATGTCACGCTGGACACCCTAGCCGAGTTTGCCGCTACCGGTGTCGATTTTATCTCGGTCGGAGCGCTCACCAAGCATGTGCGGGCGCTCGATCTCTCCATGCGCTTTATCAAGCAGTGAGATTCACCCCGCAGGCCTGAGCAAATACTCGACCTAACCGGATAAACAACTTGCAAAAGGCGCCATGGGCGCCTTTTCTTTATGCAGGATCCCTCAGCAAAGGAGTGTGATGACGGACCCGCTTTCACCCGTAACAAAGAGTCATAAGAAGCCACTTATTTTATGACTCGCATCAAGTTTTTGGTAAATGACATGAAAGTAGTTAACAAAGGCAGCAATCTCTGTTGCCACCCCTGACAGCTCGGATAAGATACTGACGTGCGGATGATTTTCCACCGACACTTCCCAGGAACCAAGGATAAAAGGATATTTCAAATGAAGAAACAATCGGGTTTTACCCTTATTGAACTGATGATCGTGGTCGCAATCGTGGCCATTTTGGCTGCTATCGCACTACCGGCATATCAGACATACACGAAAAAAGCGAAATTCTCCGAAGTGATTTCTGCAACTGGAGCATTTAAAACAGCTGTAGAAGTTTGTGTACAAACTCAAGACCTTAGTGCTACTGGGGTGAATTGCTATACCGCAGGTCAATATGGCTTGCCTGCATCACCGAGTGCTGCTGGTTATGTACAATCCATTGCAATTGGAGTAGATGGCGCCGCCCCCGACCTTAAAATTACTGTTACTTCACAAGGTATTGACCCTGCAACATCAGCTGCTGGTGTGACCTATATACTCAAAGGGGACGTTGATGCCACCTCTAGACAAGTCACTTGGAAACATGATGGTTCCAGTGATACCAATGGTGGTACATGCGTATCAAAAGGCATCTGCTAACGCATGACATCTAGCCCTAATAGCGGCCTGGCGTTAAGCCTGGCCGCCTCTTCACTGATCAGTGAAGAGGACTCCCAGCGCTATCTGAGCCAGGCCAAGGCCCAGCGCAAACCCTTTGTCACCTTTCTGATAGAAAACGACATCCTCGACAGCAAGGCGCTCGCCGATTTTTGCGAGCTGGAGTATGGGGTACCTCTGCTGGATCTTGCCGCCTTCGATTTGGCCGAGATCCCGCAGAAGTACCTCAATCAGAAGCTGATTGAGAAACACCATGTGCTGCCCATCTATACCCAGGGCCACACTCTCTATATCGCCATGTCGGATCCGACCAATGTCTCGGCCCTGGAGGACTTCGGCTTCAGCTTCGGACTCCATACCGAGGCGCTGCTGGTGGAGGAGAACAAGCTCACCGCCGCCATCGGCAAGCTGCTGGAGAGCGAAAACGATGCCCTCGGCATGGAGGAGATCGATGAGGCCGAGATTTCCGATCTCGAAGTCTCCGACGAGAACAGCCGGCTGGACGAGAGCGTCAATACCGCCGATGACGACGCCCCCATCGTCAAGTACATCAACAAGATCCTGATGGATGCCATCAAGCGCGGTGCCTCCGACCTGCACTTCGAGCCCTATGAGTTCAAATATCGGGTGCGCTTTCGCATCGATGGCATTTTGCACGAAATCGCAACCCCGCCGGTCAATCTGGCCAACCGCTTCTCTGCCCGCCTCAAGGTGATGGCGCGGCTCGATATCGCCGAGCGGCGGCTGCCGCAGGATGGCCGCATCAAATTGAAGCTATCGCGCAACAAGTCGATGGATATGCGGGTCAACACCCTGCCCACCATGTGGGGGGAGAAGATCGTTATCCGCCTGCTCGACTCCTCGGCGGCCCGCCTCAATATCGAGCAGCTTGGCTTCGACGACCGCCAGAAGGCACAGTACCTGCGAGCCCTCTCGAAACCGCAGGGGATGATCCTGGTCACCGGCCCCACCGGCTCGGGCAAAACCGTCTCGCTCTATACCGGCCTCAATATTCTCAACACCACCGAGGTGAATATCTCTACCGCTGAAGATCCGGTGGAGATCAACCTGCCGGGCGTCAACCAGGTGCAA
Source organism: uncultured Aeromonas sp. (assembly GCA_945957575.1). Taxonomy (GTDB): domain Bacteria; phylum Pseudomonadota; class Gammaproteobacteria; order Enterobacterales; family Aeromonadaceae; genus Aeromonas. The sequence continues at coordinate 35,662 of CAMFLW010000017.1, read as the reverse complement.
GTCAACCCCAAGGCGGGGCTGACCTTTGCCAGCGCCCTGCGCTCCTTCTTGCGGCAAGATCCGGATGTGGTGATGGTGGGGGAGATACGGGATCTCGAAACCGCCGAGATCGCCATCAAGGCGGCCCAGACCGGCCACTTGGTGCTCTCGACCCTGCATACCAACTCGGCTGCCGAAACCCTGACCCGGATGATGAACATGGGGGTGCCCGCCTTCAATATCGCCTCTTCGGTCACCCTGATCATGGCCCAACGGCTGGCCCGCAAGCTGTGTGACCACTGCAAGGCGCCGGAGGTGGTGCCGGAAGCCGAGCTGCTGGAGCTGGGTTTTACACCGCAGCAGCTGGCAGCCGGCTTGCGACTGTTCAAACCGGTTGGTTGCAAGGAGTGTTCCGGCGGCTACAAGGGGCGAGTCGGCATCTACGAAATCATGCTAATGTCGGAAAATATCGCAAAATTGATCATGCAGGGGGCCAACTCCCTGCAAATTGCGGCGATTGCCCAGAAAGAGGGCATGCGCACCCTGCGCACCTCAGGACTGGAGAAGGCACGCCTCGGTGTCACCAGCCTGGCCGAGGTCAACCGGGTTACCACCAACTAATTCGCGTGGCGAAACAGTCGCCGCTAATACTCGGTGCGTAGGTTCGATTAGCGTAGCGAGATCGGACCGTCGATGAGATACACAGTTTTGCAGGTTCGATTCACGCCTCGTAATCGGACATTTGTGTCATAAGGGCTAACGCCCTACCCCCATTGCAGGATGCAAAGATGGCAACCCTAACGAAAAAGAACAATGCCCCCAAGAAAGTCTTCGCCTTCCGCTGGCACGGGGTAAACCGCAAGGGGCAGAAGGTCTCCGGCGAGCTACAGGCAGACAGCATCAACACCGTCAAGGCCGAACTGCGCAAGCAGGGGGTCAACGTCACCAAGGTGGCCAAGAAGTCCCAGGGGCTCTTCTCCAAGGGCGGCGCCAAGATCAAACCGATGGATATCGCCATCGTCTCCCGCCAGATCACCACCATGCTCTCCGCCGGTGTACCACTGGTGCAGAGCTTGCAGATCATCGCCCGCAGCCACGAGAAAGCCTCGATGCGCGAACTGATGGGGCAGATTGCCGCCGATGTGGAGACCGGCACCCCCATGTCGGAGGCATTGCGCCGCCACCCCCGCTATTTTGACGATCTCTACTGCGATCTGGTGGAAGCCGGTGAGCAATCCGGTGCGCTGGAGACCATCTACGACCGTATCGCCACCTACCGGGAAAAGTCGGAAGCGCTCAAGTCGAAGATCAAGAAGGCGATGTTCTACCCCACCATGGTCATTCTGGTGGCCATAGTGGTGACCTCCATCCTGCTGCTGTTCGTCATTCCGCAGTTCGAGGAGATCTTCAAGAGCTTCGGTGCCGAGTTGCCCATCTTCACCCAGTTTGTCATCGGCATCTCCCGCTTTATGCAGAACTGGTGGTATGTCTTCTTCGGCGGGGCGGCGCTCGCCATTTTCCTCTATGTCCGCGCCTGGCGAGCCTCCCAGAAGGTGAGAGACAATACCGACAAGTTTGTCCTCACCATTCCGGTGGTCGGGATGATCCTGCACAAGGCGGCGATGGCGCGCTTTGCCCGCACCCTCTCCACCACCTTCTCGGCCGGTATCCCGCTGGTGGATGCCCTGATTTCGGCGGCCGGTGCCTCTGGCAACTATGTCTATCGCACCGCGGTGATGGCTATCCGCAACGAGGTGGTGGCCGGCATGCAGATCAACGTGGCGATGCGCACCGTCGACCTCTTCCCCGACATGGTGATCCAGATGGTGATGATCGGCGAGGAGTCCGGCGCCATCGATGATATGCTCTCCAAGGTCGCCACCATCTTCGAGCAGGAGGTGGATGACCTGGTCGATGGCCTCACCAGCCTGCTGGAACCCCTCATCATGGTGGTGCTCGGGGTGCTGGTCGGCGGCATGGTTATCGCCATGTACCTGCCCATCTTCAAACTTGGCGACGTGGTGGGCTGATTCATCAGGGCATGGTGCCACTGCCATGCCCTCCCTTCATTTAATGACTGACGGTTGGTTATGACACTTCTTCTCGAGCTGGCTCACAGCTTGCCCTGGCTCTACTTTTCGCTGGTTTTTCTGTTCTCCCTGATGATCGGCAGCTTCCTCAACGTGGTGATCCACCGCCTGCCCATCATGCTGGAGCGAGAGTGGCAGGCCGAGTATCGCAGTTACTTTGCCCCCGATGAGGAAGCCACTGCGCCAGAGCGTTACAACCTGATGGTACCGCGCTCGGCCTGCCCTCACTGTGGTCACACCATCACAGCGCTGGAGAATATCCCGCTGCTGAGCTGGCTCTGGCTCAAGGGACGTTGCCGCGACTGTCAGGCGCCGATCTCGGCCCGTTATCCGCTGGTGGAGCTGCTGACCGCCATGCTCTCACTGGCTGTTGCCATGGTGATTACACCAGGCTGGGGCATGCTGGCCGCCCTGCTGCTGACCTGGGTACTGGTCGCCCTCACCTATATCGATCTCGACAAGATGTTGCTGCCCGACCAGCTCACCCTGCCACTGCTGTGGGGCGGGCTGCTGTTCAATCTGGCAGGTGGCTTCGTCCCCTTGGCTGATGCCGTGATTGGCGCCATGGCGGGCTATCTGGTGCTCTGGAGCCTCTACTGGGCCTTCAAGCTGCTCACCGGCAAGGAAGGGATGGGCTATGGCGACTTCAAGCTGCTGGCCGCTCTGGGTGCCTGGTTGGGCTGGCAGGCCCTGCCCATAATTCTGCTGCTCTCATCCCTGGTCGGCGCCGTGATCGGCATCAGCCTGATCGTCTTGCGCAAGCACCATCAGGGCAAGCCTATCCCCTTTGGCCCCTACCTCGCCATCGCGGGCTGGATTGCACTGCTATGGGGCGATACCATCACCCGCTGGTATCTCTCTACCCTGCTTTGAGCAAGAGGCCCCCATGTATGTAGTTGCAATCACAGGTGGTATCGGCAGCGGCAAGACCACCATTGCCAACCAGTTTGCCGAACTGGGTATCGAGGTGGTGGATGCCGATGTGATCGCCCGCGAGGTGGTTGAGCCGGGCACCCCGGCCCTGGCCGCCATCGCCGACCATTTTGGCCCTGATGTGATTGATCCGAGCGGTCAACTCGACCGTCGTGCCCTGCGCGAGCGGGTCTTCAGCGACCCACAGGCCAAGGAGTGGCTCAATGCCCTGCTCCATCCGCTGATTCGCAGTGAAATGCAGCGCCAATGTGCTGGGGCCAGTTCTCCTTACTGCCTGCTGGTGGTGCCACTGCTGGTGGAGAACAAACTCACCGGCCTCGCCAACCGGGTGCTGGTGATCGATGTGGATGAAGCCACCCAGATTGAGCGCACCTGTCGCCGTGATGGGGTATCGGCCGAGCAGGCCCGGGCCATCATCGCCGCTCAGGCGAGCCGGTCGGAGCGTCTCGCTGCGGCGGATGATGTCATCGAAAACCACAATGGCAGCGAAATGGCGATTAAAACGCGGATTTTGGCGCTGCACGAGACATATCTGGCAATTGCCTCTCAACAAGCCCGCCAACTGTGAGTACACTAGGCCGGTTTATGGCTGGCCAGGATTAGGCATGATTTACGATTTCCCCCTCAATGAAAAAAGCCGGACCTATCTTCGTCTGGAGTCCCTGTTTTCCCAGATCCGCGACAATCTGGAGAGTGAACAATCCTGGGCACATATCGCCTTCTTCAAGGGGCTGTTCGATCTGCAGGAGTTGCTGGAGCGTGGTGACCTGCGCGCCGACCTCATCAAGGATCTGGAGCGTCTCGGCCAGCGTCTGAGCCACTGGGCCAGCCTGCCCGATGTCGATCTGGAGCAGATCAAACTGATGCAGCAAGAGAGCAGCCAGCTCTCTCGCAACCTGCTCAACTCGCCACGCCCGGGTGCCCGCCTGAAAGAGGATCGTCTGCTCGGCTCCATCCGCCAGCGCTTCTCCATCCCGGGTGGTCTGTGTGCCTTCGATGTGCCGCAGCTACACCACTGGCTCGGCACACCGGCCATTGCCCGTCACCAGCAGATGCAAGGCTGGCTGAGCGACATCAACCTGCTGATGAATGCCATCACCCTGCTGCTGCGCCTGTGGCGCGAATCAGGCAGCTTCAGTGAGCAGGTTGCCAACAACGGTTTCTTCCAGGACACCGCCGAAAGCGCCGAGCTGATCCGCATCAAGCTGCCGGGCAATCTGTTCTGCTACCCGACCCTGAGCGGCCACAAGAACCGTTTCGCGCTGCGCTTCCTGCCAACCGGCGAACAGCCGATTGGCGATGTGCCATTCCAGCTCGCCTGTTGTTAAGGAGTGCTTATGGTCACCAAGGTAAAGTGCCCGACCTGCCAGAGCGAAGTGGAATGGGGCCCGCAGAGCCCGTTTCGCCCCTTCTGCAGCAAGCGCTGCCAGCTGATCGATCTCGGCGAATGGGCCGATGAAGAGAAGCGGATCCCGGGGGAGATCAACCCGGATCTGCTACCGGAGCCGGAAGAGGGTGACCAGTGGCTATAAGCCTTCGGTCACTCACCTCTGCAATATGAAAAAGGGCCGATTGGCCCTTTTTTCATGCTTGTTGATTGCTACCGGCTCACGCCAGCAGACCCTGTAGCCGCGCAACAATCGGGCCATTGGCATCGGGGAAGTGGTAGTTGTGCAGCTCGGCCACCGGCACCCACAGACACTCCTGCCCCTCCTTGCCGAACGGCTCGCCGCTGAAACGGGTCACCTTCCAGATATCCAGCAACACCTGCTTCTCGGGGTAGTCGTGCTGCAGCTCCATAAAGGGGGCACAATCCAGCACCCGGATGCCGATCTCTTCCCACAGCTCCCGATCCAGTGCGGTAAGCAGATCCTCGCCCGACTCCACCTTACCACCGGGAAACTCCCAGCGATCCCCCTGATGACGATCGGAGGAGCGTCTGGCGATGAAGATATCGCCTTGTTCATTCTCGATGACGCCAACCGCCACCCAGATCCGCTTTTTCTGTTCCATCTTGTTACCCTTGCACGCGATGCCTGACCTGACCGTTCGATGCGCCAACCTCCGGCTGGGTGAGCGCCGATGATGCCTGATATCCGATTTCCCTTCGCCACCATCCGACAAAAACAAGGCGGGCACCGGGCCCGCCTTGTCATGGCATAGCGTCGATCAGGTCAACTGACCGTGGCAATGCTTGTACTTCTTGCCGGAGCCGCACGGGCAGGGATCGTTACGGCCGACCTTCTGCTCGTCGCGCACGAAGGTAGTGTGACCCTCGGCAGCGCTTTCCTCTTCGTCCGCCAGCTGGTTCTCGGCTGCAGCGTGGGTGTAGGTACGGGGAGCGGCTTCTGCCTGCTGGCGCTGCTGCTCTTCCATCGCCTCTACATCGCGCTCCTGCACCTGAACCCGGCTCAGGATGCTGACCACGTCGCGCTTGAGGGTTTCCAGCATCTGGGTGAACAGATCGAAGGATTCGCGCTTGTACTCCTGCTTGGGGTTCTTCTGGGCGTAGCCGCGCAGATGGATACCCTGACGCAGGTGGTCCATGGCTGCCAGATGCTCTTTCCACAGACCATCCAGGGTTTGCAACATCACCGCCTTCTCGAAGTTGCGCAGCACCTCTTTGCCGACCAGCTCCTCCTTGTGGGCATAGAGCTTGGTGGCTTCGTCCAGGATGCGCTCGCGCAGCTTCTCTTCATACAGCTTGTCATCTTCCGCCAGCCACTGTTGCAGCGGCAGATCCAGCGCGAAGTCGGATTTCAGGCGCGCTTCCAGACCCGGCACATCCCACATCTCCTCCAGAGACTGGGGCGGAATGTACTCATCGATGATGGCGCCATAGACGTCGTCACGGATAACGTGAATGGTCTCGGAGATGTCGTTGGTATCCAGCAGCTCGTTGCGCTGCTCGTAAACCACCTTGCGCTGGTCGTTGGCAACGTCATCAAACTCCAGCAGGCTCTTGCGGATGTCGAAGTTGCGACCTTCCACCTTGCGCTGGGCGTTTTCAATCGCCTTGGTCACCCACGGGTGCTCGATGGCCTCACCCTCTTCCATGCCCAGCTTCTTCATCATGCCGGTCACGCGATCGGAGGCGAAGATCCGCATCAGGGTATCTTCCATGGAGAGGTAGAAGCGGGAGGAGCCCGGGTCACCCTGACGACCGGAACGGCCGCGCAGCTGGTTGTCGATACGACGGGATTCGTGACGCTCGGTACCGATGATATGCAGGCCACCTGCTGCCAGCACCGCATCGTGACGCACCTGCCAGGCGGCTTTCAGCTCGGCAATCTGCTCGCTGGTCGGGTTCTCCAGCTTGGCAATCTCCGCCTGCCAGTTGCCACCCAGCACTATGTCGGTACCACGACCGGCCATGTTGGTGGCGATGGTGACCGCGCCAGTCTGGCCAGCCTGGGCGACGATCTCCGCTTCCATGGCGTGGAACTTGGCGTTCAGCACCTTGTGCGGGATCTTCTCCTTGGTCAGGATGCCGGAGAGCAGCTCGGAGTTCTCGATGGAGACGGTACCGACCAGTACCGGCTGGCCCTTGGCCACGCACTGACGGATGTCTTCGATGATGGCGGCATACTTCTCATTGGCGGTCAGGTAGACCAGATCGCCCATGTCCTTGCGCACCATCGGCTTGTTGGTCGGGATAACCACGGTATCCAGGCCGTAAATCTGCTGGAATTCAAAGGCTTCGGTATCAGCAGTACCGGTCATGCCCGCCAGTTTGTTGTAGAGGCGGAAGTAGTTCTGGAAGGTGATGGAAGCCAGCGTCTGGTTCTCGTTCTGGATCTTGACCCCTTCCTTCGCCTCGACCGCCTGATGCAGACCATCGGACCAGCGACGACCCGGCATGGTACGGCCGGTATGCTCGTCGACGATGACGATCTCGTCCTTCTGCACGATGTAGTCGACGTTGCGCTCAAACAGGGTATGGGCGCGCAGACCGGCGTTGACGTGGTGCAGCAGACTGATGTTGGTGGCGGAGAACAGAGAGTCGTTTTCGTCGAGCAGCCCCTCTTTCTTGAGCAGCTCTTCCACGAAGATCTGGCCGTTTTCGGTCAGCAGGGCCTGACGGTTCTTCTCATCTACCGTGTAGTGACCGTCGCCGGTGTACTCCTCGGTATCTTCCTTGTCCTGCTTGACCAGCAGCGGGATCAGCTTGTTGACGCGAATATAGAGCTCGGAGCTGTCTTCCGCCGGGCCAGAGATGATGAGCGGGGTACGGGCTTCATCGATAAGCACCGAGTCCACCTCATCCACCAGCGCGTAGTTGAGCGGACGCTGGACGCGCTGCTCGGGCGAGAACGCCATGTTGTCGCGCAGGTAGTCGAAACCGAATTCGTTGTTGGTACCGTAAGTGATGTCGGCGGCGTAGGCATCACGCTTTTGGGACGCATCCATGCCGGGCACGTTGCAGTCGACGGTCATGCCGAGGAAGGCAAACAGCGGACGGTTTGCCTCCGCATCACGCTTGGCCAGGTAGTCGTTCACGGTCACGACGTGGACGCCGCGACCACTCAGGGCATTCAGATAAGCCGGCAGGGTCGCGGTCAGAGTTTTACCTTCACCTGTCTTCATTTCCGCGATGCGGTTGGAGTTCAGCACCATGCCGCCGATCAGCTGCACGTCGAAGTGGCGCATGCCGAATACCCGCTTGGAGGCTTCACGCACGGTTGCGAACGCTTCCGGCAGCAACTGCTCCAGGGTCTCGCCCTGCTCGATACGCTGACGATATTCAGCCGTTTTGGCCTGCAACTCGGCATCGGACAGAGCCTCGAACTGCGGCTCCATGGCATTGATCTGTTTTACAATTTTGCGCAAAGCCTTGAGCGTTCTGTCGTTCCGGCTGCCGATAATTTTGGTAAGCAGTGTGCTAATCATGGGTACCAACTATTTCTGGTTATATAAAGCGTTCCGTCACTGGAACCTGAAGAAAAAACCTAACCCCGGCTGGCACTGAGAAAGCGTGCGGGGTTTACCTGACGACCATCTTTCAACACTTCGTAATGCAAATGGACCCCGGTCGCGCGACCGGTGCGTCCCATCAAGGCAATCTTCTCCCCCTGATCAACCAGGGTGCCCACCTCGACCAGCAACTTGGAGTTGTGGGCATAGCGGGTGACCAGACCATTGCCGTGATTAATCTCCACCATGTTGCCAAATTCCGGATGACGGCCCGCCCAGCTGACAACGCCGGGCCCGGTGGCCAGAATGGGGGTACCGGTTTTGCCACGGTAATCCACCCCTTTGTGCATCTTGGCACGCCCGTTGAACGGATCGACCCGTCCGCCAAAGCCGGACGAGACCCAGACCCGCTCCTGCTTGACCGGCGCGCCGGAAATAAAACCGGCATCGGTGATATGGTGATTCATGATGAAAGATTCAAGTACCGACAGCTGCTCTTGGCGACTGCTGAGCTGTTGGCTGAGATGTTTCATGGAAGCTTGCAGCTCGTTGAGGCTCACTTCCAGATCTTCATCGTAAGAGGGACCGCCCATCGGGGGCTGCTCTTTGAAATTGAACTCTTCGGGATCGAGGTCGGCCTGCTCGGTCAGTCGTTCACCAAGGGCATTCAGGCGGCCAAGCTGGCCCTGCATGGTGCCCACTTGGGCTGCCAGCATCGCCAGCTGCTCGCGGGCCTCATCGCCACTCTGGTCTACGGAACGCTGTTCGGCCATGGCCAGCGCCACTTCAAGCGCATCCATCTTCTGCTGCCAGCTCTGCCAGAGCCAGCCGCCACCAAGGGCCAACAGGGAGAAAACAATACCGCCGACCCATGCCAGACGTTGTTTTGGTAAGTGCAACCTGCGTCGCTGCTTGCCGTGGAGGATCAGGGTAATGCTCATAGAAATCAGTCTGCTCGGTCAGGTGCGGCCATGGGCCTGCACGGGAAATAAAACCGGGAGATAGTCGGTATTAAAGGATGGAGTAAACAAATGACGGAACGTCGGTGCGGAGAGAGGACCGACGTTCCGTTGCACAGCTATCAGGCCAGAACCAGACCGTTATCGTAGTAAGCGATAGGCGCTTTGTCGCCCTCACCCTCGAAGGTCACCAGTTCCCAAGCCTCCTGCTCGGCCAGCAAGGCACGCAGCAGTTTGTTGTTCAGGGCATGCCCTGTCTTGTAAGCGCGGAACTCACCGATAATGCTGCGGTTGCACATATAGAGGTCACCGATTGCGTCCAGCATCTTGTGCTTGACGAACTCGTCCTCGTAACGCAGACCATCTTCGTTCAGTACCCGGTAGTCATCCAGCACCACGGCGTTTTCCAGGCTTCCGCCCAGCGCCAGGTTCTGGGAACGCAGGTACTCGATATCACGCATGAACCCGAAAGTACGGGCGCGGCTGATCTCTTTCACGAAGGAGGCACCGGAGAAATCCAGTACACAACGCTGGTTGCGCCCTTCAAAGACCGGATGCTGGAAATCGATCTCGAGATCCATCTTGAAGCCGTTGCGATAAGGGTGGAACTCCGCCCACTTGTCGCCATCTTCAACCCGGATGCTCTTCTTGATCCGCACAAACTGCTTGGCAGCATTCTGCTCACGGATCCCGACTTCCTGCAGCAGGTAGATAAAGGGATGCGCACTGCCATCCATCACCGGGATCTCGGGCGCGTCAACCTCGACATAGAGGTTGTCGATCCCCATCCCGGCCAGCGCGGCGGAGAGGTGCTCAATGGTAGAGACACGGACACCTGCTTCGTTGACCAGCGCGGTACAAAGCACGGTATCGCGCACCTGATCGGCATTGGCTGGCAGCTCCACCACAGGATTCAGGTCGGTACGCAAGTAAACGATCCCTGTATTCACAGGAGCCGGACGGAATGTCATGGTGACTTTCCGGCCCGAATGCAGGCCGACGCCAGTCGCCTGAACACTCGTTTTCAAGGTTCTTTGTCTAATCATGGGTGTACCCTATACAGCTTAAAATCCGGACCAGATGGTCGTTGGCAGGCCATCTTAGCACATTCCTTAAGCAACAGACAAACACGCCTCATAAGAGACTTAGTCTGCCTGCTTGCGCAGGAACGCCGGAATATCCAGATAATCCGGTTCACGACGGGCTTGCGGCTCGGCGTTAACCACCTTGGCCGGGGCTTCGTCCATCACGCGGCCCTGCATCATGTCACTGACCAACGGCTGACGTACCGGGCGCTCTTGCACCTGGCTGCTCTTGACTAGCGTGATGTCCGGCTTGCGCTCGGCACCGATACCGGTGGCAACCACGGTCACACGCAGTTCGTCGTGCATTTCCGGATCGATTACGGTACCCACTACCACAGTGGCGTTCTCGGAAGCGAAGGCCTTGACCGCGTTACCCACGGTTTCGAACTCTTCGATGGTCATGTCCATGCCGGCAGTGATGTTGACCAGGATGCCACGGGCACCGGCCAGATCCACGTCTTCCAGCAGCGGGCTGGAGATGGCTTTCTCGGCCGCTTCTTCGGCACGGTCATCACCGGAGGCGGAACCGGTACCCATCATGGCGGTACCCATTTCGCGCATAACGGTACGCACGTCCGCGAAGTCGACGTTGATCAGGCCCGGACGGGTGATCAGCTCGGCAATGCCCTGTACCGCGCCAAGCAATACATCGTTGGCAGCCTTGAAGGCATCCAGCAGGGAGATACCGCGACCCAGCACTTTCAGCAACTTGTCGTTGGGGATGGTGATCAGGGAGTCAACGTTTTTGGAGAGCTCTTCGATACCGTGCGCAGCGAAGCCCATCCGCTTCTTCCCTTCAAAGGAGAACGGCTTGGTAACGACGGCAACGGTCAAAATACCCATCTCGCGCGCCACTTCGGCCACGATCGGCGCAGCACCGGTACCGGTACCACCGCCCATACCGGCAGCAATGAACACCATGTCGGAGCCGGTCAGCAGCTCACGCAGCGCTTCGCGATCTTCCATGGCCGCATCACGACCCACTTCCGGGTTGGCGCCAGCACCCAGACCCTTGGTGATGCCACCGCCGATCTGCAGAGTGGTGTTGGCACTGGAGTTGCGCAGTGCCTGGGCGTCGGTGTTGACGGTAATAAACTCAACACCCTCAATATTTTGACGAACCATGTGCTCGACTGCGTTACCGCCGCCGCCACCTACACCGATCACTTTAATGACGGCTTCGTCAGTGTGGCTATCCATAAATTCAAACATGTTGTCTCTCCGCTTTATTTGCCTGACTCAGCAAAATTCTTAGAACTCGCCACGCAGCCAGTTGCTAACCCGTTTGACCAGGCCACCGACGCTTGCCTTGGCGGCATATTCTTTGTTGCTACCTGTGGCTTGATGGGTGCGGCCATATTGCAGCAACCCGACCGCAGTCGAGTACACCGGTGCCTGCACGTAATCACTCAAACCACGTATGTTCATGGGCTCTCCTACCCGGACCTGGCTCTGGAAGATCTGCTCTGCACACTCCACAATGCCTTCGATCTGGGCAGCGCCGCCGGTCAAGACCACACCGGCTGCCAGCTGATGCTTGACCCCCTGCGCTTTCAATTCGCTTTGTACCCGCACCAGCTCATCATTCACCATGGAGAGCAACTCGGTGTAACGGGGCTCAATCACTTCAGCCAGTGTCTGCCGCTGCAGGCTGCGCGCCGGACGACCGCCGACACTGGGCACTTCAATATTGTCTTCCTTGCTGACCAGACGACCGAGGGCACAGCCGTAGCGCACCTTGATCGCTTCCGCGTCGAGCGGCGGCGTGCCGAAGGCGTAGGCGATGTCGCTGGTCACAGTGCTGCCAGCGTACGGGATCACCTTGGTGTGGCGCAGGGCACCGCCGGTAAACAGCGACATATCCATGGTACCGCCACCGATGTCCACCACGCAGACACCCAGCTCTTTCTCGTCTTCGGTCAACACGGCATAGCTGGAGGCCAGCGCGGAGAAGATCAGCTGATCGACTCGCAGACCCACTTTCTCGACACACTTCTCGATGTTGCGGGCCATATCGTTGTGGCAGGTGATCAGGTGAACCTTGGCCGCCATCCGCACACCGGAGAGGCCAACCGGATTCTTGATCCCTTCCTGATAATCGATGGCAAACTCTTGCGGCAGCACATGCAGCACGCGCAGTTCGTCGGAGAGGCGAACCGATTTGGCGGTGTGGATCACGTTGTCCACATCCTCTTGGGTCACCTCTTCATCGGAGATGGGCACCATGCCGGTCTCGTTGCGACAGTCGATATGCTTGCCCGACAGCCCGAGATAGACCGAGCTGATCTGGCAATCTGCCATCATCTCGGCCTCTTCCACCGCGCGGCGCAGTGACTTGACCACCGAGTCGAGGTCATTGACCCCGCCCTTCTCCATTCCGCGGGAAGCGTGACTGCCCATACCGATGACGTTCAGTTCACCATCCGGCAATACTTCACCGACCAGAACCGCCACTTTGGTTGTGCCGATATCCAGTCCGACAATCAAATTCCTATCTGCGGTGTTGGTCATGCACTTTCTCTTCGCTTCTCTTCCAGCCAACTGCCACTCCGGTATCGTATCGAAGATCCACGTAAGCAACCTGCGCACGGGGTTCGATAGCCGGGAAGGCATCGATAAACCGCTGCAACCGGAGCGCTATGTCGTTGCGCCCCAGAAACAGCGTGATATTGCCATCCAGGGTCAGTTCCCAGGCATGGCGGGGGGTCAGATTCACCCCCAGCAACTTGTATCCCTTGGCAGCCAGTTGCGCTTCATACTGCCGGCTCTCTTTCAACACCATAGCGGCTTGGTCATCCGGCCCCGACAGCTTCAACAAGGGCGCCTTGACCCGATCCGGAGCACTGAACACCTTGCCTTTGGTGTTGACAAAGCGGTTGCCGTTCCAACGCGCCGCCACATCTTGCTCCGTGAGATAGACCTTGATCTTGTTCGGCCACTTCTTGCGTACCGATACCGAGGCTACCCATGGCATGGCATTGAGCCGTGCCTGCAATTCGTTAACATCTAACTCAAAGAAGTTGCGCAGCTCGGCGCCATCCAGCACGGCCAGTCGCAGCTCTTCGGTTTGCAAATACTGGTGTTGCCCCTGCAGCAACAGCTCGCTCATGGGCAACCGGTTAGCATCCGTCAGCCAACCTTTAACATCCAGCGCCGTCCGGTAGCAGCCCCATATCACCAGCAGAAAGAACATCATTCCTGCGATGAAGCCGCCCTTGGTGCGCACCTGTGCCCTTGCCTCCACCCGCTCAATCCCCGTGTCACGCGCTAAACCGGCCTTTTGACAGACCGGTTCGCCATTATATAGGCCCCGGCTTGGCGGTCAAAATACTCATTGGGCCCTCAGGCACCAGATTTCATGCTCTCTATGCTCAATTTCATCTCGCCAAGACGACGGGCCAGTGCTCCAACGTTCCCTGCCCCCTGAGTCAGCACCAGATCCCCTTCGCCAACCAGGTCGGCCAACACGGCCGGCACGTCATCCGGCGTGGCCACAAAGATGGGTTCCAGGTTGCCGCGCGAGCGGATGGAGCGGCACAGCGCCCGCCCATCAGCCCCCGGGATCGGATCCTCGCCGGCAGCATAAACCTCCAGCATCACCAGCACATCCACCTTGGAGAGCACATCGGCAAAGTCCTCGTAGAGGTCGCGGGTGCGGGTGTAGCGATGCGGCTGGAATACCATCACCAGACGTTTCTCGGGCCAACCGGCACGAGCGGCATTAATGGTCACCTTAACCTCACTTGGGTGGTGACCATAATCATCCACCAGCATCGCCTTGCCGCGACCGGTTTCAAACTCGCCATACTGCTGGAAGCGGCGGCCAACCCCTTCAAATTTGGCCAGTGCAGCGATGATGGCCTCGTCGCTGACACCGTCTTCCGTCGCGACAGCAATCGCCGCTGCAGCGTTCAAGGCATTGTGGATCCCCGGCAAATTGAGGGTTACCTGCAACTCCCCCGCATCTTTGCGGCGCACCCGGAAGCAGCTGTGGTTGGTGGTCTGGACAAAATCCAGCACCTGCACGTCGGCATCGTCAGAGAGACCGTAAGTCAGGGTCGGACGGGCAATCTCGGGCAACATGCCACGGATCACCGGATCATCGATGCAGACCACCGCCAGTCCGTAGAAGGGCAGGTTGTGCAGAAACTCGATGAAGGTGGCCTTCAGCTTGGAGAAATCACCGCCGTAGGTATCCATGTGATCCGCTTCGATGTTGGTCACGATAGAGACCATCGGCTGCAGATGCAGGAAAGAGGCGTCGCTCTCGTCCGCCTCGGCGATCAGGTAGCGGCTGCTGCCCAGGCGGGCATTGGTGCCGGCACTGTTGAGCAGGCCACCGATGACGAAGGTCGGGTCGCGGTCGGCTTCGGCATAGATGCTCGCCACCAGACTGGTGGTGGTGGTCTTGCCATGGGTACCGGCAATGGCGATGCCGTGACGGAAACGCATCAGCTCGGCCAGCATCTCGGCACGGCGCACCACCGGGATCCGCAGCTCGCGGGCAGCCAACAGCTCCGGGTTGTCCTGCTTGATGGCTGTGGATACCACGACCACGCTGGCGCCGTTGACGTGCTCGGCACTGTGGCCAGTAAAGATATGGGCGCCCAGAGCCTCCAGCCGCTCGGTCACCGCATTGCGAGCCAGATCCGAACCCGTTACCTGATACCCTTCGTTGGCAAGCACCTCGGCGATCCCGCCCATACCAGCACCACCGATGCCGATAAAGTGGATGCGACGCACGCGGCGCATTTCGGGGATCACAGTACGCAGTTTTGCCAGTTCAACCTTGGTCATAATCGTCTCTTTAGTCTGCCGCAAGCCGTTTGTTCTCAAACGGCCTCATCTCACGGCATCAATCTACAAAGGGGTGAGGCTGCACGGCGTGGCCAGTGCAATCTCATCCTTACTCTTTATTTGTCAGCCCTGCGGCGAGTCGTTTGCACTCGTCAGCAACCCGCTCTGCCGCATCGGTAATAGCGACGCGACGGGCGGCCTTGGCCATGTTAAACAGCGTCTCCCTGCGCCCGGCGAGCCAGGAGAGACGCGCAGCCAGCGAGGCGGTGGTCAACTCGGACTGGGGCAGGAACTCAGCCGCACCGCCATCGACCAGGGTCAGGGCATTTCGGGTCTGGTGATCATCCACTGCATGGGGCAGCGGCACGAAGATGGCAGCCACACCGGCAGCAGCTACTTCGGAAACAGTCAGGGCACCGGCACGACAAACCACCAGGTCGGCCCAGGCATAGGCGCTGGCCATATCCTTGATAAATTCGCTCACCTCGGCATTGATGCCGTGCTGGGCATAGGCAGCAGACACTGTCTCGGCATTGCCCTTGCCACACTGGTGACGCACCTCGATAGGCACACCAGCCGCAGCAACAGCAGCGGGCACCTGCTCGTTGAGCACCCGTGCTCCCAGACTGCCGCCGACGATCAGCAGATGCAACGGCTCGCTGCTGCTTCGCAGTTGCGGATCCGGCAGTGCGACCACTTCGGGGCGAACCGGGTTACCCACCACGGCAGTACGGCGGCTCGGCGCAAAGGCACCCGGAAATGCCATCAGCACCCGCCTGGCGATACGTGCCAACAGCTTGTTGGTCATGCCGGCTGCTGCATTCTGCTCATGGAGCAACAACGGGATACCGGAGAACCAGGCCGCCACGCCCCCCGGGCCGGAAGCAAAACCGCCCATACCGAGCACTACGTCAGGACGAACAGTCTTGAGTACCTGACGCGCCTGCAGAATCGATTTGACGATGCGATAGGGCGCCACCAGCAGTCGCTTGATGCCGTTGCCACGTACTCCCTGAATATCGATAAAGGAGATGGGATAACCGTGGGCGGGTACCAGCTCCGCCTCCATCCGGTCGGCAGTACCGAGCCAGTGGACAGTCCAGCCCTGCTCCTTCAATCGATCGGCTACGGCCAGACCCGGGAAGACATGCCCCCCGGTACCCCCTGCCATCACCAACAGCGTCTTGCTCACTAAACCTCCCGCACGCGCGCCTGGGCTGTCGCCTGACGCAACTCAAAATCGATTCGAATCAACATGCTCACCGCCACCGTCATGATGATCAGACTGGAGCCACCGTAACTCACCAGCGGCAGGGTCAAGCCCTTGGTCGGCATCATGCCGCTGGCCGCACCGACGTTGACGAAGGTCTGAAAGCTGAACCAGATGCCGATGCCGATGGCCAGATAACCGTCATAGAGCCGCTCAGCCGCCAGCGCGCGATGTCCCAGCTTGAGCGCCTTGACTGCCAGCGCAAAAATCAGGAACAGGGCGCCCAGCACCCCGACGTAACCCAGCTCTTCACCGAGGATCGCAAACACGAAGTCGGTGTGCGCTTCCGGCAGGTACTCCATCTTCTGGATCGAGTTGCCCAGCCCTTCGCCGAACCAGCTGCCGCGGCCAAACGCCATCAGCGACTGGGTCAACTGGTAGCCACTGCCAAACGGATCGGCCCAGGGATCCATAAAGGAGGTAACCCGCCGCATCCGGTAAGGCTCAACGATGATCAGCATCACCACGGCACCGACCCCGGCACCGATCAGGGTCAGGAACTGACCGAGTCGGGCGCCCGCCAAAAACAGCATGCCGAACGAGGTAACGAACATCACCACGGTGGAACCCAGGTCAGGCTGCAGCAGCAACAGGACGGCCAGCACCCCGAATACCGCCAGCGGTTTCAGGAATCCAATCCAGGCTTCACGCACCTCGTTCTGGCGCCGCACCAGATAACCGGCCAGATAGACAAAGAGCGCCAGCTTGCCGAATTCGGCAGGCTGCAGGTTGAACGGGCCAAGCGGCAACCAGCGCACCGCACCGTTGACGTTGCGCCCCACCAGCAGCACCAGCACCAGCATCAGAATGGCCAGCAGCAGCATGGGGCCGTTGTGCTCCTGCCAGCGCGCCATCGGCACCTGCAGTACGAACCAGGAGATGCCGAGCGCCATCACCAGAAACATGGCGTGACGCTTCACGAACATGAAGGGGTCATCCCCCAGCGCAATCCCCTCGGGGATAGAAGCAGACGCAACAATGACCACCCCGACCGCCATCAGAGATAACGCCAGCAGTACCAGCTGCCGATCATAGAGACCGGCTGGACGCGCCGGTAACAACCAGCGTTGGAACAGACCTGCTGCTGCGCGAAGGGCGTTCATAGCGCCAGCACCAGTTCAGCGGTAAGGCGATCACCGCAAACGTCGAAGGATGTGAAGAGGTTAAGCCCGTTCAGGCTGGCAAGGTAGGCGTTCATAGCATCTGTACCATCTCGGTGAAGCGATCGCCGCGCACCTCGAACGACTTGAACTGATCCAGGCTGGCACAGGCGGGCGCCAGCAGTACCCAGTCACCGGGCCGGGCATCGGCCGCCGCTTTGGCGACCGCGGCGGCCAAGTCGGCCACCCGTTCGGTCTGCTCGCCCAGTGCCAGCAGCACCTCGGCATCCTGACCGAAGCAGTACATGTGATCGATCTGGTTGCCCAGCAGCGCCTGGATCGGGCCAAAATCCTGCCCTTTGCCCTGACCACCGGCCAGCAGCAGCAGGCGTCCCCTGACCGACTCGCGCACACCGGCCACGGCAGCCAGAGTCGCGCCCACGTTGGTGGCCTTGGAGTCATTGATCCAGCGTACCCCGTTTACCTCGCGCACAAAGCGGGCACGGTGCGGCAGACCTTCAAAACGGCGCAGCACGGTGAGTTGCGCCGCGCGGGGAATGCCAACCGCATCGCACAGCGCCATGGCGGCAAGGGCGTTGGCCTGATTGTGGGCGCCGACGATCTTCATCTCGTCCACCGCGATCAGGGGCTCGCCGTGCAGGGTCAGCCAGTAACGACCATCCAGCAGACAACGGCCGTAACCATTGCAGTCGAGACCAAAGCTCTGCCACACCTGACCCACATCGGGCAGGGTCTGGGGATCGTCGCGATTGACCAGAATGTGTTTGGAGTTCTGATGGATCTCCATCTTGGCGGCGCGGTAATCGGCCATGCCCTGATAGCGATCCATATGATCTTCGGAGAGGTTCAACACCACGGAGGCGGCTGCGCGCAGGCTGTAGGTGGTCTCTAGCTGAAAGCTGGAGAGCTCCAGCACGCAGAGATCCATCGGCTGCTTAAGCAGATCGAGCGCCGGTGTACCGATATTGCCGCCCACGCCGACCTTGAGTCCGGCTTCGGCAATCATCTCGCCCACCAGGGTAGTGACGGTGCTCTTGCCGTTGGAGCCGGTAATGGCGATGACCGGGGTCTGGGTCTCGCGGACAAACAACTCGATATCCCCGATGATCTGCACGCCACACTCGGCAGCCGCTTTCAGTTCGGGGGTCGCCAGCGCGATACCCGGGCTCGCGACAATCATGTGTGCCTGCTTGAGCAGCTCTTCATCCAGCCCGTGAATGAGCTCCACTTCTGGCGGCAGCTGATCCTTGCCGGGCGGGTTGGCACGGGTATCCATCACCAGCGGCGTGACGCCACGGCCGAGGAAGTAGTCGACACAAGAGAGTCCTGTTTTGCCCAATCCGATGATGATGACCATGGCCTTACCTCACCTTCAGGGTGGCAAGACCCAGCAGCACCAGCACCAGGGTGATGATCCAGAAGCGCACGATAACGCGCGGCTCCGGCCAGCCCTTCTTCTCGTAGTGGTGATGGATCGGCGCCATGCGGAAGATCCGCACGCCGCGCAGCTTGTAGGAACCTACCTGCAGGATCACCGAGACAGTCTCCATCACGAAGACCCCGCCCATGATCACCAGCAGAAACTCCTGACGCACCAGTACGGCGATGGTACCGAGCGCGCCACCGAGCGCCAGCGAGCCAACGTCGCCCATGAAGACCTGCGCCGGATAGGTGTTGAACCAGAGGAAGCCCAGACCCGCACCGACGATGGCGGTACAGACGATCACCAGCTCGGAGGTATAGGGAACGTAGGGAATATGCAGGTAGTTGGCGAAGTTGACGTTGCCGGTTGCCCAGGCGATAAACGCAAAGCCGCCCGCCACCATCACAGTCGGCATGATGGCCAAGCCATCCAGACCATCGGTCAGGTTGACCGCGTTGGAGGTGCCGACGATGACAAAGTAGGTCAGCACGATAAACATCAGGCCAAGCTGCGGCATCACATCCTTGAGGAAGGGCACCACCAACTGGGTCTGGCCATCATGGGTGGCCGTGGCGTAGAGGAAGACTGCCACTCCGAGCGCAACCGCAGACTGCCAGAAGTACTTCCAGCGCGCGATCAGGCCGTCAGTATTCTTGCGCACCACCTTGAGGTAGTCATCGGCAAAGCCGATGGCGCCGTAGGCCCCCAGTACAAACAACACCAGCCAGACATAAGGATTGTCGAGGCGGCACCAGAGCAGCACGGAGGTGAAGATGGCCGCAATGATCATCAGCCCCCCCATGGTCGGGGTGCCCCGCTTGCTGAGGTGGGACTCGGGACCGTCGTTGCGGATCACCTGACCGAATTTCAGGATCTGCAGGCGACGGATCAGCCGCGGCCCCATCCAGAGCGCAATCCCCAGTCCGGTGATGATCGACAGGATGGCGCGAAACGTCAGGTAGGAGAAAACGTTGAAAAAGGTGAAATGCGGGGTGAGCAGTTCAGCCAGCCAGACTAGCATGCGGCTGACTCCTGATGGCCTTTGACCATCTCGACGATATCTTCCATACGGGAGCCACGGGCGCCCTTGACCAGAATCGAAATTTCCTGATGTGTATTTATCATTTGCGCAAGCACTTCAAACAACGACGCCTTGTTATCGAAATGTCGGCCCGCCGCGGCATCTGCGGTGTGGCGACTCTCTTCCCCCACTGTCAGCACGGCATCCAGGCCACGCTCGCGGGCATGACGGCCAACCCGGGCGTGTTGCTCGGCAGACTCCTCACCCAGTTCCCGCATATCACCGAACACCAGCACCTTGAAGCCGCCCATGGCGGTCAGGGCATCGATGCCCGCCAGCACGGATTCCACACTGGCATTGTAGGTATCGTCCACCAGGGTCAGACCGCCCCAGCGCTGCACGCAGAAGCGCCCCTTGACCGGCGCCATCTGCTCCAGCCCCGCCTTGACGGAGCCGAGGGATGCGCCGAGGGCCAGACAGCCCGCGGTGGCAGCCAGTGCGTTGGCCACGTTGTGGCGACCCGGGATCGCCAGAGTCAGGCTCAGCTCACCCTGCGGGGTCACCATCACGAACTCGGCGCAGCCTTGTTCGTTGAGCACAAGGTTGCGCGCGTGGAACGGCTGGCTCTGATCGTCGATGGAGAAGGCGCACTGAATGCCGCGTTCCCGCCACTTCGGCCAGAATTCGTTGTCGGCATTGACGATGGCGGTGCCACCTTGGCTCAGCCCCTCAAAAATTTCGCTCTTGGCGTGGAACACCCCTTCCAGCGAGCCGAAGCCCTCCAGATGGGCTGCCGCCACGTTGTTGATGATGGCGGCATCGGGTTTGGCCAGTGAAGTAGTCCAGGCGATTTCGCCCGGATGGTTGGCCCCCAGCTCCATCACCGCAAACTTGTGTTGCGGCTCGAGGCGCAGCAGGGTGAGCGGCACGCCCACCTCGTTGTTGAAGTTGCCAGCGGTGGCCAGCACTTCCCCTTCGTTGCGCAGGATGGCGGTTGCCATCTCCTTCACCGTGGTCTTGCCGCAGCTGCCGGTAATGGCCAGCACTTTCGGGTTGATGCGCTCGCGCACGAGTTTGCCGAGTCGGCCCAGTCCTTTCAGACTGTCGGTCACCACCAGCTGGGGGATGGCCAGCGGCAGTTCACGCTCGACCAGCAGGGCAGAGGCCCCTGCCTGAACGGCCTGCTCGCAAAAATCGTGGGCATCGAAGCGCTCGCCGCGCAGGGCAACGAACAGGGCACCCGCGCCCAGAGTGCGGGTATCGGTACTGACGACGCTGATCTCGCCATCGTTACCAATCAGACGGGCATCGAGTACCTGCGCCAGCTCGGCAAGCCTGAGGGTCATCATTTGAATGACTCCAATAATGTGTGCAAGGCGGCCGCGACGGTTTCCCGGTCGCTGTAGTGCCGCTTGTCGGTTCCAATGATCTGATAATCCTCGTGACCCTTACCGGCCACCAGGATGATGTCCTGTTTGCTCGCCTGACCGATGGCCAGCGAAATCGCCTTGACCCTGTCGTGCTCAACCTGCACCGCAGCAGGATCGCGAAGACCCGCCACCATGTCGGCCATGATCCGGGCCGGCTCCTCGGTACGGGGATTGTCGTCGGTCAGGATCACGCGATCCGCATACTGCTCGGCCATGGCGGCCATCATGGGGCGCTTGCCGCGATCGCGGTCGCCACCACAGCCGACCAGGCACCAGAGCAGGCCTGTACAGTGCACCCGCAGGGCCTGCAATGCCTTCTCCAGCGCATCCGGGGTGTGGGCGTAATCGACCACCGCCAGCGGCGTATCACCACCGCCGAAACACTCCATGCGACCGGTCACCGGCTGCAACTGAGGCGCTGTCGCCAGCAGCTCGTTGAAGTCGTAACCGAGCACCAGCATCACACCCATCGCGGCCAGCACATTGCTGACGTTGAAGCGCCCGAGCAAGGGGGCGGATAATACACCATTCCCCCAGCTGGAGTTAATCTGCGCGCGAAAACCTTGCTGGTGAAAATCGAGCTGCTGCGCCGTTAATTGACGGCCAGAATGGTGTTCAATCGGGCCATCCACACTGAAGGCCACCGCTGCCGGGTATTTCTCGAGCCACTTGGCACCCAACTCGTCATCACGGTTGATCACCGCATTCGACTCATCGACCAGCTGCAACAGCTGCTCCTTGGCGGCGCCATAGGCCTCCATGGTGCCGTGGTAGTCGAGGTGATCCCGGCTCAAGTTGGTGAAGACAGCGGCGGCAAAGGGTAGCGCGGCAACACGGTGCTGTACCAGACCGTGGCTTGAAACTTCCATCGCCACCAGATCCGCCCCCTGCGCTTGCAGCGCAGCCAGATTGGCTTGCACCTGAACGGCACTGCCGGTGGTATTTTCCGCTTCGATCAAATTGCCAAACAGGCCGTTGCCGATGGTGCCCATCACACCCGCCTTGCCACCCAGCAGGGTGCGCCAGTTGGCGACCAGCAGTGCCGTGGTGCTCTTGCCATTGGTGCCGGTGATCCCGACCAGCGCCAGTTTTTTGGCTGGCTGGTCGTAGAAATATCCGGAGAGCTCAGAGAGGTGAGCGGGCAGATCCCGCATCCCGATACAGGGAACCGGAGTCGACGGTGGGATAAATTCACCATCCTCCTCAAACACAACAGCGGTCGCTCCCTGAGCCACCGCCTGTTCGATAAACCGTCTGCCATCCACTTGATGACCGCGAATGGCCACGAAGAGCGAGCCGGGGCCAACCCGCCGACTATCCAGCTGGATATCGGTCAGGGTGAGCGCCGGCGCCTGGATACCGAAGGGGCGCAGTAATGCATCAAGTGCGCGGGACAAGAGAAGCCTCCGTACGGGCAAGTTTGGTGGGCACCGCTGGCGGCACCGCATCGGGACGAATATTGAAGAGCTGCAGCACCCCGCCCATGGCCTCTGCAAACGGTGGGGTCGCCACGGCGCCGCCATAATAGGCGCTGCCTTTTGGCTCGTTGATCACCACCACCATGACGAAACGGGGATCACTGGCGGGCGCGAAACCGGCAAACCAGGCCATGTAATCCTTGCCATAGCCACCGGCGACGGCGACCTTGGCGGTACCACTCTTGCCACCGACCCGATAGCCCGGGATCTTGGCTTTTGGAATGGCGTTGTCGACCACATACTCCAGTGCCTGCAACATGGCAGCGGCGTTGTTGTGATCAATAACTTGCTCACCCTTGGGCGGCGTAGTCACCTTGACGATGGAGAGCGGCACCCGCTTGCCCTTGTTGGCCAGGGTGGCGTAGGCGGAGGCCAGCTGCAGCGGGGTGACCCGCAGACCATAACCGAACGAGAGGGTCGCTCGCTCGATATCGGACCAGCGGCGACGCTGGGGCAGCATGCCGCTGCTCTCGCCCATCAGCCCGCTGCCGGTATCCATGCCGAAACCGAACATGCTGAGGGTGTTGATCATCTCCTGCGCCGGCATCCGCAACGCGATGCGCGACATACCGATGTTGGAGGAGTAGCGCAGGATATCGTAGAGGTTGGTCGCCTTGTGGATACTGACGTCCTTGATCTGCTTGGCACCGATAAAGAGCGGCCCACCAGGAATGAAATCTTTCCAGCTGGTGACACCTGCCTGCAAGGCACTGAGCAAAATCAATGGCTTGACGGTCGAACCTGGCTCGTAGGTATCAGTCACCACCCGGTTGCGTACCCGGAAGCTCTGATACTGGCCTCGGTTGTTCGGGTTATAGGAGGGGGTGTTGACCATGGCGAGCACTTCACCGGTCTTGATATCCAGCATCACCATGGAACCGGAGGTCGCCTTGTTCTCGTCGGTTGCCCGCTTGAGGGCACGGTAGGCCAGAGCCTGCACCCGCTGATCGATACTGAGCTGCAGATCGTTGGCGTTCTTGCCCTCTTTGACGATGCCAAGCCGCTCGATGACGCGACCTTGACGATCCTTTCGTACCCGCATTTCGCCGGGTGTCGCCGTCAGCCACTCGTTGTAGCTGCGCTCAATCCCTTCAATACCGCTGCCATCGATGTTGGTCACCCCCACCAGATGGGCGCTGATCTCGCCGGTCGGATAGAAGCGGCGCGCTTCGGGGCGCAGGTAGACGCCACCCAGCTTGAGCCCCTTGATATATTCTGCCACCGCAGGAGTAACCTGACGCTGCAGATAGACGAAGCGCTTGCTGGGGTTGGCGATGCGGTGTTTGAGGGTATTGATGTCGAGCTTGAGCACGGCGGAGAGCGCCAGCCAGGCGCGCTCATTATTGATGGCCCCGGATTCATGCACCGTCTTGGGATCGGCCCAGACCGCCTCGACCGGGACCGATACCGCCAGCTGCTCGCCGTTGCGATCGGTGATCATGCCGCGCACCGCCTGGGTAGAGGTGGTACGCAGGGAACGCATGTCACCCTCCTGACGCAGACGATCCGGATTGATCACCTGGATCCAGGCCAGACGCAGGATCAGACCCACAAACGCGATGCCGATAAACACCGCAAGCGTGCGAAAGCGCCACGGATAGATCGATGGCGCTTTGACATTCGCTTTGGCCGCTTTGGCTGTAGCCTTGCGTTTCATGGTTGGGTAATTACCTTCTCGGTGGTCACCAGCGGACGACCCATCTGCAACTTGTCCATCGCCAGACTCGCCACCCGGGAGTGTTCAGCCAGGGTGCCCTGCTCCAACAGCAGGTGGCGCCATTCGATATTGAGGCGATCCTCTTCTGCCATCAGATCGTTCTGCTTGGCCGTCAGACCACGGGTCATGTTGGTCACCAGGATCACGGCAAACGCGGTCACCAGCACGGCGACCGACAGAAAAATCTGCAGCTTGTGCCGCCAGAGATCGGCAACGATCTCCTTGGCCAGATGAACACGCACTTCGCTCATCGCTTACTCCGCCAACCGTTCGGCAACCCGCAGCACCGAGCTGCGTGACCGGCTGTTTTCAGATACTTCATGATCAGAAGGCTTGAGCGCCTTGCCGACCGACTTCAATTTGCGACCGCCAGCCAGCTGGGCCTCGGTCAACGGAATACCGTAAGGCACTTCCGGCCCCTTCTCGTGCTTGCGAATAAAATGCTTCACCAACCGGTCTTCCAGCGAATGGAAGCTGATCACCGACAGACGGCCGTGAGGTGCCAGCACTTCCAGCGCACCGTTGAGCGCGGTTTCGATCTCGTCCAGCTCGCTGTTGATATAGATGCGAATGGCCTGGAAGCTGCGGGTTGCCGCATGCTTGCCCTTCTCCTTGCTCGGATTGACCCGGGCAATCATCTCGGCCAGTTGGCGGGTACGCACATAAGGCTCGGTCACGCGGTCGTGCACGATGGCGCGGGCGATCTTCTTGGCAAAACGCTCCTCACCGAAGGTCTTCAACACCCAGGCGATGTCATCCACATCGGCCTTGGCCAGCCACTCGGCGGCGCTCTGGCCGGAGGTGGGGTCCATCCGCATATCGAGCGGACCATCTTTCATAAAACTGAACCCGCGCTCGGCATCATCCAGCTGGGGTGAAGAGACCCCCAGATCCAGCAGGAAGCCATCCACCTTGCCCAGCAAACCACGCTCATCGAGATAGGAGGCGATGCCGGAGAAGGGGCCATGGACGATTTCGAAACGCGGATCTTGAATCTTGGCCGCTTCGGCGATCGCCTGGGGATCGCGATCGATGGCGATCAGGCGGCCATTGGGGCCAAGGTGCTGCAGGATCAGGCGAGAATGACCACCACGGCCAAACGTACCGTCGACGTAGACACCGTCCGGCTTGATAGCCAGACCTTCTACTGCTTCATGCAGCAGCACTGTGATGTGTTCAGCGGCTTGGGTCATTTATAAAGAGAAATCCTGTAGTCGTGGTGAGCTTGCCCAATCGTCCCCGGGCAGCCCCAAGATGTCGTCATTGACCTGTTGTTGCCAGCGGGCTTCATCCCACAGCTCGAATTTGTTGAGCTGGCCCACCAACATGATCTTCTTGTCCAGCCCCGCATGGTTGCGCAGTGGCTGGCTGAGCAGCAGACGGCCATTGCCATCCAGCTCGCATTCGGTTGCATGTCCCAACAGCAGTCGCTGCAAACGGCGCTCTTGCGGATTCATGCTGGAGAGAGTCTTGAGCTTGCGCTCGACCTCTTCCCATTCATTCAGGGGATAAAGCAGCAGACAGGGATGGGCAATATCGATGGTGCAGACCAGCTGGCCGTCGCGCTCAGAGCGCAGCCAATCACGGAATTTGGTCGGAATTGCCAGCCGCCCTTTAGTGTCCAGGCTGATGGCATGAGCGCCACGCAACAAATTGCAGTCCCTGAAGGTGAGTGAGCAGGCAGATTGCCCCTCTAAAAACCACTTTGATCCACTTTTCCCCACCCTGAAGTTTAAGGACGTGCAGTGGGCTTTTCAAGCAAGGAGATGGGACAGAGGGAACATATTGACGCAGCAATTGCATGCTGCGGATTGAGTAGGTTGATTTTCCAAGAGTTATTGCTGAAAAAACAGAAAGTGATTAATAAGCAGCAAGTCGGTGAGCGGTCACTATCTGGGCGATATGATGAAACGGAACAATACCACTGCACAGAGCAAAATACTGACACATATCACTGGATAGATGATGTAACCATCTTTCGAACGGCGAGCACGCAGAGACACCAGCTGACAAAGCAACAGATTGTAAATAATCAGCAGGGATGTCAGCAGAATATTGGTGGCAAATGTCAGCTCTTGAGCGTAACCAATGTACAAGCCCATCAGAATGAAATTGGCGAGTATCAGATACAGCAAAAATTTCTGAATAGCTTTACCCGAATTTGGGCTCTTTTTTACTCGTGTTATCATGCTTGCTACGTCCTGGATTACACATGATCAGACGACCTTAAATTCAAAAAACTGTTGAGATATATCATGTTTTTATTATTGCGCGATCCTTGCTCAACAATTGCCCCATGACCCGGCTCATTTCTTTACTAATGTGCGGGATGTTAATGATATCAACATCTTGCCATGCTTATCACAATTATCAGTGGCAAGCTGGTTTCCCTGTCCCGATTCAGGGTAAAGGGGCAGATTTGGTCAGTCAGCAGCAGCAATTCTTGCTGAAGCAGCGCCCTTATCTTCAACAACGTCTTGCGGAGACACAGCCCGTTATTCGCTGGGTCGCGGGACAGGTTCACGAACGCAAACTGCCGCCCTTGCTTGCCTTTGTTCCTTTACTGGAAAGCAGTTACCGATTGGATGTGGTCTCTGCTGCTGGCGCCGCAGGCCCCTGGCAGCTGATGCCAGATACCGCCACCCGATTTGCCATTCCCATCACCAGCGAATTTGATGGGCGCTATTCACTGCCATTGGCGACAGAGGCTGCCCTTTCCTATCTGGCATGGCTCTATCGCTTCTTTGGCAATGACTGGCTGCTTGCTTTAGCCGCCTACAACGCAGGAGAAGGGCGGGTACTCAATGCGGTTTTAAAAGCGGGGACACGTAATATATGGGAACTGGATCTTCCGACTGAAACACGCTTTTATGTCGCGCGCTTTGTTGCGCTGGCAAGACTGCTTGATATGGCTGACAGCTATCAGTTTCAACTTCCGCCATGGCACAGCGGCAATGACTTGCAAATATTCCGTCATCCGAACGGCTGCTCACTGCCCGCGTGGGCTCAGGCAAAAGGCGTATCAATGAATGAAGCCAGCCGCTGGAATCCGGCCTGGCAACTCCCTGTCGCGCAAGGGATAACCCATTGCCCTATCGTCTACAGCAAGGGTAAAGCCCCCACCGCCAACCAGAAGAAAGGGGCGACCGCCATTGTCAAAGCAGTATCACTGGACAGTCTGCATGATCCCCTGTTGCTGAAAGCTGCCAGGGGGCTTGATATGAGTCGAGGCGAGATCAGACTGGAACGCTTGCCTGATCCTCTTGGGATTCAGCAGAAGCGGCCGCTAATTGCGGCACCATGAAACAGTGGCGCCAATGGCTCAGTACCGGAGCCAAATCAACCTCTTCCGGATATGACCAGCGAGCCCCGTAAAAGCAGAGCTGCCGACCAATAGCGCGACGATGAGTGATGTTGCAATCCAGCGCAATTCGCGGCAACAGGGAGAGCGTCACCGTTTCGGGTAATTCAAATCGGGCCGGAGCAAGGAAACCGACCCCGCCCGGGCCAATATCTTTGATCACTGCGCGGCCGATGCTCTTGTCAAACAGTAATCCGGAAATCAGCAATCTGGCCGCAATACCGCAACTCTGTGACTCGAAAGGCGTTGTTCCATCATGCAGATACCAGCGTGGCACCTTTCTGCGTGGATCATTGTGCGAGGTATGCTGCGGAAACTCGATCTCAGGGTCGTCCATGGGAAATCATCTCCTTGGCATGGGTGGCTGCAGCTTGCGTTTGGGAGCTGAAAAGTTGCTCCAGATTAGTTTCTGCCTGGGTTGTCATGACCAGCAATTCAATGCGCCGATTACGGCTGCCTTGGGGATTTTGGGTATCTTCCAGCATGGTATCGGCCATCGCGACAACCTGTCCGACCCGTTCAGGTGGCATGCCTCCCGCCAGCAACACCCGTCTTGCCATCATGGCGCGGTCTGACGATAGCTCCCAATTGCTGTAGTTATCACCAGCGAACGGCGTGCTGTCGGTATGGCCAGAAATCATGACCCGATTCTCGATGCGCTGGAATATTGGGGCCAACGCCATCAACATATGGCGAAAGAAAGGGCTGATGCGGGCACTGCCGCGGCTATACATTTCCCGATCCGCGTCATCACGGATCAGGATCCGCAAACCTTGGGGAACAATTTGAATCTCGAGGTTATTCTTCGCCTGCATCTGCTCCGCCAGATGGTCGATAAAGCTGGCCAGCTGCTTCATCTGGGCTTCCCCCTCAAGTTTGCCTATCAACAGCTTTTCATACCCACCGCCCGAGCCGTCAGAAAAAATGCTCTGATTACGATCCATATGCTTGGGCATCAGCTGACCCTGCTGATCGAACTTGGGGTTCAGCTCATCCATTACAGAGGGATTGCCACCGAGATCGACGGGATAGGGGCTGTTGCGAATATCAAACGGGTTGGCCTCACTGTCCATGATGCTGTAATCCCGCAGACGGCTGGCAACAGCCTCACGCTCCTCCTGATTGGACACAGCCAGGATCCACAGCACCATGAAGAACGCCATCATGGCCAGAGTAAAGTCGGCAAAGGCGACTTTCCACGCCCCCCCGCTTTTGGGGGCACTGTTACGCCGCTGCTGGCGTTTGACAATAACCTGTTCGTGATTGCGCATTACATCGCCCTGTTGGTCACCCAATCTTCCAACTCAAGGAAGCTTGGTTTGACTTCAGGCTCCAGGATCTTGCGACCAGAATCGACGGCCAGCAGGGGTGTCTTGCCACGCAACTGGGCAATCAGGATCGACTTGATGCACATCAACAGGCCGATACGGCGCTTGACCATCTCTTCCATGGCATTGCTGATTGGCTCCAGCAAGCAGTAACAGAGGAAAATACCGATAAAGGTGCCCACCAAAGCAGCCGCCACATGGACACCGATATTGCTCAGGGGGCCGTCCAGTTGCTGCATGGTGATGATGATCCCCATCACCGCAGCAAGAATGCCGAATCCCGGGCAGGCCTCGCCGGTTTTGTGCAACGCATGGGCCGGTTTGAGCATGTCCTCTTCAATGGCCATAATCTCCTGCTCCAGCACGGTATCCAATTCATGGGGTGTGATCTTGCCCATCCCGAGCAGACGCAGGTTATCGATAATGAAACCAAGCAGTTGGGGATCTTCCGAAATCTGGGGATACATCAAAAATACCGAGCTCTGCTGGGGATTTTCAATATGCTCATCAAGCGCCTTCATCCCCTTGTTGCGCGTCTCTTCCAGCAGTTGATGCATCAGCGTCAGCAGCTCACGATAGAGCTCTTTCTCTTCTTTGTTCGCTTTGAAGCACATTTTTATCTGCCGCCACATTTCATGCATCACCTCTTTCGAGTTGCCCAGAAACATGGAACCTACCGCTGCGCCGATGATGATGATGAGCTCGGCTGGCTGCCACAAGGCGGCGAGGTTCCCCCCGGCCATCATGAAGCCACCCAGCACGCATACTAATATGACGCCGATGCCAATCTGTTTTTGCATGAATGTTCCCGCACGATACAAGAAGGGTCACCAAGAAAGGTGAAGCACTACTATATGGAGTCGACCAATCGCTGCTTTAGCTGAAGCACACACTGCTTGTGCAACTGACAAACCCGGGATTCGGTTAATCCCAGCACCAACGCGATCTCTTTCATGTTGAGCTCTTGCTGGTAATAAAGAGAAAGCAATAACTGCTCGCGCTTATCCAGAGTGGCCAACACCTTGCTGATGGTCATCGCCATATCGACATCATCAGACTCGGTGGTCGGGGCTTTGCCGCCATTCTCCAGCCACTCTTCCAGACTCTGCAGCGCTTCAGCCTGGCTGGCATAGGCCAGCTGGCGCACTTCATCCACCGAACAGTCGAGCGCAGTAGCAAGTTCTTGCTCTGAGGGGGCTCGGCCCAAACGATTGTGCAGTTCACGCTGCACCTGATTATGGCCATGTACCTGCTGTCGCAACTGGCGGGGTCGCCAGTCCAGACGGCGCAACTCATCGAGCATGGCACCCCGAATCCGTTTGAAGGCGTAACTTTCAAACTGGGCATCGGGCTCGCTACCATAACGGCGCCACGCCTCCAGCAGCCCCATCATTCCCACCTGCTCCATATCCTCCTGATCAAAACAGGCGCTGACCTGGCTGCGCAGATGGCTGGCTGCTCGCTTCACCAATGGTAGATAGCGAGCAAGAATAGCGGGCTCTCCCGTGCGAGGATGTTGCGGAGTATCGGCAAACTCTTGTTGAGCATCCCAAGCAGAATTTGTCATATCGTGGCTACTGTACCAGCACCTTGGTGATCAGCACTTCGTCCAGATAGGGCTTGTAGCCATATCCCTGTACCGTAGTGACCAGTTTGTCGCGCAGAGAGACCTGCAACTTGGAAATATTCTGCAGCTCGACTTTTACGTCATCATGGGAGCGGTGGCTGAAATACTGCACCATGGCATTGCGGATCAGTGGCGTCAGTTCATCCAGCTTGGCAACCTGAGCCGGGTTGTAGGTCACCAGTGCCAGCTCCAGCACCAGATAATGAGACTGTTCCCCCCCTTCCAGACTGATGACAAAGCGCTCCATCGGCTTGAACAGCGGAGTGCTGCTCAGCTCTGGCTTTGGCTCTGCCAATCCGAGCCAGACTTCGACCACATCGCGTTTAAGCCATGCGCCATAGGCCAGTATGGCCAACAGACACAGAGCCATGACGAATATCATCAACCACTTCATGACACGCCGCATAATGTAAAACCACTCTCGCTATTACGGGTTAAAAATCAGACCAGGGTATTAAGCCAGTCGTGCACCGTATCCCATTGGGAGTCCGGATCATCCTGCCACTGGCGACGGCCAGCCAGGATCTTCTCCTGTTGCCACCGATCCTGCTGTCCCTGTTCGCCGCCCTGCCCCACATTGACCTCTACCCCACCGGCATGATGGGGGGCCAAGCTCATCCGCAAGCGCTCCACCGACTGGATCATCGCATCGCGCACCGCCGGATTGGTCACGTTCAACTGGACATTAAGCCGGTCACCATCGAGCTTGACGGTCAGCTCCAAGCGCCCAAGCTCTGGCGGGTCCAGCCGGATGTGGGCCTGTTTTACCTGTTGATTCACCTGCAGCTCAACCTTGTCCTGAAGCAGGCTAACCAACTGCTGTCCCCACTGGCTCTGGTTGTCTGATAACCGGACAGGAGCCCACTGATAGTCGGCCGGACGCAACGGCGTCGCAGCAAATTGGCCGACAGCCAACTGACGAGCATCTGGTAGCCTGTTCTCTACCGCAGCGATATCAGGCACATTTCCAGCATCGAAACCGGCAGCCATAACCGGTAAGGTGAAGCGGCCTGGCAATACACCAGGTTGACCATTGGATTTGGCAAGCAACGTAGAGAGCGCCTGTTCAGCCGCGACAGAAACCGTTTCACGACGCGGCATCACCTCTTGCTCGGGCTGCGTGGTCGCACTCCCCATCAAGGCGCGAAGAGAGGGCGGCAATTTGTTATCCACCACCTGCTGGCCGCCAGTGTTACTTTCAACCTGGGGATAGGTACGGCTTACACGAAAGCCATTGACATCGGCATCACTCACTCTGACAAAGAGAGGAGGCATATTGGTAAACGCTTGCAGCTGTTCAGCCGGGTCGCCCTCCGCCCCCGGCTGTTCGCGCTCTTTTTCCTCTACCGCAACATCACTGGCAACCAGCTCGGGCAAAGCCAATGCAACCAGAGGGTCAACCGCCTCATCCAGCGGTTGATACAGCTCACCTTCACTGCCGGCTTGGCCGGACAAACGGTTCAAGGCCGTGACATCCGGTGAATGCACAGCGTCAAAACCACTAAATTGAATCAATCCCATTGCTGTGCCTCACCGTAGGCAGTCAAACCTTCACGAATCGAAGAAAGCTGCTGCCACTCCTGTTTACGAACCAGGGTCTCCTGCTCGCAGAGTTGCAATGCCTGCCTATACAACATTCGGGCTTTATCTCTTGCTGGTTGCAACGCAGCCCAGAGTTGGGGATTCCGGCTAACCTGAGAGACAAATTGTGCGAAACGGCTATCGGTCAAACGGACGGCATCCCACTGGCCAGCTTGCGCCTGTTGCAGCAAGAGCGTCCCCAACCCCAATAACTGACGCTGGCGAGTCTGCAGTTCGGTCTCACGCAACACGGGAGCAATACCTGACATGACGAGCCCCAAAAAGAAGATGAACCAGCCCACAAGCAAGGAGTGGGCCAG
This sequence comes from uncultured Aeromonas sp., assembly GCA_945957575.1. Classification (GTDB taxonomy): domain Bacteria; phylum Pseudomonadota; class Gammaproteobacteria; order Enterobacterales; family Aeromonadaceae; genus Aeromonas. The sequence goes on along the minus strand of CAMFLW010000017.1, from coordinate 3,228 downwards.
ACCGAGAACCAAGAAATTTCAATATGCTGGGCGTGAGGAAGAACAGAGAGGAAGGAAGTACTGCTTCCGTATTAACGAGGATGACGCGCCATCGCTTCCCAGCCCTCTTTCAGCTCTTGCAGTATTTTGCGCACGTCGGCGAACCCCTCAACATTGTTGGAGACGCTGATCTCGAACAATTTCTGGCCGCAGTAGTCATAAAGGCGATGCAGATTGACCGCCAGTTCGCCACCTTTATCCATATCAAGCGCGCTGTCCAACCCGCCAAGGATTTGCAGACACTTGCTGATTGCCTGTCCTTTGCGTTCAAACTGGCGGGCTTGAATATGCCCCTCTGCTCTGGCCATTTCGTCGAGCAGGCCATCCATCAGCATCAACACCAGCTGATGTGGATCCGCACTCGCAGCCTTGGCCTGAGTTGCCGCAAACTGGTAGGCATCATAGCCATCTTGATGTTCAAACATGTAAAACTCGCTTGCTCCGGATGAGACAGCCAAATGGTCGTTCAGCCCCTTACAGGGCGCCCATGGTCTGCATCATCTGATTCATGGTGGTAAATTGGTTGAGGTAGCGCTTATACGCGGAATTCATACGGCGATCCAGCGCTTCCATTCGCTCATTCACCCGCTTTTCACTCGCCTCAAGACCACTCTTGCGACCTTTGAGTGCGCCATCACGTTTGGTATAGGGATCGAGTGAATCACTCATCCGCTTGAGCAGGCCATCATCCCCCATCAACGCCTTGCCCAGTAGCTCGGGATCCTTCTCGAGCGCCTTGTTGAAGTCAGTCTCGCTGAAGGAGAGCTTGCCAGTTTTGTCAGTCTTTATGCCAAGACTGCTCAGACTAAGACCGTTGGGCAGATCGCGCACACTGTTGGCAAGCATGCTCTTGAGGCTGCGTACCCCGCTGTCAGAAGAGAGCGCACCTGGGGATTTGGGGTCGCTTGACGTCATCTTGGCCAGTTCATCGATCAGCTCGTTATAGCTGTCTACAAACTTCTTCAGAGAGCCGGTCACCGCCTCTTTATCCTGTTCGACTGTCACCTGCAGAGGCGCATCACCACTTTTCTGGGCCTTGGTGAGCTGGAGGGTCAGGCCATCGACCACATTTTCAATCTTGTTGCTGGCAGACGTAATGGTTAACGGGTTGTTTCCGCCCATTTGCAACCTGGCGTCCTGGGCTTTGGTGATCTCGCTCTTGTTGGCAACGGCAGTTCCCAAGGAAGAGCTCGCATCACCGCTGTAATTCACCGTGATGGCATTCTCTTCACCACTATCCTTGCTGGTCAACACCATATTGACCTTGCCGTCGGTCCTAACCAGTGTGGCTTTCACGCCCGGGTTGTCCTTGGCATTGTTGATATGGGAGACCAGATCCTTCACTGTCGATCCAGCAGGCAGGGTGGCCAGATCGATATCTAAACTCTTGCCTTTAACCGTCAGAGAGAAGACGCCATCTGCAGGCAGAGGAGTGGTTTCGCTATCCAGGCTCAGACCAACCTGATGAGACTGGGCCAGCTGTTCCACAAAGAAGTTGTATTGCCCCGAGCTGGCCTTGCCATTGCTCGTCACCGTCATGATCCCTTCCTGAGACATGACCGCCTTCTGGGCTTGCAGGTCGGATGCCTTGTTCAGATCCTTGAGCATAGTCTGGAAGGTCGACAGCTTGGTCGTAAGCGTGCTGATTGCACTCTGCTGCCCCTTGATGCTGTCCATCTGTTTTTTCAGCAGCTTGTCCATATTCTGGCGCTCGATAGCTACCAGTTGCATTGCCATGCTGGCCGGATCTACTTGCATCATTACACCCTTATTCTGTGGCATGCCTGTTGGAAAATACCTTTTAAGCCCTTTCCAACCGACACGTATCGGCTAAATAAAAGGCCGCCCCACAGGGGCGGCCATATCACCTGTTAACGCAACAGGGAAGTGACCATGCCGGTCATCTGGTTGGAGTTGGACAGCACAGACATACCAGCCTGCATCAACATCTGGTTCTTGGTCATGTTGGTGCTCTCCTGGGCAAAGTCGGCATCCATGATGCGACCATTTGCCATATCGGTGTTCTCTTTCATATTGGAAAGGTTGTTAACGGTGTGCTCCAGACGGTTGATGTTGGCACCAAACGCGGATCGCACTTTGCCAATGTTACCCAACAGGGTATCCATATCATCCATAGCAGTAGCTGCATTTGCTTGGGTATCCAACACAGTTGCTGGTGCAGCCAATTTCGTTACGTCAGTCACTGTTTTCAGGTCATCTTTAACATCTACCGACACCTTTTCTGACGACTTACCACCGACTTGAAAGTCCACGGCCTGAGAAAACTTGGTCTCGAGCAGGTTAGTGCCACCAAAAGTTGTGTTTTCAGTGATGTTCTTCAGTTCTTTTTGCAGTTCACCGAACTCTTTATTCATGGCACTGAGATCGTCATCGCTGTTGGTGCCGTTGGCGCCTTGGGTCGCCAAATCCTTCATACGTTGAACGATATTAGTCATCTCGTCCATGGCGCCTTCAGCTGTCTGCATCATGGAGATGGCATCCTGGGCGTTGCGCATGCCAACCTTCTGACCGCTGGACTGAGCCTGCAGACGGGTGGCCATCTGCAGACCAGCGGCGTCATCGGCTGCAGAGTTGATACGCAGACCGGTGCCCAGACGCTGCATGGCGGTGCCCAGCATCTTGTTGGTGGAGTTCAGCTGGCTCTGAGTGGTCAGAGAGGCAAAGTTGGTATGGATAGACAAGCCCATGATGTATTCCTCGAGTTAAATGCTGCACTGCAGCTTGTTAGGTTGACATCAGATCTAGACGACCTCGTTGCTGCAAAAATTTAATTCAACCGAACATTTTTTTGCCCACTCTCATTACTGGGTATTCTCACCACATCTATTCATACGGCATGCGAATTGCTTCAAGTCGTCACTCTTAATTATCGGAAAACGACATGGCAGCATTTCTATATACCCCTCGGTTTGTCACGCAATTTCAATGCATTGGAGATGACTGCAAAGACAACTGCTGTCATAGCTGGACCATCAGTATCGATAAAGCGACGTTCCGCAGTTATGAAAAACACCCGGACCCCGTAATACAATCGCTGAGCAAACAACACATCCGCAAAGTAAAGAAAAGCAATGAACAGTGGGGTGTCATCACCCTTGATGAGCAGGGAGCCTGGAGCCTGTAAATAATTCTGTGTAACTGCCCACGCCATTAGAGGTGACCGTTCAG
>CAMFLW010000016.1 GCA_945957575.1 uncultured Aeromonas sp. | reverse complement strand
AACTGGCCCACGCCAAGGGGATCAAGGTGATGGGGCTGTCGTTCCACGTCGGCTCGCAAGTGCCTCACGCCCGGCGCCATGTGCAGGCCATCGACGCCTGCCGCGAGATCATGGAGCAGGCCTGGGCGCTCGGTCTCAAGCCCTGGGTGCTGGATATCGGCGGCGGCTTCCCGGTCGATTATGAGGGCGGCGAGTTCGATATCGACGGCTTCTGCGCCCCGATCCGCGAGGCGCTGGCCAAGCTGCCCGCAACCGTGCAGAAGATTGCCGAACCGGGCCGCTTTATCAGCGCGCCGGCCATGACCTCGGTCGCCAGCGTGATGGGCAAGGCCCACCGCGGTGACAAGATCTGGTACTACCTTGACGACGGCCTCTATGGCAGCTACAACGGCCAGCTCTACGACCACGTCACCTATCCGGTGAGTACGCCCTATGCCAGCGGTGAACTGCACAACTCGGTGCTCTCCGGCCCCACCTGCGACAGCGTGGATGTGATCCGCGAGGGCATCATGCTGCCGGATCTCGAGCTTGGCGAGCTGGTCGTGGGCAAGGTGATGGGGGCCTACACCTGGGCCTCCGCCTCCACCTTCAACTTTTTCCCCAAGGCCAGCATCCTCATTCTGGACAGCAGCCAGAAGGGCCAGAAACTGGTGGCCGTCGCTTAAGCGCCGTTAACAGAATGCAAAGAGGGGAAGCCATGGCTTCCCCTCTTTCGTTGCATCTTGCCCGATATGGCTAGACGAACTGGCTGCCCAGCAGCCAGCCGGTGTAGGCGACGAAGCAGGTGAGCAGCACGCCCCCCTCCAACCGGTTGATGCGGCCCTGCCCCTTGCGGCCCAGACACATCACCAGCAGCAGCAGGGTTAGCCCCATCATGATGCTCCAGTCACGGGTGAGCACCTCCGGCGCCACATCGAGCGGGTGGATGCCCGCCGCAATCCCCACCACCGCCAGGGTGTTGAACAGGTTGGAGCCGAGCACGTTGCCAAGGGCCAGATCATGCTCGTTCTTGCGAATGGCGATGAGAGACGAGGCCAGCTCCGGCAGGGAGGTCCCTACCGCGACTATGGTGAGACCAATCACCAGATCGCTGATACCAAGTGCCTGAGCGATGGTCACCGCCCCCCAGACCAGCAGACGGGAAGCGCCGATCAGCAGCACCAGCCCGACCACCAGCCAGAAGATGGCGCTCTTGAGGGACATCCCCTCACTCGCGATATCCTCTTCGGTCTCTACATCCAGCGCATCTCCCTTGCCATTCATGCCAGCCCAGATGGACCAACCCATCAGGGTAACGAAGACGGCCCCCAGAATGATCGCATCCATCCAGCCCAGATGGCCATCGATCAGCAGGGCGCCGGAGAGCAGGGTAATACCGAGCAGGATCGGGATCTCCTTGCGCACTACCTGAGAGGCCACCGCGATAGGGCTGATCAGTGCCGTCAGACCCAGGATCAGCGCGATATTGGTGATGTTGGAGCCATAGGCATTGCCGAGCGCCAACCCGGGATTGCCCTGGGACGCCGCCAGCGCCGAGACCACCATCTCCGGTGCCGAGGTACCAAAACCGATGATCACCATGCCGATCAGCAGCGGCGGCATCCCCGCATAACGGGCGGTGGCGGCGGCACCGTCGACAAACTTGTCTGCACTCCAGACCAGCAGCGCCAGTCCGGCAATCAGGGCAACAAAAGCCAGGGTCATAGGATCTTTATCTCTTGTTATCTGCAACGAAGCGCCAGCCCAAACGGGCAGGCACCATGGGAAAGTGGCGCCAGTGTAGCTGTGCCACCTCCCATTTCAAGGGGAAATCAAACCGTGATTAACATTTCACAGTGCAGCCAGCAGGCTCGCGGCATCGGAGACCTCAAACTTGCCTGGCGCCTCCAAAAACAGCTGCTCTACAACACCATCATTGGCGATCAACGCAAAGCGCTGGGCGCGGATGCCGCCAAAGGCGCCGGTATCCTTGGCCAGGCCCAGCGCCCGGGTCCAGCTGCCATCGCCATCGGCCAGCATGGTGATAGCCCCGGCGTTCTGGGCATCCTGCCACGCCTTCATCACGAAGGCGTCGTTGACCGACAAACAACAGATGGCATCCACCCCTTTGGCCATGAACTGGTCGGCCAGCACCACGTAACCCGGCAGATGGGCGTTGGAGCAGGTGGGGGTAAAGGCGCCGGGCACTGCAAACAGCACCACCCGCTTGCCGCCAAACAGGCTTTGGGTGTCTCGCTGCTGCTTGCCCTCGGCGGTGATGAAGGTGAATTCGCCTGCAGGCAGGGTCTGACCAATCGTGATCATCGTGCTCATCCTTTAGTTGATGGGTAGTTGATGGGGATCTCTGGATGACAAGAGCCCCAGTCTACCCCACACCGGCCATGTGACACAGGCCCCTCTCTGTCGGGCCCATTTGAACTAACCTTGAGCAGGATCTGCCGACTCAGGAGGCCTTCATGCATAATCATTACGACGGGCTGGAAATTCGCCCCCCAGCCCTGCGCGCACAACAGCAGCTGGATCAGCTCAATCATCAACTCGCCCATGTCAGCCAGTATTGCTCCGGCTACTCCAGCGCCTATCGCCACTGCCGCCTCGATGATCTGGAGCAGCTCGCCTCCCTGCCGCGGCTCGACAGCACGGATCTCTTTGCCGCCCAGCAAGCCTATCCCCCCTTTGCCGGACTCACCGGTCGACCAGCCAGTCAGGCGTTGCGGGTCTTCTCCTGCCCCGGGCAGCTGGCCATTCCCGAATTTGCCGGGGCCGACTGGTGGGGGGCTGCACGGGCGCTCTTTGCCGCCGGCTTCAAGGCAGGAGAGGTGCTGCTCAACTGCCATGACTATCACGCCGGCCCCACCGCCTTCATCTTTGACAACGGGGCGCGCCAGCTTGGCTGCCCCGTGGTGCCCTGCGGCCCCGACGACACCCAGCGCCGACTCGAAGCACTGCGGCGCTATCAGCCTACCGGTTTCGTCGGCCCGCTGGTCACCCTGCTCGATCTGCTGGAGGCCGCCGAGCTGGCCGAGACCCCCACCGAATGTCTGCGCCACGCCCTGTTATGCGAAGTGACCCACCCAGAGACGGCACCGCTCGAGGCTATCCACGGCATTGCCGCCTTCAACTGTCTGGTGTGGCAGGATGTCGGGGTGGTTGCCTACGAGAGCCGCCCCGGTCAGGGCTTTATCGTCAACGAGAGCTGCATCGTCGAAATCATCGACCCGGCCAGCGGCAAGCCGGTGACGGGGGAAGAGCCGGGACAACTGGTAGTGACCAGACTTGATCTGGAGTATCCGCTGCTGCGCCTTGCCACCGACTGGCAGGGCTACTGGCTGGCCAGACCCAGCCGTTGCGGGCGCACCAACCGTCTGCTCAAACTGCTCTAGCCCGCAACAAAAACGGGCAGCCCAAAGGCTGCCCGTTTTTTGTGGCTGCGCTCTTAACGCCGCGCCTGCCAAGTAGCGATGGCCAGCAGGGAGTCGGGGGTAAACTCGGTAGCGCGGGCCGCAATCTCGGCCAGGCTCATCCACTGCACCTCGCTCACCTCTTCGGCCTGCAGTTGCAGCGGCCCCTGATAACGGCAGCTAAAGAGGCCGCCCCAGACCCGATACCCCTCCCCTTCGGCATAGAAGTCACCGAATGCCTCGAGCGGCACATCGCGGATCCCCAGCTCCTCGGCCAGTTCACGCCGTGCCGAGGGTTCCATCTCCTCCCCGGTGGTGACCACGCCGCCAGCACAAGCATCCAGCATGCCGGGACAGAAATCCTTGCTGAGGGTGCGCCGCTGTACCAGGATGCGGTTCGCCTCGTCGAGCACCAGAATGTAGCTGGCCCGATGGCAGAGATTCTCGCGCCGCACCTTGGCGCGCTCGGCCACACCAATCACCCGGTTATCCGCATCCACTACATCAACCCATTCCACGCGCAGACCCTTTTGCTCATCCAGTCAAAGTGCTCGCAGTATATCGGGGCTAACCCTTTGCACCGCACAACTTTTTCATGGCCGCGTTGCCGCGCGTGACCGTGACCGGATTAATTGAAAGCGTACAAAACCGTCATCAGCATGTCACATACGAGTCCCATCATCTCCCCCGTCCGGTTCAATCAGAGTTTGTTGTGATGAAGGTGTTCAAGCAGTTATCCCCGCGCCAGATCGCTCGCTACATCAAGAGCTTTCACCGAGGTTACTTTGCCATCGAGGCATTGGGGACATTTGAATTCAACGCCGGCAGGATCAGCCTTCATGGCCTGACCTGTCGCCAGCGACTGAGGCTGGCCCGCCAGATCAATCTGGCGGTCAGAGAACTTGGTCACCGCGACCCCTTGCCGGAGATGTGAGTCAAGGGACTTGCCCTTCTGTCTGTTGTGCATCCATGCCTTTCGCCCGCTGGCTACTGGCCGCGCGGGCCATTTTCGATGTCGATCACCTTGCCGTTGCGCACGGTGACAAAGCGCATGAACTCGTTCTTGCCGAAGTTGTAGGTCCAGCGCTCGCCATATTTGACCTCGACCACGTTGCCGTACTGATTCTCCTCGTTACGGGTAATATCTTCCCGCAACATGGGCTCGCCGCACTTGAGCAGCATCTCGGCAGTGCTGTCCCCTTCGGTAATGAGCGCATTCTTGCAGCGCATGGCGTCGGCACTGGCCGGCATGCTGAGCAGCAGCAAGGCGGTCAACACGGCGTTGTTCATGTATCTGTTCATCCGGGGTTCCTCGATTTGGTCAGACGGTTTGCAGTATGGCTGCAGCCAGCGTGAAAAAATCAATCCAGAGTCGAAAAAGCTGGCTGGCACCCTCCCCGATTTAATCTGATCGCGACAACCGGTGTCTATTGAGGGGATCAAAAAAACAGACGGCGACCCGAGGGTCGCCGTCTGCATCAAGCCAGCCTGGATTACAGGATATCCAGCAGCTCGACTTCGAATACCAGCGCGGAGTAGGGCGGGATGGAACCGGCACCACGGGCACCGTAAGCCAGATCGTGCGGGATGTAGAGCTTCCACTTGGAGCCAACCGGCATCAGTTGCAGCGCTTCAACCCAGCCAGCGATCACGCCGGTAACCGGGAACTCGGCCGGCTGACCGCGAGCAACGGAGCTGTCGAATACGCCACCGTGGGTGAAGGTACCGTGGTAGTGCACGCGTACGGACTGACCCGCTACCGGCACGGCGCCATTGCCCTCTACCAGCACTTCGTACTGCAGACCGGAATCGGTCACAGTCACTTCGTCGCGCTTGGCGTTGTCGGCCAGGAAAGCTTCGCCGGCAGCGGCAGCTGCTTTGGCAACCGCTTCCTGCTCTTCCTGCATGCGAGCGGTGATGACCTGGAAGGCATCGTTGATATCGTCACGGCTGACCGCGAACTCCAGACCGTTCAGGGCATCTGCCAGACCTTGCTGCAGGGCCGGGATATCCAGACCGGCGAAGGCTTGCTGCGCCAGCTGATCACCCATGTTGCGGCCGATGCCATAACTGGCTTTCTGTTCGATAGAGTCGTATTGGGACATTGAGATGTGCTCCGGGTCCAGATGATAAAAGAGACGGGATGATATCAGACTTTTTCGCGAGGTGCTGCCGACCTCGCACCTGATTTCCCCGAGCGTGGGAGAGAGTTCACACAAGCAAAAAGAGGGGCGCCAGCAAGTAGCCCCCTCTTTTTGTCTGTTTTGTCCAAAAGGCTATCGATCCAGCAGGGCGCGAACTGCCGCGACCTTGGCACCATCGGTGATATTGACCCGGCCATCATCCGAGGTGCCCATATTGACGCCATGGGGCACCATGCCACCGCGCCAGCCCATGCCGGACATATGCACTTCGCTCACCCCGGTAAACTCGATGATGGTACGCACGTTATCAGCATTGACCCCCGCCCCCGGCATCAGGCTGGCTCGCCCCGCCAGCGCCTGTTGCATCGCCTGCAGATTTTCCAATCCGGCCAGCGCGGTAGGTGCATGGCCGGAGCTGAGAATGCGCTCGCAGCCGGCGGCGACTATGGTCTCCAGATCGAGCCGCCAGTCAGAAGAGAGATCGATGGCGCGGTGGAAGGTGACCCCCAAGGGGCCGGCAGCATCCACCAGCTGTTTAAGTTTGGCAGCGGGGACCCGCCCCTCCTCATCCAGCAGACCGACCACCACCCCTTGCAGACCGGCAGCACGTGCCGCCGCGATATCCAGCAGCATCATCTCGAACTCGCCGTCGTTGAAGCAAAAATCTCCGGCGCGCGGCCGGATCATGGCATAGACAGGGACGGTGGCGTGACGAGCGGCCAACTGCATAAAACCATAGGAGGGGGTCAGGCCACCCAGTCCCAGCGCAGAGCAGAGCTCGATGCGATCGGCGCCGGCTTGCTGGGCGGTAAACAGGGATTCCAGGTTGTCGATACAGATTTCAAGACGGGTCATGAGGACTCCTTTATCGGCGAGATCAGACCCCACATCTGATCTCATAGATTGAGCAAGGCTGCGCCGCGCACACCACCGGCGCCGCCGAAGCGGGCCTGGCGGATCTCGGGCAGGGCGACCCCGGGCAGCAAGTGACCGGGTAGACGCAGCGGCAGCTGTTCATAGAGGGCGGGCAGACCGCTCAGGCCGCCCCCCAACACCACCACCTCGGGATCCATCACCGAAATGGCAGTGGCCAGCCCGGCGGCCATGATCTCCAGCCAGCAGTCGACCGTCTCGACCGCATGGGGTTCATGAGCCTCGAAGCGCGCCACAATCTGGTGACCCGTGGCGAGCTGGCCATGGAAATGGTGATAGAGACGCTCCAGACCGGTACCGGAAGCATAGGTTTCAAAACAGACAAGACGACCACAGCCGCAGCGGGGGCGAGGCAAGTCGGGATACTTCATCAGGATGGTGGCCGGCAACGGATAGTGACCGATTTCGCCAGCCAGCCAGTTGCGCCCCTGAATAAGCTTGCCCGCCAGATAGACGGCGCCGCCAATACCCGTGCCGATGGTGACACCGAGCGCACTGTCTGCGCCGTCGGCTGCCCCCTGATGCACTTCGGACCAGAGGAAACAGTTGGCATCGTTATCCACCTTGACCGGCCGCGCCAGCAGCTCGGCCAGATCGGCGCCCAGATGGCGACCATTGATAGAGGGGAGGTTCGCCGCCACTATGCTCTGGTCGTGACGGTTGAGAATACCGGGAAAACCGATGCCAACCGCCCCTTTGACGCCAAAGCGGGTATCGGCCTGCTCGACCCGGGAGCTGATCAGCTGCTGCAGCCCCTCGTAATCGTTGCCCGGGGTGCTCATGCGCTCCTCGTGGCAGAGGTTCAATGCACCGTCATAGACCGCGAAGGCGATCTTGGTGCCACCGATATCAAAGCCGTAATACATGCCCGCACTCCCTTGTCAGCCCGTGTTTATCCAACTCTGTTCCACGGCGGACATTGTATTAATTCGCAAAAAAAATAAAGTGACCGGAGGCGAAAAACGGGAGAGTGATCAGAGCAAACGGCTCATTTGTCGCTGCAGGCAGGGGTGGCCGAGGCTCATCAGGGTGCGCTCCTGACCATTAAACATGAAACCGCGGCGCAGGTAGAAGCCCTCGCCGATGTGGTTGCCATCAAGCAGCCACAATTTAACGCTATGACAACCGGTGCGGCGCATCTGCATCGCCACCGCCTGCCACAGCCGCTTGCCATAGCCTTGTCGCCAGTGTTCGGGATGGAGGTAAAAGGCGCGGATCAGGGCGTGGCTCAGCCCCGCTTCCTGCTGTGGTTGCCAGTAGAGCAGACCAATCACCACCTCGTCGAGGCAAAGCAGCATGGGTCTTGGGCCCGGCTCGACCAGACGGCGCTGCCAGATCTGCAGATGGGCAGTGACGTCCAGTTGCTCCAGCAGGTCAGCACCGAGCACCTGGCCATAGGCAGCGAGCCAGCTGGCTCGCTGCAACACCGTCATGGCAGCAGCATCATCACTGCGCGCCATGCGCAGGTTTATGCCTTGCATTGGGGCACCAGACCCGACGCGCGAGCCTGTTGATAGAGCGGCTCGACTTCAGCCTGCTGCGCCTGCAACTCGGCGATCCGGCTCTCGTTGCTCGGGTGGGTGGAGAGCAGCTGGGGCGGAGTGTTGCCACCGGCGGCGGCACTCATGTTCTGCCACAGGGGGATCGCCTCGGCCGGATTGAAACCGGCGCGCGCCATCAGCTCCAGCCCCAGCCGATCCGCTTCGCTCTCCTGAGTGCGGCCATAGGGCAGCATCACCCCCACCTCAACCCCGAGGCCAAGGGCGGCCATAGTGGCGCCGCGATACTCGCTGGAGCCCATGGCGATGTCGGCCGCCGCCAGACCGAGTCCGGCCAGCTGGCTGCGCGAGAGTCGCTCGTTGGAGTGCTGGGCCAGCACGTGGGTCAGCTCGTGGCCGATAACGGTCGCCAGCTGATCCTGATTCTTGGCCACCTTGAGCAGGCCGCTGTAGACCCCGATCTTGCCGCCGGGCAGGGCGAAGGCGTTGACTTGCTTGGAGTCAAACACCACCACTTCCCAGCTGGTGATACCATAGCTGGCCGGCACCTGGGCGGTCACCGCCTTGGCGACACAGGAGACATAGGCGTTCATTTTGACATCCTTGCTCACCTTCTCCTGCTTCTTCATCTGCTCGAAGGAGTCGGCGCCCAACTGGTTCATCTGCTGGGGAGAGTAGAGCAGCATCTGGCTGCGGCCGGTCGGCGACTGGGCGCAGGCGACCAACAGGGAACTGCAGAGGGCTACCAGGCCAAACTTGGTGAGGGACGCAATCATGAAGGGATCCTTTGCCATAACGTTGCCCTATTCTCGGAAATGCCGCCCTGCTACGCAAGGGAGCCAGCTCCCGGTTGGCGGAAAAATATCCATCCCGTACTATTAACAAATCCGACAGTCGCCCAACACAAAACAACGCCAACTGGAGCTTTGCACTAATCAACCAAGATTTCAACTTGTTGTTTTTATTCAACTTTCAAACCAAGCGCTGCTGTAACCTTGGCTTCACGCAGCGGGGTTCACTTCGCTCCCTTCGTTCCGGTCACACAAACTGCCCCGCTTGTTTCTCCAGGCCCGCTACCCGCTTCGAGATAGTTCCCGGTGATATGTACGACATGCTGCTCAGTTAATGGATAGGTACATAGACACCATGTTCACCGCGATGGCGAACACGAAACACACTGTGGGCCAACAGCACCAACCTGGTGCCGACGGGCTGGTTAACCGGCTCACCACTCTGTCCGATGGCTGCCACATAGCACAGCACCATCCACATACAGTGCCGATGGCCACCCCGTTGATGGCCGGTTGCGTCCGACATTTCGCACCTGATGTAGGAATAAATGTGCTGATAGCGCCGCCCCATACCTCTAGGATGATCTGATCCCCAGCACGGATCCCGGGGCCAATCAGGTGCTCAACCGGCTTGTTGGCAAAGAACTGCGGGAGCAGGTGCAGGGTGCTGCAGGGAAAGCCGAGGCCGTTCACTATCATGGCAACCAGTGCATCACCGTGCGCAACCTTGAAAGGTGGCGGTTTGGGCAACACAGCATCAATCATGGGGACAATACCGAGTTCTTGGCAGAGTGCAGCGACCAGGCCAAGGTGGTCGAGCTTACGAATAGTGATAGCGAGGCGGCCATGATGCGCTACCTGCAAAAAGTAGTAATAGATCAGAACCACCGATAACTGGGCAGCATTGCTGGCGTAAAGGACGTTGAAAAAATCCGTAGCCAAGTCAACAGGTTTCGGTTTTTTACACATCAGGAGGCTCGGTCAATGGCTCCTGAACTGATCGGCATTAACCCACAATGGTGTCCTCTCTGCATTTGGCATGAAATAAATTAATGATTACACTCGAAAGCTTGTCCGAAATATTTAGTGCTGATAGGGTTTCAGCCTTTCTCGTCCCCTTGGATATCTTATGTTACATACACTCTTCTTGGTTGGCCTGGTGGCCGAAGGGATGACCGGCGCGCTGGCAGCGGGTCGGCGACGGATGGATCTGTTTGGGGTGGTGATCATCGCTTCGGCGACGGCCATCGGTGGCGGTACCATTCGCGATGTGCTGCTGGGTCACTATCCGTTGCTCTGGATTGAGCATCCGGAATATGTGCTGCTGGTTGCCGCTGCGGCGATGACGGGTGTGGTGTCCGCTCCTCTGATGCGCTATCTCGGCAAGCTGTTCATGGCCCTCGATGCCCTGGGACTGGTGGTCTTCTCCATCTTCGGTGCAGCCCGAGCACTGGATATGGGCCACGGTGCCGGTATTGCCTGCATCATGGCGGTGGTGACCGGGGTCTTTGGCGGTGTGCTGCGAGACCTGCTCTGCCAGCGAATTCCGCTGGTGTTTCGTCGCGAGCTCTATGCGGCCATTTCGCTGATCACCGCAGCGCTCTACTGTCTGGCGCTGGATCAGGGTTTGCCGACTAACTGGGCGGCGTTCGGTTCCATCGGGATCGGCTTTGTGCTGCGGCTGCTGGCAGTACGCTTCAAGTGGGGTCTGCCCACCTTCAACTACCAGTACGCGACCCACTGAGTACGCCAGCTTCTGGCGAGGCGGGTTGGATTGCGAGCAACAAAAAAGCGCCTGAGTGGCGCTTTTTTCATGGACGAGCTGCGACTCAGTTTATCCCTTCCGAGCTGAAGAAGGTCGCCTTGTCGGCGATAAAGCGGATCTTGATATTCTTCCCTTCCCCGCCCCAGAGGCAGCTGGTGGTGCCCAACGCATCGTCACAGCGCTCCGCTTTGCCCAGAATGGTGCTGGTTTCGGCGTAACTCATCCCCATCTTCAGCTGGTCGTAATTTTCGCGGTTGAGCTTGCTGCAACCGGTCAACAACAGGGCGATCAGGCCGCCAATCACTATCTTTTTCATCGCTATCTCCTCTTTGGTGGGAAGAGCTTGGCAGTTTGCCAACCCCTTTACCAGCTGCGCACCGGACCGGTATCGAGATGAACGAAGTTGTCACGGGGATAGTAGCCGACCCCCCCTACCTTGAGATTGAGGGCCGCCTTGCGCAGATGGGCCAACTGAACGCCGGGGATCCGCACATCCACCGCCTGCCCCAGGGTGTGGTAGCTGTGCTTGGCCACACCGCGGCTCTTGTGGCTCTTGTGGCGCTTCTGGCGATTGGTGACCGGGGCGCGATAACCGGAGATCAGCTGGATTTCACTACGCCGACCCAGCTTGTGCTGTAACAGGAACAGCTGATCAAACAGCTTCCTGTCGATGTTGAACACTTCATTACGCCGATAATCGCGGAAGATGTGGTTGAGCTCGGCCAATCCATCGCTCAGATAGTGGCCGTTCTCCCAATAACTGGCGCGCACCCGCTCGCCGGTATTGAGATTGAAGAAACTGAGTTCACGCCCGGTGGTACTGCGGCTTGCCAGTGCGGGGAAGGAGAGCAGCGAGCTACCCAGCAGGCAACCGGCTCCCAGTAACAGACGACGTCGACTTATCTCTTGTTCCAGCATAAGGGGTTCGTCCATCGCAGATTCAAGCGAACAATAGTTGAATAAGATCACTGATTAAATGTGATACCGGCGCTTGAAACTACCCTCCGGTGGGGGGCCCTGTCAAACCTCAATCGCCCATAGAAAAGCCCGGCACAGGCCGGGCTTTTCACTCTGTGGCAGGGATCACAGCAGGCGGCTCTGGAAGCTGACCCGATCAAATCCGTAGATGTCGTTGCGCAATTGCTGGCGACCATTCTCATCAATCCAGCTGCTCCAGTAGACGGTAAAGACCGGGATCGGTGTGGTAAGCGGCAACCATTTGGTCTGGCTCTCCTTGAGGATATTGGCCACCTTGTCCGGCTGATAGCGGGAATCAGCCAGCAACAGCTCGGCCAGGTCGTCCGCATGTTCCACCCGGATGCAACCCGAACTAAAGGCGCGCGCCCCCTGCTCGAACAGCGCCTTGCGCGGGGTGGAGTGCAGATAGATGGCGTCATTGTTGGGCAGGTAGAACTTGTAGCGCCCCAGGGCATTGTGATCACCCGGTTTTTGCCGCAGGCGATAGGGGAAACCGGCGGCCAGCGCCCGATGCCACCCCTCTTCAGTAAACTGCACCGGGTTGCCTTCACTATCGATCACTTCGAACTGTTCACGACTCAGATACGCGGGATCGCGACCCAGCTTGGGCAGGATGTCCTTGCTCAGGATGGAGCGTGGTACATGCCAGGAGGGGTTGAGCACGATAGAGCGAATTTCGCTGGCCAGAATGGGAGTAGCTCGCTGCTCCTTGCCGACAATAACCCGGCTGGTAAACACCTCGTTGCCGGACTCCACCACGCTCAGGCGATAATCGGGGATATTGACCAGCACATAGCGGGACTTGTCCAGCTGATCCAGCAGATCACGACGCCACAGGTTGCGCAGCAGCAAGCTGGCACGCACTTGCGGACCGGTATTGAGCCAGGTACGGGTCTGGCGGCCGATGATGCCATCGGCGGTCAGGCCGTGCCGACGTTGAAACTGCTTGATAGCCTGCTCGGTATCACCATCGTAAATCAGATCATCATGGCTCGGCACACTGTCGCCCAGCTCATTGAGCATGGCGCGGATCTGGCCAAGCTCGGCGGCGCTATCTCCGGCACGCAGGGTGGGCATATCCAGGGTCGGCCAGTTGCTGGCCATCGGCATCGCCAGCAGCTTGTGCACCTTGGCTCGTACCGCCTCGTATTCCGCTACCTGGGGACGCAGAGATTTCACCTGGGTGAGCAGGTCATCATCACTGGGCTGAGTCACTACAGGGCGGTTCAAATCGAGCTTGAGGGTCTTCATCTGTTCGCGAGAGACCAGATCCATCCCCCGCCAAGCGTGTTGGAAACGGCTCAGCTTGGCAAAAATGTCGTCATAGATGGCACCACGCTGGTCTGCAGGGACGGCCTGCAGGCGCTTCCACAAGGTGAAAAAATCGGGGTGCAGCTGGGCTAGCACAGCCTCTTGTAACTGCTGCTCCAGCTCGATACGAGCCTGTTCGGTCTGACTGCCCTGAAACCAGTCATGTCCGGTTTCACTGGCCGCCATCACGACTTGTGCTTCGGTCGCATGTACCGCGCCGGTGGGCAAACATCCCAGCCACACCAGATTGGCAAGGGCCAGCCAATACTTCATCCCCATGGATACCTCAAAACAGTTTGTTCACTCTGCCAGGACTGATGGGCAGACCCGGTGCTCAGACCGCTCATGATGCGTGAACGGCCAATACTTTGCTAGCGCCCGGGGGCATAACGTTGCCAGATAATGGCATACGCATCTGTCCCCTTGAACCGGGCTAACGCCTGATTGAATTGTTGCAAGAACTGTGGCGAAAAGCTGCGTTTGCCCAACATAAAGAATCCCGGTGATTCATACACGACCATAGGATGATATGAGAACTGACCACTCATTCCTTCCTTCTTCAGCCCGCTGGGTGTTGCCAGCATGTCACCGAGGAAACCGTCGTTCCGCCCGCGGGCCAGCTTCTCGTAATTCTGCTTGTCACTGACCGCACTCACCTGGCTGGCGTAACGGCCGAGCAAAGCCATTGCCTCATCACCGTAAAAATAGTCTTTGGTCACGCCCAGGGTGTGACCACTGGCTGGCCAGCCAGCTCGCCAGATCCTGCTCGGGGTAATGGCTGTCCTTGCGGATCCACAGCAATGTACGTCCCGGGTTGTAGGAGTCGGAAAACCAAGCATAACGAGCGCGATCATCGTTGATGTTCGCCTCCATCGCCATATCAACACGACCGAACTCCATCTCATGGAGTATTCGCTTCCAAGGCAACTCCACATAGTTGACCTTGCAACCCATGGAGGAGAGCACAGCAGTCAACACCTCGGCGGCATAACCCCGCACCAGCGTTGGGGATTCTGCCTCGTAGTAGTGATAGGGGGGCCAGTTATCGAAACCAACCTTGATGGGGGCGGGACAGAGGCTGGCGGCAGAGGCTAATTGAGCCCAGCTGGCTAGCAGCCACACATAGAATAACCTCTTCATAAGCCGTCCTTGACTAAACGATGCGCCATCATAAATCGGCACCTGCAAAATGGCGATAGACCCTGCATCACAATCAGCATCCGCAAGAATATGACGCAACACACTGCCTGTACATTACTGTATGCCAAACCTAACCCTCCCTTTGTAATCAGCAACTTCCTGCCTGCCAAGATGGTCAGTCATAAAGATCACAACGTTTGGAGCAGAGGACAAAAGGGGTTAATATGTGACCAAATATTTTTTTGTGATCCACTATGCTTTTTTTGCAATTGGATTAGCATATGCGCGAGATCTGCCTATCAATTTCAGTCAGGCGTTAGAGAGTGATATGACGTACAAAAAGTTCGGTTTTTTGACTGCCATTCTGGCGTTGAGCGGTTTTTATCTTTACACCCTCTATCTGGCGGCTCACCCTAACGTGAGTCTGGCCTACAAACTCTATTATCTGGAAGGCAAGACCCGCTTCTGGGAACACAACTCCAGCATGACCTATCAGCCGGGTAACGAGCTCAATCTGACCAAGCCGAGTCGCTTCCTCTCCAGCGAAGGCTGGGCCAAGAAGCCGAGCGATGAAGGCACCCTGCTCACCGGTCAGGGTGGTCTCTACTTCGTGCTGCCCAAACAGGCAGCCAATCCGGATCAGCTCACCGTACACGCCCGCATCAACAGCCCGGAAGCCGGCGCTCTGCTGAAAGTGGCGCTGGGCCACGACTTTACCACCACGGTGAAACTGGCCAAGGCTGGTATCAACGAAATCCGTCTCAGTCTGCCCGGCGACTCGCTCACGGCAGATCCCAAGCGCCCCAACTTTCTGGCGCTCTCGGCACCTACTCCCATCAATGTGCAGTCGGTACGTTTGACCGTAGCCCAGTGATCCTTGCCCCGAATACCATTTTATAAAAACAACTATCCCAAATAAGGACGTTATTATGTCGCATCCAGATTTTCGACTCTCTCTGGTCGTTCCCGTTTACAACGAGGAAGAGAGCATCGATGCCTTCATCAACGCGATAGACAACGAACTGGCCCCGCTGAAAGACCAGCTTGAAATTGTATTCGTCAACGATGGCAGCCGTGACCGTACCCGTGAAGTGGTCGAGCAGGCCATCGCCCGTGACCCGCGCGTGACCCTGGTCAACCTGGCACGCAACTTCGGTAAGGAGGCAGCCCTGACCGCCGGCCTGCATCATGCCAAAGGGGATGCCATCGTGCCGATGGACGTGGATCTGCAAGACCCGCCAGCCCTGATCCTGGAGTTCGTCAAATTGTGGCAGACCGGTGACTATGACACCGTCTACGGCATCCGCGTCGATCGCAGCGCCGATACCCCGATGAAGCGCCTGACTGCCGGTGGCTTCTACCGCTTCTTCAACGCACTCTCCACCAGTACCAAGCTGCCGGAGAACGCCGGTGACTTCCGCTTGATCGACCGTCGCGTGGTCGAGGCGATCAAGCTGCTGCCGGAGCGCAACCGCTTTATGAAGGGTCTGTTTGCCTGGGCCGGTTTCCGTGCCGTTGGCGTCCCCTACGAGCGCCCTGCCCGTCACGCCGGCGAGACCAAGTTCAACTACTGGAAACTGTGGAACTTCGCCCTCGACGGCCTGCTCAGCTTCTCCAGCTGGCCGCTGCGGGTCTGGAGCTATGTGGGTGTCGGCGTATCCTTCGTTGCCTTCCTCTACATCCTCAAGATCGTGACCCAGGTGGTCTTCTTCGGCATCGACGTGCCCGGTTACGCCTCCCTGATGTCTGTGGTGCTGTTCCTCGGAGGTATCCAGCTGTTGTCGCTCGGCATCATCGGCGAGTACATCGGCCGCATGTTTGTGGAAGTGAAACAGCGCCCGGTCTACCTCATTGAAGGGGTCTATGGCCAGTATGCCAAGCAGGATGCGGCCAAACAGCAGAGCGCTGACAGCAATCTGCAAGAGCAGCAGGAGCAAGCGCCTCAATGATCTCCCGCGAGGAATTCTGGCGGCTGGTACGTTTCGGTTTTGTCGGCGGGGGGGCTACCCTCGTCGATCTGGGCACCTCCATCGCACTGTTTCATACCTGGCCTACCATCTCGGAGCACCTGGTTACCACGTTGGCTTTTGCCATCGCGTTCTGGTTCTCCTTCTTTGGTCACCGCTACATCACCTTCCAGAAGCAGGGAGCCGCCAGCAAGTTTCTGCTGGTTGCCCTCTTCTCGCTGGCGGTGCGTAATCTGATCCTGAGCGGCCTGCTGTTTGCGGGACTCTCCGGTCTGCTGCCGGTGGTCATCGCCACCCTGACCGTTACCGTCCTCACTTACGTTCTCTCTCGCGTCTGGGTTTTTGCCTGATGAATGATATGACCAATACTGCCCCGCTAACCGGGGCTACACTCCCCTATCGCCCGTCACTGCGCATCAGCGGTCGTGACTGGCTGATGATCATCGCCGCCTTCATGCTGAGCCGGGTGGCGCTGTATGGCATGGGCTACTTCGGTGTCCAGCTCTATGGCTCCCCCGACATAGGCCCGCTGCAGGCCTATTGTCAATTCGACTGCGTCTGGTTCCAGCGCATCATCGAGAACGGCTACGACCTCTACCCGCGCTGGCTGAGCAAGGGCAATGCGGCCAACTGGGCCTTTATGCCGCTCTACCCGATGGTCTCCGGTGCCATCTCCAACCTGTTCAATGTCGAGAGCCTGATCGGCCTCATCATTGTGGCCAACGCCTCCTTCTTCGCCAGCCTGCCGCTGATGCTGCTGGTGCTGCGTCAGCTTAAACTGGGTGACGATACCGCTCGCTTCGGTGTCTGGCTGCTCGCCTTCTCACCCTTCTCGGCCTACTTCGTCTCCGGTTATACCGAGTCGACCTTTATGGCGCTGATGCTGGGGATGTTCCTGTTCGCCTATCGAGAGCAGTGGCTGATGGTGGCCGTGCTGGGAGTCGGTATCTCCGCCACCCGCAACCTGGGGGTGATGATGGTGTTCCCGGTACTCATTCTGGCGCTGCAAGCCTACGGCTGGCGGGAATTTTTCCGCTTCACCGAGCGAGCCTTCAAGGTGGTGTTCACTCTCTGGATGATCCCCTTTGGCCTGTTTGCCTACATGGTCTACCTCTATCACCTGACCGGCGATGCTTTTGCCTTCAAGCACATTCAGGTGGCATGGGGCCGTTATATGGACAGCCCGCTGGACTGGTGGCTAAGCGGTTTCGAGCTGGGCGGCCGCAAGGCTTATCTCTCCATCATGGTGATCTTCGGCTGGTGCCTGAACGGTTACCTGTTCAGCCAGAAGCGCTGGGCCGAGGCGACCCTGATGTTCATCTGCTGCACCATCCCGCTGATGACCGGCCTCAATGCCATGCCACGCTACATGTTCGGCCTCTACCCGACCATGCTGGCCATCATTCTGCTGACCCATCGCTGGCCTGCCATCCGCCCTGCGGTGCTCTGCATCAGCGGCATGGTGGCCTCCTTCATCGCGGTGGCCTTCGTCAACTTCAAGTTCTTCACGGTCTGATGTGACGACTATGTCTGACACCCCGAATGCCGGTCACCTGACCGGCATTTTTTATAGTCGCTATTTTTATCGACAGAGCATCCCACCGCCTCGCCATCACACTTTGCTCGGCTTGAAAACGTAACCATTTGAACTGATGTCACAAATCGGCATTTTGCCGATCCAAGGCGCGCTTTGCTGCTCCTAGAATGGGCCCTTGTCCGAACTGCCCAGCTCAAGGAATGGCTTATGCGTCGTGCTCCCAACTTATCCCCTCTCTGGCTCGCCCTGCTGGCCGCCCCTCTGTTCATCCAACAGGCGATAGCCGCCCCCGAGGTTCACCTCTATGTGGATGGTCAACCGGTAGCGACTCCAATCGCGCTGGACAAGGGCACTGTCGAGCTGACCCACACCCTCGCCAAGGGGAGCCACCAGATCCGCATCAGCGACGCAAGCAACAGTTGCGGTACCAGCTTTGGCCCGAGCGAGAGCAAGCCGCTTCCCTTCGGCACCGCCCAACCCATGGACAAATGCAGCAAGGATCACAGCTTTACCCTGCGGGTCATGCTGGCTGGGGAGTATCAGTTCACCTTCAACCCGGATACCCCCAGCCTCAAGGTGTTGCGGGCGACCAAGAAGAGCGAGTTCAAGCGCCAGCCGCCGGAGGAACCCTGCATCAGCTGGGATGGCGGCCCGGTTACCGTATCCCTGAAAGAGGTCTGGCCTGACGGCACCCGGTTGCGGGATGCCTACTCGAAACAGGAGGCGGTGGTCAAACAGGGCAAGCTGACCCTGACACCGAGTAAAGAGAGTGGCGGCCTGCTGCTGCTTGAGCCAATCAAGGCGGCCAAGCCAGCACCGTTCAGCTGGGATCAGGCGAGCGTCTATTTCCTGCTGACCGACCGCTTCAACAATGGCGATCCCGCCAATGACCACAGCTTCGGGCGCCAAAAGGATGGTCAGGACGAGGTGGCCACCTGGCACGGTGGTGACTTCAAGGGGCTGACCGAGAAGCTCGACTACATCAAGAGCCTCGGTATTAACGCCATCTGGATCACCCCCATGGTGGAGCAAGTGCACGGCTTTATCGGCGGCGGCGAGCAGGGCAATTTCCCCTTCTACGCCTACCACGGCTACTGGGCGCTCGACTTCACCAAGATTGACCCCAACTACGGCGATGAAGAGAGCCTGAAAACCTTGGTGGACGAGGCGCACAAGCGCGGCATGCGGATCATCCTCGACGTGGTGATGAACCACGCCGGTTACGCCACCCTCGCCGATCTGCAAGATCTGGGGCTCACCGAACTGACCCAGAACAGCAGCAAACTGCCGACCGTCTGGAACCAGTGGCGCCCGAGCGGTGGCCTCAACTGGCATGGCTACAACCAGTTCATCGACTACCAGTCGCCGAAGTGGGACAAGTGGTGGAGCGGTGACTGGGTGCGCGCCGGCCTTCCCGGCTATCCACAGCCCGGCACCGACGATGTGACCGGTTCGGTGGCAGGGCTGCCGGACTTTCTGACCGAATCCACCAAGCCGGTGGGGTTGCCGCCACTGCTGGCGGCCAAAAAAGATACCAAGGCCAAGCCGCTGCCCAACGCCACCGTGAGCGACTATCTCATCGCCTGGCACACCGACTGGGTGCGCCGCTTTGGCATCGATGGCTTCCGCGCCGACACCGTCAAGCATTTGGAGCCCGAAGTGTGGGCCAAGCTCAAGCAGGCGGGCACCGCTGCGCTCAAGGAGTGGAAGACTGCCAACCCGGGCAAGGCCCTCGACGATCTGCCCTTCTACATGGTGGGTGAGGTGTGGGATCACGGGGTGGCCAAGGATTTCTGGTATCAGAACGGTTTCGATTCCCTGATCAACTTCGACTATCAGCGCGAGTTCGCACTGTCACAGGCCCAGTGCATGGCCAGCGCCGAGCCCACCTATGCCAGCTACGCCAGCCGCATCAATCAGGATCCCGAGTTCAACGTGTTGAGCTACATCAGCTCCCACGACACCAAGTTGTTCTTTGGCGACTATCAGGATGTGCCGCTACAGCGCCGGGTCGCCAACAGCTTTATGCTGCTGCCGGGCGGCATCCAGCTCTACTATGGCGACGAGTCCGGCCGCGGGCTGGCCAAGGATGGCGGGGTGTTCGATCAAGCCTTGCGCTCCGACATGAACTGGCAAGAGCTGGCGGGTGGCGAGAAGGCCGAACTGGTCAAGCACTGGCAGCAACTGGGCCAGTTCCGCGCAGCCCATCCGGCCATTGCGGCAGGCAGCCACCAGAAACTCTCGGATGCCCCCTACGCCTTCGTGCGGGAGAAGGGGGATGACAAGGTGGTGGTGGTCTTTGCCGGTCGGCAGAAGTAACTCTTGAGCCACATCCACCAGCAACAGAGAGGGGAGCCACTGGCTCCCCTCTCTCGTTATTCCGCCCGCAACAGTTTACTGGGACTGGCGCGCCGCCACCGGCCACTGCAGGCGCGCCTTGACCAACATCTCTTGCCACAAGGGCCAAGCCAGCAGCGCCTGCTGATAGACTCCGGCCTGACCGGGCAACAGGATGCCGTAGCTGGCCAGCCGATAGGCCATCACGGCATAGAAGGCGTCGACAGTGCCCGCCTCGCCAAAGTAGAAGGGGCCCCGCGCCTGCGACCAGATCTCCTGCAAACGAGCCAGCTCACCGACAGCCTCCACCGGAGGGTCGATACGGGTTGGCGCCCCAAGAAAGAAGGGAAGCAGAGAGCGGATCTGCCGAAATCCGGCGTGCAACTCGGCGCAGAGGCTGCGAGCCAGTGCCCGCTCGGCCAGCGAAACGGGATAGAGCTGACGCTCGGGACAGAGCTCGTGAACATATTCGGCGATGGCCAGCGAGTCGTGAACCCGCACGCCATCGTGTTCGAGCCAGGGCACCAGACCGGCCGGTGCCTGCCGCTTGAGCCGCGCCAGCGACTTGGCATCCTCCAGATCGAACACCTGCTCCTGCCACGTCAGCCCGCTCATGGCGAGCACCAGTGCCGCCCGCATCGCCCAGGTGGAGCCGGTGCCCACCGCCAATACCAAGGATCCCATCTGTTGCCTCCTGCATGAGTTGCTTGCGACCAGCCGGTCTGCCCTGATGGCAACACATCCGACGGTCGCTTCACATTTGCACACCGGCGGGTTTGACCCTCTTGGTGAGCGATGCTAGTTTGATTTTTCAAAACAATCAGTTAGCAACAATGTGAGCCATTAACCGAAATATGGACAGCCAATTTACCATCGTCATCGCAGATGACCACCCCCTGTTTCGGGGCGCGCTCTACCAAGCGGTGCACATGGCCATCAACGACGCTCAATTGCTGGAAGCGGACTCCATCGACAGCCTGACCAGCCTGCTCGGCGAGCACCCCGAAGTTGACCTGTTGCTGCTCGATCTCAAGATGCCGGGGGCCAATGGCTTCGAGGGGCTGGCCCACCTGCGCGGCCAGTATCCCGACCTGCCCATCGTGGTGGTCTCCGCCTCGGAAGATGCGGCCATCATCCAACAGGTGTTGCGGCTCGGAGCGCTCGGCTTCATTCCCAAATCGGTGCCGATGAAGGAGCTGGTCACCGCCCTCAATACGGTGATCGGGGGCGATAACTGGGTGCCGGAGGGGATCTCGCTCCATCCCGAATCGGAAGATGGCCCCGATTTCGCCAGCAAGCTGGCCAGCCTTACCCCCCAGCAGTACAAGGTGCTGATCATGCTGCGCGACGGCAGCCTCAACAAGCAGATTGCCTGGGAGCTCAATGTCTCCGAGGCCACCATCAAGGCCCATATCACGGCGATT
Organism: uncultured Aeromonas sp.; assembly: GCA_945957575.1. Classification (GTDB taxonomy): domain Bacteria; phylum Pseudomonadota; class Gammaproteobacteria; order Enterobacterales; family Aeromonadaceae; genus Aeromonas. Next base: position 18,998 of record CAMFLW010000016.1, on the reverse strand, counting down.
TTCCGCAAACTCGGGGTCAAGAACCGCACTCAGGCGGTCATCGCGTTGCAACAGATGGATATCAAGGAGGGTTGAGCCCTCCCATCCAGCACGCCACTTATCTGCCGCTCGACAAATAGCACGATCGTACTTTATGCTGCCACCAGCCATGAGGAGATCGTGATGAGCAAGGGGCGCCTGACCCGGGAAACCATTTTGCAGACTGCCTTTGAGCAGGCGAGCCAGCAAGGGCTGGAGAGCCTGACCATCGGCTCACTGGCCAGCGCCTGCGAGATGTCGAAAAGCGGCCTGTTTGCCCACTTTCAATCCCGCGACAACCTGCAGATCGCCGTGCTGGAGTACGCCGCCGAAGTGTTCCGACTGCGGGTGATCCAGCCGGTACGCCAGCAGGAGCACCAGAGCCAGCACGACAAGCTGATCGCCCTGCTGCGCGCCTGGCAGGCATGGAACCACTGCTTTGCCGGTCGCTGCATGTTTCTCGATGCCTGGACTTCGGCGCAGGAGGGCGAGGTACAGCAGGCAGCCCGCCAGCTGGTGCGCTTCTGGCTCGACTATCTGGCTCGTCAGGTCGCACAGGGACAGCTGGAGGGGGAGTGGCGCGAGGGTATGGATCCCTGGCGCGCCGTCTACCGCCTCTATGGCCTCTATCTGGCGGATCAGGTGTTCAACGATCTCGAACTGTGTCAGGATCCGGCCCGCTACTTCTGGCCCGAAGTGGACGCTCTGCTGAGCAGCTGGCGCTGATGTTTTGGCATCCGTTCAACACGAATTTTTAAAAACCGATAAAAAAGCACGACCGTTCGCACATAAAAACCACAGGATGACCATGAGCAGCAAGATCTACTTCAACACCCGCCGCTTCAGCCCGAGCAAATGGCTGCTGGGGATCGGCACCCGGTTGCACCACAGACTCGCCCCCACCCATGCCAAGCGCACCGCCAGCAAGTTGCTGCTCACCCCCCAGCGCAATCAACGGGATGACCACGAACCTGCGGGTCTGGTGAAGCAGGCCGTCCATACCAGCGAAGGGGTATTGATGAGTTATCGGCTCGGTCAGGGGCCGCTGTGGCTGCTGATGCACGGCTGGTCAGGGAGTGCCAGCCAGTTCTTCCCGCTGATGAGCCATATCGCCGCGCAGGGTTTCACCGCCATTGCCTACGATCACCCGGCCCACGGCCACAGCGCCGGCCATACCGGCCACCTGCCCCGCTTCGTACGCGCCTTCGATGAGCTGACAACCAAGCTGGCCAGCGAAGTAGGTCCGCTGCACGGCGTCATCGCCCACAGTATGGGAGGCGCCGTCACCCTCTCCAGCCGTCAGCCGGGTATAGATACCCTGCCGCTGCTGTTGATTTCGCCGGTGCTCGACTATGTGCCCCAGCTCTACGGCATGGTGGCGCGCTCCGGCTACTCCATCCGGCTGTTTGATGCGGTGGTCAAGGAGATTGAGCTGGAGTATCAGCACCCCTTGAGCACGGTCGATCCACTGGGCCGTCTTGCCAGCCGCAGTGGTGAAGCGATTATCGTGCACGACGAGGAGGACAGATTCGCCCCCCATAGCGACTCCCTGCGCGCCAGCCAGGATGGTCATACCCGTCTGGTGAGCACCCGAGGTCTGGGCCACGGCCGCATTCTCGCCAGCGCCCCGGTATTCGCCGCCTTCGAGCAGCTGGCACGACCGGAAAATCCTCTCCGGGCCCTTTGACCGGGGGCCATGAAAAAAACGGGCAAGCGCCCGTTTTTATATTTGATACAGCGCCTTATAGTTAATTTGTCAGTGGGAGCATCCTTGTCAGAACACAATAAGGCGCCAGCATATGGCCAGACCCAATACAGCGTTGTTGCTCACCGGTGGCGGTGCTCGCGCCGCCTATCAGGTCGGCGCCCTCAAGGCGATTGCGGAGCTCTACCCGCGCAATCTCGGCATCCCTTTTCCTATCCTGTGTGGCACCTCGGCGGGGGCCATCAACGTCACCGCGCTGGCCTGCTACGCCTCCTGCTTCCATCTGGGGGTGCGCAAGCTGGAGTGGGTCTGGCGCCGCTTCGAGACTCACCACATCTTCGATTTTCACCCGGGGCGCCTGCTGTGGCGGTTGTTGTACGAGGGGTCGGCGGGGCTGATCAATCCCCACACCAACCACGCCTTTCACCTGTTTGACAACGCGCCACTGCACCGCCTGCTGGATCAACTCATCGACTATCACCGCATCGATGACAACATCCTCTACGGCAGTCTGGAGGCGCTGGCCATCACGGCATCCGATTACGACGACGGCCTCTCCACCACCTTTTTTCAGGGACGGGCCGACCACCATCCCTGGGAGCGGGCCAGACGGCGCGGGGTACGCACCTTGCTTACATCGGATCATCTGCTCGCCTCCTCGGCACTCCCCTTCGTCTTTCCAGCCACCCATATCGGCGACAAGTTCTATGGCGATGGCTCCATCCATCAGCTGAGCCCGCTCAGCCCCGCCATCCATTTGGGAGCGGAGCGGATCCTGCTGATCACCCTGGATCCACCAGCGCACTCGGCACCGGCCCATCATCACGGCCACCTCACCAGCTCCAATATCGCCAGTCATCTGCTCAATACCGTCTTTACCGACACCCTCAACTCCGATCTGGAGCGGCTGTGGCGCATCAACCAAACGTTGGACCTGATCCCGGAGCGAGAGCGCAATCGGCTGAAACTGAAACGGGTCGAGACCTGCGTGCTGAAACCGAGCCAGGATCTCGACACTATGGCGCTGGCCTATCTGCGCAAGCTGCCGCTGCAGTTGCGCCGCCTGTTGCGGGTATTGGGGGTGAAGGGGGATGAGACCAGCAGTCTGGCCAGTTTTCTGATGTTCTATCCGGGCTATTGCCAACAGCTGATCAAGCTGGGCTATCAGGACACCCTCAGGGAGCAGGAGCAGGTTGCCGCCTTCCTCGATATCGAAGGGCTGCCCAAAGAGCGGGAATAAACAGGGGCGCGGCCGATGAGTCCGAGGGGATTCAGTGCCCCTCCAGCAGGCGCTGCTCCGCCTGCTCGATGGCGACCACGGTACCAAACAGGATCAACCGATCGCCTGCCGCCAGCACCAGCTCGGGTCTGGGCTCGAGACTCTGATCCCCGCGCTGCACCTCCTTGATCCGCACCTCATCAAGTGGCAGCTCTCTCACTTCACGGCCTACCGCCCACGCCTGATCGTGCAGCAACAGCGGGTGGAGACGTTCAAGCAGCTGATCCGCCTCCAGATTGCTGGCGCTCTGATCCCCCCAGTAGAAGCCGTGCAAGAAGCGGTACTGGCTGCTGCGCTCGTGCTCCATGCGCCGGATCACCCGGCCGATGGGGATATCGCAATTGACCAGCAGGTGGGAGACCAGCATCAGGGCCCCTTCCTGGGATTCGGGGATCACCTCGAAGGCCCCCGCCCGCTTGTACTGCTCCAGAAAGCTGTCATCCCGGGTGCGCACCAACACCTTGAGATCCCCCGCCAGTTCGCGGATCAGCGCCAGCATCGCCGCCACCCGCTTGCGATCATCGAAGGTGATGATCACCAGCCGTGCCCGCAACAGCCCGGCGGCCAGCAGAATATCGCGGCGGCTGGCATCGCCGAAGGCCACCTGCTCTCCCGCCAGCTTGGCCTCACTCACCCGCTCGGGGTCGAGATCGAGCGCCAGAAACGGGATCTCCTCGAGCTTGAGAAAGCGGGCGCAGGTCTGCCCGGCCCGGCCAAACCCGGCGATGATGACGTGCTGGTTTTTGCTGAGCCCCGACTGGGCCACTTCGGATCGGGTCAACAGCGCCGGATCGGTGAGGCTGCGAGCCAGCGAGTGGGCCTGAGTAACCAGCCAGGGGGTCATGGCGATGGAGATGATGCCGATGCCGATCAACCGGGAGACCAGCTGCGGATCCAGCAGGCCGTGGTGGAGTGCCAGCGCCAGCAGCACAAAACCGAACTCCCCCACCTGGCTCAGCATGATGCCGGCCGCCATACTGTCGCGCTTGCGCTCTCCCATCAGCCGGCCAGCCAGCAGCACCAGCAGGGATTTGCAGAGCACCAACACCACCACGCAGAGCAACACCTGCCACCATGCCTGTGCCACCAGCTGCCAATCCATGGCCATGCCGATGGTGATAAAAAAGAGCCCCATCAGTACGTCGCGAAAAGGCTTGATGTCCACCTCAAGCTGATGGCGATAGTGGGACTCCCCCAGCATCATACCGGCCAGAAAGGCCCCCAGCGCCATCGAAAGGCCGAGCGAATAGGTCATGAAAGCGGCGAGCAGCGCCACCAGCAGGGCGCTCAGCACGAACAGTTCGTCGGAGCGGGCCCGCGCCACCTCATGAAACAGCAGCGGCAGCAACCACTTGCCCACCGCCAGCAGAGTGAAGAGAGCAAACAACCCCTTGAGGGTGGCCCAGGCAATCTCGGCGGCCAGGGCGCTCCCTTGTATTTCCGGCTGGGCGAGGATAGGGATCATAACCAGCAGGGGCACCACCGCCAGATCCTGAAACAGCAGAACGCTCACCCCCAGCTGGGCGCGGCGGGTATGGAGCTGCTTCTGCTCGCCGAGCTGCTTGATCACCACCGCAGTCGACGACAGAGCAAGCGTCCCCGCCACCACCAGCGACTGGGCCAGACCCAGCCCCCACCACCAGCCGATGGCGAAGAAGAGCAGTGAGGTGAGCAGCACCTGCAACATCCCTACCCCCAGCACCAACCGGCGCATCGCCAGCAATTTTGGCAGGGAGAACTCCAACCCCAGCGAGAACATCAGAAAGACGATCCCGAGCTCGGCAATGGTCTGCATGATCGACTGGCCGGTGATCACCGCCAGCCCGTGGGGGCCAAGCAAGACGCCGGCAATCAGGTAGGCAAGGATCACCGGCAAGCCGAGGCGCCGGAAAGTTGCCACCAGCAGGACGGCGGCGAAGAGCAGGATCAACAGGTCGGTGTACAAATTTCCCTCTCCTTTTATCGACTTAAGCTTAGTCAGCCGCTCTGGCGGGAAGGAAAGATATATTGGGCATGCCAATTGCAGGGAGGAGACAGTAGTCAGGTGTTACAGGTGGAAGACCATGGAAAATACGTCGTCACTTAATGGCTTTAGCCATGGCATCGAGCAGTGGGTTCGCCAGATGGAGCGGCTCACGCCGTTGCCCAGCGTTGAACGCAACCAGTTGCTCGAGCAGTTGTTGGGGCAGAGCGATCTCGGCGGTCTGCTGACAACTTTTGCCGATCGTGCGGCAAGAATTGTCAGGATCCACGGTCTCTACCTCGATTGTGGCCAGCCCCATGTGCTGATCCAGCACCCGCCACTGGCCACCCTCAACCTGCACAACTATCCGTTCGAGCTACGAGGTCAGCACGGCCAACTGCTCGGCCAGCTCCACTACGAGCTGGAACATCCGCTGAGCGGCAGCCAGCAACGGGTACTGATGCAATACCATCAGCTGCTCTGCCTACTGCTGCCCCTCTATCTGCGGCTGGAAAAACTGGATCAGCTGGTCCGGCTCGATCACCTGACCGGCCTTGGCAACCGCTCTTACTTTGACGAGGCTATCGGTCGCGCCATCGAGCAGCACAGCCGCGAGCCTCACGGTCTGGTGCTGGTGCTGCTGGATCTCGATCGCTTCAAGCAGATCAACGACACCTGGGGCCATCCGGTGGGGGATCTGGTGCTGAGTCGCTTCGCCCAGCTGCTCAAGGGGTGCATCCGCAGTACGGATCAAGCCTTCCGGCTCGGGGGAGATGAATTTGCCCTGCTGCTGCAACCGGCCGAACCCGAGGCGTGGCGCCCGGTCTGGCTGCGATTGCAGCATATGTTGATGACCCACAAGGAGCTCAGCACCTTCTCGGTCGGATGCAGCCTTGGCGCCGCCTGCTGGCAATCCGGGGTCGATGTGCCAAGCCTCTACGAGGCGGCCGACAGTCACCTCTACGCCCGCAAAAAAGCCGGCAAGGCCAGCCCTAACGAATAATGCCGAACTCTTCTTTGCTCCGGCACATGCGCGCCATGTGACCGGAGCTTCTTTTTTTGGGGCTAATTGCATCTCACGCAGAGATCACCTCAGGCAAGATCCTGCTCGGGCAGAACCGGGGCTGCACCGCTCCCCTGCCAGTGACACACCAGCCCGGCCCCCTGTGCCATAAAACCGTCGCAGACAAAGAGCCCCACCACCGCCGCCACTTGCTCGCCATAGTAGAGGATGGGGATCCGCCCCCGCTGCCACGAAGGCACGCCATACTCCTGCAGCAACTTTTTCATCCGCCGACTGCCGCTTCGCCCCCCCGGTTTGAGGGGGATCCCGGGCGCTACCTGAAAACGCACCGAGAGCGGCTCATCCGCTCGGGGGGCGCGCAGCAGATCCTCGCCGTGCTCCGCCATGCGCACCACCAGCTCGCCCAGCCCGTCCGGCAGGATCAGCGGCTCGCCCACGGTGAGCGGCAACACCTGATGACAGGGTTGCAGATCCGGGGCGACCAGATAGAGCCGCTCCTGAAAACGGCGGCAGCTCTGGCGCCCCCAGATGAGCTGCGGATTGGCATCGGGCCGCGCCAGCGCTACTTCCTGCCACAGCCGGGCAAGCTGCTCGCGCGATGGCATCTCGCCCCCCTGACGGCGGATCCAGTAGCGCAGCAGGTTGTTGCGCCGGGTCGGCGAGAGGGCGTGCAGCGGGCCGATATGCAGCGCCTCCCCCTCGCCCGCCAGCTGCCAGTCGCTCTCGGCCAGCTCGTCCAGCAGCGCCTCCTGCTCGGCACACAAGGCCATGCTGCGGACGGCAGTACGGGCAATGGCAGGCCAGCGCGCCTTGAGCTGGGGGATTAGCGTCTGGCGCAGAAAATTGCGGTCATAACTCACATCCTGATTGCTCTCATCCTCGACCCAACCATAAGGCAGGGTGGCGGCAACCTCGGCCAGTTCGGCCCGGCTGATATCGAGCAGCGGCCGCAGCAACAGGCCGCGAGCAAAGGGCTGGCTTGGCAGGATCCCCGCCAGGCCACGCAGACCGGCGCCGCGCTTGAGGGCCAACAGCAGGGTCTCCAGCTGATCGTCCTGATGATGGGCGGTGAGCAGCCACTCCCCCTCCCGCATTCGGGCAGTCAGCCGCTGGTAACGGGCGGTGCGTGCCTGCGCCTCCAGACTCTCGCCATTGCCACGGGCCAGAGTCACCCGCTCGACCAGCAGCTCCACCGCCAATTGCTGACACACGGCTTCACAGTGAGAGACCCACTCATCGGCATGGGGACTGAGGCCGTGGTGTACGTGCAGGGCACGCAGCGGCAGGCTGTGCTCGCGGGCATACTGCGCCGCCAGTACCAGCAGCAGGGTGGAGTCGAGGCCGCCACTGAAGGCCACCAGCAGACCGGTGGAACCTTCCGGCGCTGGCATAGTCAGACAAAAGCGAGAATAAAGATGAGAAATCATAGGCTTCCCCAATACGGACCGGCCGATCTTAGCAGAGTCGGGCTTATCAAGCTGCAACCCTGCTGCTAGAGTGAGGCTCGCCCGCCCCCTCCACCAGGCTGGCCGCAAGGTGGTCGCACAGCCGGTTGGCGCAAGGACGATGGGCAGGGAAGCAAACAACCCGAATTGGAACCAGACAAGATGAACAATAAGAAAAGCTTACTGGCCGGCCTGATTGGACTGGCCCTGCTGGCTGGCTGCAGTCAGGCACCGCAAGAATCCCCCAAACACTCCGGACTGGCGCTGGCCAATATGGACACCCGGGTCAAACCCGGCGATGACTTCTTCCGCTACGTCAACGGCAAGTGGCTCGCCACCGCCAAGATCCCCGACGATCGCCCCGCCGACGGCGCCTTCTACATGCTGCGGGACAAATCCCTCGCCGACGTGCGGGTGCTGGTCGAGGGGCTGGCCAAGCAGGAGGCCGCCACCGGCACGCCGACCCAGCAGATCCGCGATCTCTACGCCAGCTATCTGGATCAGGCTGGCCGCGACGCCAAGGGGCTCACCCCGCTGGCACCGGCGCTGGCCGATATCGACCAAATCCGTGATCAGGCGGCACTGGCCCGCGCCTTTGCCCAGTCAGGCCGTATGGGCGGTGGCGCACCGTTCGGTATCTGGATCGATGCCGACGCCAAGGCGCCGGATCGCTATGCGGTCTACCTCTATCAGGGCGGGCTGGGGCTGCCGGATCGGGATTACTACCTCAAGCAGGATCCCGATAGTCAGGCGCTGCGCCAGAAGTACCAGCAGCATATCGCCGCCATGCTGAGCCGCCTCGGGGAGTCTGACCCGAGCGGCAAGGCCAAGCGGATTCTCGCCCTCGAAACCCGGCTCGCCACCATCCAGTGGGACAATGTCGCCCTGCGGGATCGGGAGAAGAACTACAACAAACGCCCCGCCAGCGAACTGGCACGCCTTGCCCCTCACCTCGACTGGCAGGCCTATCTCGATGCGGCCGGCATTGCCGCCCAACCGGAGCTCGTCATCGGCCAGCCGACCTATCTGAGCGCGCTGGATCAGGTGATGGCCCAGACCCCCATCGCCGACTGGCAGGCCTACCTCAAGTGGCAGCTGCTGACCGACTACGCCCCCTATCTCGACAGCGAGACCGATCAGGCCAACTTTGCCTTCTACGGCACCACGTTGAGCGGCACGCCCAAACAGCGCGCCAGCTGGGAGCGGGCGCTCGGGGTGCTAAACGATCATCTGGGTGAAGCGGTTGGCCAGCTCTATGTGGCCCGCTACTTCCCGCCTGCGGCCAAGGAGCGGATGGAGCAACTGGTGGAGAACCTGCGCACCGCCTATCGCCAGAGCATTGAAGAGCTCGACTGGATGTCGCCGGAGACCAAGACCCAGGCGCTCGAGAAGCTGGCCAAGTTCCGACCCAAGATCGGCTATCCGGACAAGTGGAAGGATTACAGCGCCATCACCATCAAACCGGACGATCTGGTGGGCAACCTGCAGCGCTCGCAAGCCTTTGAATATGCAGACAGTCTGGCGCGCCTCGGCAAGCCGGTCGACCGGGACGAGTGGCACATGTCGCCGCAGACGGTGAACGCCTACTACAACCCGAGCAACAACGAGATCGTCTTCCCGGCGGCCATTTTGCAGCCCCCCTTCTTCGACATGACGGCGGATGATGCGGTCAACTACGGCGCCATCGGCGGGGTCATTGGCCACGAGATGGGCCACGGTTTTGATGATCAGGGGGCCAAATCCGACGGCGACGGCATGATGCGCGACTGGTGGACACCGCAGGATCTCAAGGAGTTCCGCTTCCGCACCAGCCGGCTGGTGGCCCAATACAACCGCTTCGAGCCCATCAACGGTCAGTTCGTCAACGGCCAGTTCACCCTGGGGGAGAACATCGGCGATCTGGGCGGCCTCACCATCGCCCACAAGGCCTACGAGCTGTCGCAGGGTGGCAAGGAGGCGCCGGTGCTGGACGGCTTCACCGGCGAACAGCGCTTCTTCCTCGGCTGGGCGCAGGTGTGGAAAGGGATGTATCGCCCCGAGCTGATGCAGATGCTGCTGCGCTCCGACCCCCACTCGCCCCCCGAGTACCGGGTCAACGGCGTGGTGCCGAACATTCCCGCCTTCTACGAGGCATTCAACATCCAGCCGGGGGACAAGCTCTATCTGCCACCCCAAAAGCGGGTGAAGATCTGGTAACAGCATCACGGCGGGCTCCCCGGGAGCCCGCACTCAAGAGACAGCAAGAGGTTGCAAGATGAACAGAGCATTGATGATGGCAGGGCTGCTGACCCTGCCACTGGCGGCACAAGCCGGAGAGGGATTTAGCAAGCAACTGACCCTCCCCTCCGGGCAGGTGATCCGGGTGGAGCAGGGGGCCGGTGAGCCAGCCTCCATCGGCAGCTATGACGTGCGGCTCTATTCGGGTCAGAACACCCAATTTCCACTGGATGAGTTTCAGGATGGCAAGGTGATGGCTCGCAACGGCTTTATCCGGGAGCTGAAACTGGTCGATTTGAATGGCGACAAGCAGCCCGAGTTGGTGGTCATCATCGAGAGCGCCGGCAGCGGCAGCTATCAGGATGCCGATGCCTACACCGTCAGTCCACAAGGGGAGCTGGAGATCTTCAATCAGGTCAAGGAGCTGGAGCCCAAAGAGGATGTGGTCAAGGCGATCAAAAGCCCGCAAGACTAAGCCCTCGCCCGGAATCTGAAATATAAAAAGCCCTGATGATCAGGGCTTTCACTTTCGACTGTTGTCACTATCGATTAACGCAGCACCTTGACAGTGTAGCTGCCATCGGCCTGACGATAGAGGCCGTGGATGTCGGTCTCGAAGCCTGGGTAGTGGGCACCGATCTCGCACAGCATCTCGAGGAACTCGAGCACCGGCAGAGAATCCTGGGTCACCATCTCGCCCGGCAGTACCAACGGAACTCCCGGCGGGTACGGCAGGATCATGTTGGCGCTGATGCGGTCAACCATGTCACGCAGCGGCACTTCCACCACGTTGCCGGCCAGCTCCTGCTGCCATGCGGCGTGCGGAGTCATCTTCATCTCCGGCAGTACGTCGAACGCCTTGAACATCAGCTCCGGCAGACGGTACTTGCTGGTCAGCTCGTGAATGCGCTGCGCCAGCTCCTGGATACGCATCCCTTCGTAGAAGCTAGGGTCTTCACGATAGAGGCTCGGCAGTATGTTCTTGATGGTCAGGTTCAGGTCATAACCACGTTTGAACTCGGTCAGGGCGCGCAGCAGCTGCATCGCCTTGGACTGATCGATACCGATGGAGAACAGGAACAGCATGTTGTAGGGGCCGGTCTTCTCGACCACGATGCCGCGCTCGTCCAAGAACTTGGAAACCAGTGAAGCAGGAATGCCCTTCTCCAGCAGTTGGCCGTCACGACCCATACCCGGGGTCAGCAGGGTGACCTTGATCGGATCCAGGTACATGTGGTTGTCATCGATGTCCTTGAAGCCGTGCCAGTCATCTTTCGGATCCAGCTTCCAGCACTCGACGGTGTCGATGTTGTCCGGCTGCCATACGTCGAAGAACCAGCCTTCGCTCTGATCACGCAGACGCTTGATCTCTTTGCGGAAGGAGATGGCGCGATCGATGGAGTCCTTGATCAGACGCTTGCCGGTGTTGCCACGCATCATGGCAGCGGAGATCTCGGTCGATGCCACGATGCCGTACTGCGGCGAGGTGGAGGTGTGCATCATGAAGGCTTCGTTGAAGGTCTCTTCCTCCACGTCACCCTTGATATGGATCATCGAGGCCTGGGAGAAGGCCGCCAGCAGCTTGTGGGTGGACTGGGTTTCGTAGAACACCTTGCCCGGCATCGCTTCACCGCTCATGCCGCACTTGCCTTCATAGATCGGGCTGAAGTTGGTGTAAGGCACCCAGGCACTGTCGAAGTGGATGTAAGGGGTATCCAGCGTCTCCTTGATGAAGCCGGTGTTGTAGAGCAGGCCATCATAGGTGGAGTTGGTGATCACCGCGTAACGGGGAGCCTGGGCACCCGGTGTCGCGGCGACCTTGGCAGCGATGGTGTCGCGGCTGAATTCGCTCTGCGGGATACCGCCCAGAATGCCGTAGGCGTTGCGGGTCGGACGGAAGTAGATCGGGGTCACGTCGTTCATCATCATCAGGTGAGTGAGCGACTTGTGGCAGTTACGGTCAACCAGCACTGTGCTGCCGGCTGGCGCTGAGTACATGCCGACGATCTTGTTGGCAGTGGAGGTGCCGTTGGTAACGATATAGGAGCGATCGGCGTTGAAGGTACGGGCGATGTACTCTTCGGCTTCCTTGTGCGGACCTGAGTGATCCAGCAGGGAGCCCAGCTCCGGCATGGAGATGGAAACGTCAGCCTTGAACGCGTTCGGGCCGTAGAAATCATAGAAGATGCTGCCGGCCGGGCTCATCTGGAAGGCGGTACCGCCCATGTGACCCGGAGTACAGAAGGTGTATTTGCCCTCTTCTACGTACTTGAACAGCGCCTTGGTGAACGGCGGCAGGATGGCGTCCTGATACTCCTGAGTGGCCTGGCCCATCTTGAGGGCGATGTCGTCAGCCAAGCCGAGACGGTACTCGAAGAAGTGGACGTTCAGACGCAGGTCGGTCAGGTGAATATCCAGGGTGGACTGGTCGTTGGCGAAAGCGAAGATCGGCAGCTTCTCGTTGCGATCGTGGATCTCCTTGCACAGACCCAGAGAGTATTTGTCCCAGTCGAAGATGGCACCGCAAACGCGGGGGTTCTTCTCAATCAGCTTCAGCAGGTCGGCGACGTCGACCGGATAAACAACCTCGAAACCCTTGCGCTCGAGGGAGGCTTGCAGCTGGCGAATGGGTTCTTCTTTAAAGAAAACGCCGAGGTGGTTGAGGATGGCAATGATATTCATCGTAATGCTCCACACGTAAAGGGGCGCTCTCCATCAGGGATGGTGAGTGAAGAGCGCTCGGAAGATAAAAGGGGGAATTAGTTGCTGGGTTGCTCGTTGAGCTGCGCGTCATGCTGACGCAGACCCAGTTTTTTGGCGTAGAACATCAGGATGATGAGCGACACCACGAAGGTAGCTGTGAGGTTGGAACCCTTGGCACCCATCAGGGCCACCAGACAGAAGACGCAGGCCACACCGGAGAAGATCATCGCGCCGATGCTGCGGGAGGTCATGCCCTCGAAGCGGATCAGGTTAATGCTGGAGTAGAAGTAGGGCAGCATGGTCAGCAGCACCGCATCGGTAGTCAGCACGTTGAAGAGATCGGCAGCGTGAGCGGACTGAGAGGTAAAAGCGGTCAGGCCAACCATCAGGGCAGTCATCTTGAGGGAGCCCAGGATCAGACCCTTCTTGGCTACGCCGTTCTTGTCCACTTCGCCGTAGATTTTAGGGAAGTTGCCGTCGTTGGCTGCACGCTTGCCCGCCTCGCCCACCAGCATCATCCAGGAGCCCAGCGAGGTGAAGCAGGCCAGGGCGGTGAAGGCAGAGACGAATGGTGCAGACCAGCTACCGAAGATGGCGGAAGAAGCCATGGCAAACGGTGCGCCGGAAGCAGCCACTTCACCGGCCGGGAACATGCCGCTGATCACCTGGGTAGAGAGGATGTAGATAACACCCGCGATACCGGTACCCAGCATGGTAGCGAGCGGTACGGTACGCTTGGGGTTCTTCACCATGCCGGAAGAGACGGCAGCAGATTCAACACCCACGAAGGACCAGAGGCAGATCAGCACGGCGCTGATGACCGCATGCAGGTCGCTGCCGCTGGTGGTGTTCCAGTTCTGGCTGTAGACGGTGGCATCAAAATGACCCCAGCCCATCACCGCAGTACCGACAACCGGCAGCAGGATCAGCACCAGACCCAGGGTACAGAGTCGGCTCACCCAGCTACCGCCAAGCAGGTTGACGAAGGTGAAGATCCAGACGGCAGCGATGGTGGCTGCGGCGGCCGGGATCGGGCTGTTGAGAATGGGGAAGAAGACCGAGAGGTAGGAGACACCGGTAATGGCGATGGCCAGGTTACCGATCCAGTTGGCGTGGTAATAGAGCACACCGGTCTGGAAACCGAACACCGGAGAGATCTCGCCAGCGTAAGCAATGGGGCCACCCTCTTGCGGGTTCTTGGTAGCAAGGCGGGCGAAGACAAAGGCGAGGCCCATGGCGCCTACCAGACAGATTGCCCAGCTAAAGACAGAGATGGAGCCGATGGTGGCCAGTGCCGAAGGCAGCAGCGCGATACCGCTCCCCATCATGTTGCCGGCCACTACACCTGTACAGGCGATAAGGCCAATCTTCTTGCTCGTATCTAGGGACATAAGATCTCCGGTTCTATAAAAGGTCGGGTCGTCACATACACATTTGGCGGAACGCCCCGCCAAAGAATGGGCACAGACTAGGCCTCTCATCCCCGGAAAACATAAAGACCAGCTAACGGATAAAAATATGAGGCAACTTTTTTCGCCGCCTCATTATTTTTGACAAAAACACTTTAAAAACAGCACCTTGACATCATGACACACCACCATCTTGATAAAACCTTGATATCCTTCCGCCCCATTTTTGCCCCTTGATAACCCCCTTATCTCGCCGCCTTGATATTTTTGGCCAGATAAACCCGCGATAAAGCAGCTCCCATTGCACCCACTCCCCTTGTAACCATCCGAACGCCCAGCTGACCATCACCCTGAGTGGCCACTCACCTCCTGTTCGCCCCTCAGCTCGGCTCATCACAATCCAAACTCAGAGGTAAAGCGCAACGGCGATAAGCGATAAGCGGTAAGCAATGAGAAATGAGTTGTGACGGACAGCTGATCCCGCCGCCCACAACGGGATGACGGCACGAGGCACGCTCGCGGCGCAAAGCTGGGCAAACGCGAGTGCAGCGAATGCCACGTGCAAGACAAAGGCAAATGGGGATAGTGGGGAGCTGCGGGGGATAAATCATGACTCACCAGAGCGACTATCCCCAATAGCAAACAGCAGGATTGAGACGAGCAGAAACAGCACAGGCCGCCCGAAGGCAGCCTGTGGATAGGGTCGGCAACTGCTCCGACCGGGGGAAAACCAACACTGCGGAGTTAGAAGAGCTTCACCTTGCTCTGGCCCAGCGCATTGAACAGAGCCGGGGTGAGGCTCTCCATATTGCTGTAGAAACCGAGCTGCTGGCAGAGCAGATAGGTCTGCTCGGTCGCCTCCATCAGGAAGGCCTGACTGTAGGCATCACCCGCCGCCTCGGGGCGACCATCCAGCTCCGCCAGCTTGCCCTGCAGTATGTAGTAGAGCACCGAGCGGCCGCGACTCGCCGCCTTCTCCAACAGATAGTTGGCCTGCTGTTGCTGGCCGTTGAGGATCGCCTGCAGGGTCAACGCCTCCCACACCCGGGCAGGCAGGGCGCCGCTGTTTTGCACCACGCGGGCTAGATGGGTGCCAATCTCCTGCAGCCGCTCGCTCTCGGATTTGCCCGCCAGGGTGGCCAGCGCCTCGCCCGCCAGATAGCGCTCCGCCAGCAGCAGCGGCTGATCCGGATGGACAATCAGCGCCTGCTCCAGCAGATCGATGCCGCGCTTGAGGGCGACCGGATCCCGGCTGTTGATGTAGTACTGCGCCTCCATCATCGCCATCAGGGAGGCATCATCGGTGGGCCAGCCCATCCCCGGCTCGGCATCGGGTTGGTCGAGGGCACGCAGCAGATCCTGGCTGCTGGCCTGCAACACGCCGTGCACACTGTGGCGACTGAGCTGGTACTGATGGCTGAACAGCACCCGGTTGGTGTTGATATTGCGATACTCCAGATCGAGATAGGTGCCGCGCGGCTGGCGGGTGACCCGCACACTCAGCTCCTTGCCGGGCATGATGCCCCCCATCAGAGTGGTGGCGCCGTACTGCACCCGCAGCGGCGTAGCCACGGCCACCTCCCCCATCAGGGCGCGGGTAATGCCATCGGCGAGGCGCACGTTCTCGTTGTTGTCATCCATGCCGGAGTGAAAGCGGAACACCAGCAGATTGGGATCCAGCATGGCGTGAACCTGGGGGCTGGTGTGCTGGTAGCTGAGCATGCTGACAATGGCGATCAGCACGATGGCAACGAAGATATCGAAACTCACCATCTTCCAGCGGCTGCGGGCATCCTTGGCGTGGGTGGAGATGGCCCGGGTCAGGGGCCCGGCGGGAAAAGGGGCGACATTGGGCTGTTCATCATCATCCTGAAGAGCCGCGGGCGGGCTCAGATCGGATAGAGTCGGGTTGTCGGAGAGAGCGGTATTGACCGCAGGAGCGGGCTGCTCGTCCGCCATCACCACGGAAACCACCTGTAGCGGCCGTACCGGTGCCACCAGTTTGTAGCCGCGCTTGGGCACGGTGACGATATAGTCGGTCGCATCGGTGCGACCATCTTTGAGGATCTTGCGCAGTTCGAAGATGGACTGGGTCACTACCTGATCGGTCACCTCGGCGCCATCCCACACCTCGTTGATCAGGGCATCGCGGCCAAACACAGTGCCGGCATTGTGGGCCAGAAACCGCAACAGGTTGACCAGTCTGGGTTCGAGGTAGACCTCACGGTCGGGACGACAGAGCGTGTTGTCGTCAACGCTCAGGGTCCAGTCATGGATCTCAAAAACCGATTCGCTCATGATTCACTCGCTGCAGATGGTGACAATGCACGATGAGAGAGACGCAAAACCCGGGCTGACTGAACGGAACAAGGCGCTATCACCACAGGTGACAGATAAAAAGAGAACCGAAGCAATCACATCTCTGAGAGTCAGTCTGGCCAGGCCATCCTGTTTACGTCTGAAGGGCATCCTTGCGGGCATTCCGACCACCGGGATCGGAAGGGATCACTTTAAGCAAAACGGGAGCTGGATCCCACTTTTTTTGGCTATAAATCGCCGTTGAGTTGATCCGACACCGCACTTTTCAGCAAATAGCGTGCCAGCTAGTATTCATATGAACATCCCATATGCCGGAATCAAAAAACCCTGAACATCAGGGCTTTTTGATTTTTCCGACAATCGGTGAGAGGTTACTTCACCAGCGGGAGCGCATCCTGCTGACGACTGCGGCGCAGATGACGCCGCCACAGGGAGAAGCAACCGTAGCCAAAACTCAGCACCACCGCATAGAGCACCTGGGAGGCGAGCGCCGCCAGCACCAGAGCGCAGAGCAGCACGCTTATCCCCGCCAGCCCCTTGCCCACCCCGCCGAGCAGGCGCCAGCCTGCCGCCATGCAGAGCAGATAGACCAGCACGAAGTTGCCGTTGGCATAGCGGATCAGTTCATCGAGCGGCAGTCGCAGCCAGATAATGAAGGTGATACAGAGCAGACAGATGGCGAGCACCAGACCGAGCGCCCGCAGCGGCGCGCCGCGGGCGGTGAGTACGGCCAGCGAGGGGGGCAACTTGCCTTCCCGCGCCATGCTCCAGATCAGCCGGGCAAAGCCCTGAATGTAGATATTGATGCTGGCAAAGCAGGAGAGATAACCGAGCACCGCCACCAGCCACTTGGCGGTGGGGCCGAACAGCAGCGCCAGCAGGGAAGGGATGGCGGTGGCGTTTTTCGCCTCATCGCCGTAGAGGCCGTACTTGAGCACCACCAGCGAGTGGATCCAGTAGATGAGCCCCGCCAGCAGCACGCCGCCGAGCAGGGCGATGGGGTAGTCCCGCTCCGGCCGCTTGAACTCCTCCCCCATGTGGGCGAAGGCTTCCAGCCCGACGAAACACCAGAACATCACCGCCAGCGCAGTGGCCATAGGGGGCCACTCATCCGCGCTCGGCAGCGGCCGGGCTGCATCGCGCCAGCTCACCTCCCCCTTGAACCAGATCAGCAGGGTGAGTCCCAGAATAGCCAGAGCTATCAACAGCTGCAGGTTGCCGGAGGAGCGCGCCCCGCGCAGCCCCAGCAGAAAGACCCCGAGCAGGGTCAGCAACTGGATGGCCCAGAGGGTCCACTCCCCCATCTCGAACAGGGCGTGCCAAAAACCGGCGGCAATCATCAGGGCGGCGGGCAGGCCCACCGGCAGCACAGCCAGAAACAGGAAGGCTGAGAAGCGCTCGGCGCCGTTGCCAAAGGCAAGGCCAATCAGATGTGGCGCACCGCCCGCATGGGGGTAGCGGCGGCCGAGGCGGGCGAAGGTAAAGGCGATGGGCAATACCAGCGCTATCAGCAGCAACCAGGCCCAGAGCGAGGCCCCGCCCGCCAGCGAGGCGGCAGTCGCCGGTACCACGAATATCCCGGTGCCGAGCAGCGAGGTGGCGAGCAGCCCCATCCCCTGCCAGAGCCCGAGATCCTTTTTCAACCCAGACATATTCCTTTGTCCCGATTCATAAACAGATGTCGGGCCATGTTAGGCCGCAGCACCTTACTTGTTAAGGGCTATTCCTTGCTCAAATAAAAAAAGCCGCCTCATTGCTGAAGCGGCTTTTTCACCAGAACGAACCGGAGTTATCAGGCAATCAGTTTGTAGATGATACCGGACATGGCGATCAGGCCGATGATGGTCACGAAGCCGTTGCTGATGTTGCCAGCATATTTGCGCATGGCAGGAACCTTGGCGATGGCGTACATCGGCATCAGGAACAGCAGCATCGCGATGATGGGGCCGCCCAGATCTTCGATCATGCCGAGGATGCTCGGGTTGATGGTTGCGATGGCCCAGGTGGTCAGGATCATGAACACTGCGGTCACTTTGTTCAGCTGCTTGACGTCAACGTTCTTGCCCTTCTCACGCAGGGACTTGGCCATCAGACCGTTCATGCCCTCTTGCGCACCCAGGTAGTGACCCAGGAAGGATTTGCTGATGGCAACCATGGCGATCAACGGAGCCACAGTGGCGATAACCGGGTTATCGAAGTGGTTGGCCAGATAGGACAGGATGGAGATGTTCTGTTCTTTGGCAGCAGCCAGGTCAGCCGGGGAGAGGCTCAGTACGCAGCTGAATACGAAGAACATAACGGTCATCACCATCATGACGTGGGCGCCCAGCAGGATGTTGCTGCACTTCTTCTCGGCACCTTCACCGTAACGACCTTTGTTGTCCACCGCGAAGGAGGAGATGATCGGGGAGTGGTTGAAGGAGAACACCATGACCGGGATAGCCAGCCACAGGGTTTTGATGAAGTCGCCGTTGAAGGCATCACCCAGCGCCGGGGCTTCAGTGATGATGGCACCGTTCCAGTGCGGGATCAGATAGAGCGCCAGGCCCATCAGGGTAATCACGAACGGGAATACCAGCACGCTCATCGCTTTGACGATAACCTGGCCGCCGAGGCGAACGATCGCCATCAGACCGAGGATCAGCGCCAGAGACAGGATGGCACGGGGAGGTGCAGTCATGCCCAGCTGGTGAACCATCAGGCTCTCGACGGTGTTGGTGATGGCTACTGAATACATCAGCAGGATCGGGTAGATGGCAAAGAAGTAGAGCAGGGTGATGAACTTGCCTGCGGTCTTGCCGAAGTGCTCTTCTACTACTTCGGTGATGTCGCCATCACGGGTAGAACCGGACAGCACGAAACGGGTCAGGCCACGGTGGGCGAAGAAGGTCAGCGGCAGGGCCAGGATCAGCATGG